>DATLHA010000148.1:0-40744 GCA_035540095.1 Acidimicrobiales bacterium | reverse complement strand
CGGGCCCGGGCCTCGACCGCGCCCGGGGCGATGATGGCGCTCTCCTCGAGCATGTTCTCGGCGCACTTCAGCCAGCGGCCGTAGTAGCCGTCGAGCAGGTAGTCCAGCGGGTGCTGGCACTCCAGGGCGTAGCGGAAGGTGTCCAGGTTGGTCCCCGCGGTGCGCATGGCCAGGAGCGCCATGGCGAACGCCCGGCGCTCCCACTCCTCGTGGAACGGAGGATCGTCGGGTGGGGTCAGCTCTACCTTCCCCATGCCCTGCATGCCGCCCATGTCGGCGATGGTGTCCACGGGATCACCTCCTGAGTGTGATGACGGAACTCCCCTCGGCCCATTGTGGCCGAGGGGAGCACGCGTCTTCGGACAGTGGGATCAGACGGTCCAGGTGTTGATCTGGAAGGCGCCGGCCCGCCATGCGGTGAGGGCGGAGTCCAGCACGTCGAGGGGGTGGAAGGGCTTGACGCCCTCGATCAGGTCGTCCTCGCGGAAGCCGTACAGGGCGCCCATGGCGAAGCGGCAGGCGTAGATCGTGGCCCCCTCCTTGATGAGGGTCTTGATCTGGTTGTTGATCGCCATGTGGCCCGGGAAGGCCTCCTGGCCCACGGCCGGGAACCCGCGGGTGCCCGAGGCGAGCAGCACGCCCGGTCCGTACAGGATGATGTTGACGTCGAAGCCCTTGCGCACCAGGCGGGTGGACGTCAGCAGGTTGACGAGGGCGACGGAGCCCTCGTAGGGGACGGTGTGGATGAAGACGAAGGCCTTCTCGCCGGGGTTGGCCTTGATGTCCTCGAAGATCTTCTCGTCGGTGTCATACATGACCTCGCCGTCGTCGGGACGGTCGACGTTCACAGTCTTGGGCATTTACTCTCCTCCGGTTTCGGGACCTGTCTTCGCTGTCACTGCTGGGCCCTCCGTCCCGCTCAGAGGGCCGCTCGGGCCCTCCGGCGTCCCGCTCGGAGGGCCGCTCGGGCCCTCCGGGCCGATGGCCGGAACCCCTCGCTCCGCCGGCCGGCTCCATTCCTGGCGGTGGCTGCCGGGCATCAGCTGCATGGTGGCGCTCCGCAGCTTCCAGGGCAGGAGCCGGTAGACGGGGGCGAACACGTCCAGCCAGAACCGCTCGGCCACGGTACGCGGCTTGGGCGGCCCGGGACGGCCGTACTTCTCGGCCATCCGGCGCTGGGCGTCGATCATCAGGTAGTGCTCGGAGTTCTGACGTAGCCAACGGGGGAACGAGAAAGCCACGTCAGGACTTCAAGGAGTTGAGGCCGTTCTGGGCGGCCACGGCGATGGGCTCGTTGAGGGCGCCGATCGGCGGGGAGTACACGTTCTCCATGTACGCCAGATCGGTGAGGGTGATGCCGGTCTTCACGCACATGGCCAGGAAGTCGGCCCGCTCCTTGATGCCCTCCTGGCCCACCATCTGGGCACCGATGAGCTTCAGCGTGCCCGGCTCGGCCAGCAGCTTGACCTTTACCTTCTTCACGCCGGGGTAGTAACGGGCCCGCGAGATGCCGGTGGCCTGCCCGAGCACGAACGGGACGCCGAGGGCCGTGGCCAGCGTCTCGCCGAAGGACACGCCGCCGATCATCCACTTTCCGGCCACCATGCCCCACGGCACGTACACCGGCTGGTAGGCCCGCGACCCGCCGGCGGCGTTCGTGCCGGCGACCTTCCCCTGGGCGTAGGCGTGGCTGCCGGAGAGGCCCTGGATGGGCACGTTGCTCACGCCGTGGGGGATCTCGATGCAGTCGCCGGCGGCGTAGATGCCGGGGACCGACGTCGCCATCCGCTGGTCGACGACGATGCCGCCGGTGGAGCCGACCTTGAGGCCGGCCGCCGCGCCGAGGCTGGTGTTGGGTCGCTTCTTGGTGCACACGACGACGAGGTCCGCCGGGAGCTCGCCCTGGTCGGTGCGCACCGCCCGCACCTTGCCGGAGCCGTCGCCGACGAAAGCCTCGAGCTTGGTGTTGAAGTGCATCTTCACGCCCATCTCGGCCCACGACTCCTCGACGGGGGCGGCGATGTCGGGGTCGGTGGCCTCGGCGAGGGCCCACGGGTGGTGGTCGACGAGGTGGGTCTCGATGCCCCGGTGGGCGAGGGCGGTCACCATCTCCAGCCCGAGGGGCGACGCCTCGATGACCACGGCCACCTTGGCGTTGTCGAGGACCTTGTCCCACTCGATGGCCTCGCGGATGTTCTTGACGTAGTAGAGGCCCTCGAGGTCGGTGCCGGGGACACCCGGGTCGGCGTAGTTGAAGCCGGTGCCGAGGATCAGGCGATCCCACGAGACGTCGCCCTCACCGGCCACGGTGACCGTCCGCTTGCCCACGTCGAGGCCGGTTACCGCGGTCTCGTAGCGGATGTCGATCCCCGCCTCCTTGTACGACTCCTTGCTGGCGAGGAACAGCGACTGGAAGTCGGAGATCTCCCTGCCGTGGACGTAGGGGATCCCGCAGGGGCTGTAGGCGGCGTCCTCGTACTCGGTGTAGACGACGACTTCGGCGTTCTTGTCGGTGCCCTTGGCTGCGCCCGCAGCACCGATGCCGGCGGCACCTCCACCGACGACGACGATCTTCACCGTGGCCACCTCCTCCTCACGGTCCCGGGGCATGGACGATAGATGTACGTCCGTTTACTATACTGAATATCCATTCCGTTCCTTGTCAAGGAGAGGCGAGACGAACATGACCGACCTGGTTGGGACCAGCGATAGTCCGGTCGATCGCATCGTCGGGTCGATCGGGCCACGGCTGCGTGAGCTGCGCCTGCAGCAGAGCCTGTCGCTGCAGCAGCTGGCCGAGCGGGCCGGCGTGTCGGCGGCGGCCATCCACAAGATCGAGCGCAACGGCATGGTGCCCACCATCACCACCCTGCTGAAGCTGGCCGACGCCTTCGACCGGCCGGTGGGGTACTTCGTCGACGAGGATGCCGAGGGCGCCGGCCCCGTGGCCTTCACGCCGGCGCCCGAGCGCGGCGCCGCCTATTCGCCCCATGCCGGCGTGAAGGCCCAGGCGATCTCCGGCTCCTACGCCCGCTTCTTCCTCGACGGGGCGGTCACCACGGTGGAGCCCGGCGCCGGCAGCGGGCCGGCGCCGGAGCAGCACCAGGGCGAGGAACTGTTGTTCATGCTCGACGGTGCCCTGGCGTTCCAGGTGGACGGCATCGATTACCAGCTGGGCCCGGGCGACGCGCTGCACTTCCGTACCGACCGCCCGCACCGCTGGGAGAACCGGGGGACGGCGGCGGCTCGGGCGCTGTGGATCCGCCTCCGGCCCTTGTAGCCGTGGCGGCCGATCGCACCGCCTTCAGCCGACGGTGTCCACCTTGGTGATGAGCATGGTGGCGGCTTGCACCAAGATGGTCTGCTGGAGATCACCGATCGCCCCTCGGCACATGAGGTCGACCGTCCCACCGGTGTGGGCGAACGCCGACGTCAGCTCCAGCTGCATGTTGGGTGTGTGCGCTCCGATGCTCACCAGGTTGAAGGCGCCCGGGACGCGGCACTCCACGGCAATGGAGGGTTCGGCGAAGTGATCGAGGACCGTGGCTCGCGCTTCCACCTTGTAGTTGCCAGCCGGGACGGCCTTGGAGATCACGCTCGTGAACTGCGCGCTGACGGTGAGGCTGAGGCCGATCGGCCCCGGCGGCATGCTGGCGAAGTAGACCTCCGCTGAGGCGCCGGCGCCGGCGCCGGCGCCGGCCGGTCCGGCCGGGCCCGCCGGCCCCGGCACGCCTTGGTGGTTCCAACTCAGGGGGATTTCCCGTGGCGTGCAGGATTCACCCGCCGCCGCGTTGATGACCCGGACGGTGCCACTGGCCTCGTTCCGGCAGGCATGGATGACGCCGCTGCTGTCGGGGATCTGGGCCACGGCGATGCCACCCGTGGCCACGATCAACGCCAGCCCCCCGAGCACCGTTCCGACCGAGGGTCGCCGAATCGTTCGCATGTGATCGCCCCTTTCCGGCTAGGCGGCTTCGACGGCCTGTGCGGTCGGGACGCGAGGCCGGGCCAGCAGCCCGACCCCGACGGCGACGGCCCAGACGGCGATGCCGGCCGCCGCCGGGAACAGGAAGTTCAGGGCGTCGGTGAAGATCGCCGTTCCGCCGGCCAGCCCGTACCCGACGCCGCCGACGACGGCGAAGGCCGCACTCACCCGGTTGCCCAACAGTCGCGACGAGGAACCGATCAGCGCCAGAGCGGCAATGCCGAAACCGAAGGCCGGCACGGTGAGGGTCTCCACCACGAGCTGGACGTCGGTGATCGGCGTGCTCTGGCCGGCGGCGATGCGATCTGCCTCGGACCCGGCGACGAGGTGCAGCACCATGGCCAGGGCGCCGGCAACGCCCGCCGCGGCGGCGATGGTCGCCGCCTTCTGTGCCTGTGGGACCGAAGCCAGCGTCCGTCCACGCGCCAGCGTCACCAGCCCCACCGCCATCAGCGACAGCCCGACGAGCAGGACGGCGTGCGACGGGAACCAGGCCGGGTCGGTGTAGAGGAGATGGAGGTGCTCCTCGAGCGTCAGCCCGGGCGGATCCTCCCCGGGATGCATCGATCCGCCGATGAAGAACGCCACCCCCCCGATCAGCATGGCCCAGGCGACCGTCGGGCCGGCGCGCCGGCTCGGGACGGTCGGACGGTCCGCTCTCCTCTGCTGGGTGGTCGACATGGCGTGTCCTTTCGATGTGTGGTGTCGGAGGGCGAAAGATCAGGCAGGGCGCGTGCTCGCAAGGGCAGCCGGAGCTTCCGTCGGGCCGTGCGAGGCACCGATCCATCGCGGTGCAGGCGGCCGGCCTGGGATCACCATACGCACGACGCAAGGCCCGCTCATCGGGGCCGGCCCTCGGATTTTTCAGGGCTAGCCCTCATGTCCGCGGCCGGGGGGCTGTGCGACCATGCACTGATGGCACGGACCGTCGTCATCGTCGACGACCACGCCGGCTTTCGCGCCGAGGCGGCACGGCTGCTCGAATCCGCCGGATACGAGGTGGTCGGTTCCTGTGCCGATGGCCACTCGGCGGTGGTGGCGATAGCGGAGCTGCGGCCCGATGTGGTCCTGCTCGACGTGCAGTTGCCCGACACCGACGGCTTCCGGCTGATGGCCCAGATCACCGTCGGCGCCGGCGGGCCGACCGTGGTGTTGACCTCCAGCCGGGAGGCGGCGGACTACGGCGCCCGGGTGGGCATGAGCGGAGCTGCCGGCTTCATCACCAAGGCCGAACTGTCGGCCCGGTCCCTGGCCCAGGTGGTGGCTCCGCGATGACCACCGGTGCCACGTTGGCCGGCGCCGGCGTGTCGCCGCCGGACGGGGCCCGCATCTCCGCCCCAGTGGGCAAGGGGACCGGTCCTGATTCGCGCCCCTCTCGTCTTCCGCTGCTGCTCTCGGTGGTCTGCGCCGCGCTCGTGGTCGGAGGGTTCGCCCTCGGCGCCTACCTGGCCAACCTCCACAACGGGCTCATCGCGGTGGCGTTCACGGCGGTCGGGGCGTTCGTGATCCGCCGCCGTCCGGGAAACCGAGTGGGCTGGTTGTTCATGGCCACGGGCATCGCCCACGCGGTGATGTTCTTCGGCCGCCAGTACGGCCTCTATTCCGGCGCCCACGAAGCCTCGACCCTTCCCGCCGTGTCGTGGGTGACATGGATGGGGGTGTGGCCGCTCCCGGTGGTGCTCGTCCTGACCGGGGTCACCCTGATGTGCTTCCCCGACGGCGCCTTGCCGTCGCCGCGCTGGCGCCTGGTGGTTGCGGTGATGGCGGCGGCCGGCGCACTGCTGACCGCTGTCTCCGCGCTGTGGCCGGTCGAGTACGCCGACAATTCGATCTCGGTTCCCCACCCCTTCGATCTGGGCGGGTACGACGCCGTCCAGACGGTATGGGAGGTCGCCGGCCGGACGGCCTACTTCCTGTTCCAGGTGGCGTGGGTGACGTGCGTCGTCGTCCGCCTCCGGCGGGCGAGCGGCGATGAGGCCCGGCAGCTCAAGTGGTTCGTGTACGCCGTCGCCATGGGGGTGGTGGCCATGGTGGTGAGCGTCATCGCCTTCCGTTCGCCCGTACTCGGTGTCCTGGCCGTGCCCGTCATCCCTGTCGTCGCCGGTGCCGCCATCCTGAAGTACCGCCTCTACGACATCGACGTGGTGATCAACAAGACCCTCGTCGTGGGGGCCATGGCCGGGATCGTCACGGCCGCGTACGTGGCCGTGGTCGCCGGCGCAGGCGCGGTCATCGGCGTCTCGGCCAGTCCCAATCTGGCCTTGTCGCTGCTGGCGACCGCCATCGTCGCCGTGGTCTTCGAGCCTGCTCGCCGGCGGGTGCAGGCTTGGATCGACAGGCTGGTCTACGGGAACCGGCCGACGCCGTACGAGGCCTTGGCCCGGCTGTCGACCCAGCTCCTCGACGGGAGCCAGCGTGGTGAGCTGCTGGCCGGCCTGGCGTCGACCGTCGCCGACGGGGTGGGCGCATCGGAGGTGACCCTGTGGGTCGGATCGAGCGACGACCTGGTGACGGTGGCCTCCTGGCCTCCGCCAGCGGGCGAAGAGAAGCGGCTTCCGGCCACACCGACCGATGTCGAATCCCTCGGAGACGGCGGCCGCACCCACGTCCGGCCCATCCTGCTGCACGGGAAGCTGCGGGGAGCCATCACGCTGACCAAGGCACCCGGCGAGGTCCTCACCGCGGACGAGGACCGCCTGCTCGGTGATCTGGTGGCCCAGGCCGGGCTGGTGATCGACAACGTCGGCCTCGGGGCCGAGCTACAGGAGCGCCTTCACCAGATCTCGGTGCAGGCCGCCGAGCTGCGGGCGGCCGCCAAGCGCATCGTGGCCGCCCAGGACGAGACCCGCCGGCGCATCGAGCGCGACCTTCACGACGGCGCCCAGCAGCGGTTGGTCACCCTCGCCCTGCACCTGCAGGCCGGCGCCGACCGGGCAGCCTCGAGTGGAGACCGGGAGCTGGCCCGGAGCCTGGAGGAGGCCCGCCTCCAGCTCACCGAGGCCCTGGCCGAGCTCCGGGAGATGGCTCGCGGGATCCATCCGGCGATCCTCACCCAGGAGGGGCTCGACGCCGCGCTCCATTTCCTCGCCGAGCGCTCCCAGCTTCCCGTCCACGTCGCAGTGACCCTCGACCGGCGTCTCCCGCAGGATGTGGAGGCGACCGCCTACTTCGTGGTGAGCGAGGCGTTGACCAACGCGGCCAAGCACTCCGGGGCCTCGAGCGTCGCCGTGGAGGGTCGGCTCACCGACGGCCGGCTGCTCATCCAGGTGTCCGACAACGGGGTCGGTGGAGCCGAAGGTCGTCGGGGCAGTGGCCTGCAAGGCCTGGCCGACCGCCTGGCCACCCTCGACGGACGGCTCACGGTGGACAGCGCCGAAGGGGGCGGCACCCGGCTGCGGGTGGAGATCCCATGCGGGTGATCCTGGCCGATGATGCGGTGCTGTTCCGGGAGGGGACAGCCCGCATCCTCACCGAGGCCGGGTTCGAGGTCACCGGCCAGGTCGGCTCCGCCGGCGACCTGATCGACATGGTCCGGCGGGCTCCCCCCGACGTGGCTGTCATCGACATCCGCATGCCTCCGGGCCGCTCCTCGGAGGGGGTCGAGGCGGCGGTCGAGATCCGGCGCACCTCGCCGGCCGTCGGTCTGCTGCTTCTCTCCCAGCACGTCGAGACCCACTACGCCCTGCGGCTGATGACCGAGTTCGACGGCGGCGTCGGGTACCTCCTCAAGGACCGGGTGTCCGATCTGGCCGCCTTCGCCGCCGACCTGCGGCGGGTCGCCAACGGCGATCGCGTCATCGATGCCGAACTGGTGGCCCGACTGGTGGCCAAGAAGCGCCAGGGCGACCCCCTCGCCGCCCTGACCGAGCGCGAGCGACGCGTGCTCGAGCTCATGGCCCAGGGCCGCTCCAACAGCGCCCTGTCGGCGGAGCTGTGCCTCAGCGCCAAGACGGTCGAGGCCCATGTCAGGAGCATCTTCACCAAGTTGAACCTCGCTCCGGACGCCAGCGATCACCGGCGGGTCCTGGCCGTGCTGACGTTCCTGCGTTCCTGACGGCCGGCGCCTGCGCCCCTCTCTAACCTTGGGCCCGTGAGCGACAGAGGGTTCGAGGGCACCGTCTATGAGCCCGTCGGAGGCCGGGACTTCTTCGTGGACCTGGTCGACGGCTTCTACGAGGGGGTGAGCACCGACCCCGTGCTGCGGCCCATGTACCCCGAGGACCTTGCCGACTCGCGGCGCCACCTGGCCGGGTTCCTCGTCCAGTACTGGGGCGGGCCCTCGACCTACAGCGAGGAGCGCGGTCACCCGCGGCTGCGCATGCGGCATGCGCCCTTTCGGATCGGAGACGCGGCGCGGGACGCCTGGCTGCGCCACATGCTCCGGTCCCTGGACGAGGTCACCGCCGTCCATGGCACGCCGGCCGAGGTCGTGGAACGCGTCCGGGCGTACCTCTCGGACACGGCCGACTTCCTCGTCAACACGCGCTGACGCCCCTTCTGGGCCACGGCACGCGTCCATCCATCGGAGTGACTCGGGCGCCGGCGCTAGTTGCGCATCGGTGCCGTGAGCCGCCCCTGCATGACGAAGCGCGACCGCATGTCACGGGGGAGCGTCGCCGCCATCTGCTGGAGGGCGGCACGGGCCTGCGCCGCCGGCGCCACCTCGGCCACGAGGAGGGCCGAGCGTGTGCGCTCGGCGACCGCCGCCGCCTCCGCCGAGCGGCCCAGCAGGCCCAGGGCGAGCGCTTCGTACTTGAGCGAGCCCCGCTGGCGGGCCAGGTCGAGGAGCCGTTCCGCTCGCTCCGGCTGGAGCCGGCTGGCCACGTCCTCCAGGCGGAGCTCCGCCCGCCACCGGAACGGCATCCATGTGCGCAGGAGCTGCTCGGCCTCGGCCACGTGGGGAGCGGCGCCGGCGTGGTCGCCGGCGAGCAGGCGGCACTCCGCCACGGCCAGCAGGGCGTGCAGCTCCTGCTCGGTCTGCAGCGAGCCGGCCGAGACCTCACGCGACTGCTCGATGGCCATGGCGGCCAGCTCCTCCGCCCGCCCCAGGTCACCCAGCTCCCGCCACACCCACGACAGCGTGGTCGCCGTCCGAGCCCGGTAGAAGCGCACCTCGTAGCGGTCGAGGAGCGCCCGCTTGCGCTCGAGCACCCGCAGGGCTCCCACCAGGTCGCCGAGGTTGGCCCGAGCCAGGCCGGCGAAGAAGAGGGTCCGCAGCAGGGCCCGGAAGGATCCCGTCTCCTGGCAGACGGCCATGGCGCGGGTGAGGACGTCGCGGGCCTCGTCGAAGCGGTCCCCGTGTTCGAGCAGGGCCCCGAGGCAGCTCAGCGCGGAGGCGACGGTCGGCGGCTCGGCGCCGTCGGCCATGGCTTCCTCGTAGGCGGCGGCGGCCGCCGGCATGTCGCCGGCCCAGTGCCTGACCCGCCCCACCAGCACCAGGGCGCTGGGGCGGGCGCCCGGAGCGGCGGCCGCCGCCTCGGCCAGGGCGGTGGCCTGGGCGGCGAGGTCGACCGCGCTCTCGACGTCGCGGCCGTAGTAGGCCGTCCAGCCGAGGCGTTCGAGGGCCAGTGCCTCCAGGCGGCCGTCGCCCATGGCCTGGGCCAGTGACAGGGCCCGCTCGTGGTCGCTCCGGGCGCCGGCGTAATCGCCGAGCTCCTCACGCACCTGGCCTCTCCGCAACGATGCCTCGGCCAGCATCGCCTCGTCGCCGGCCCGCTCCGCCCCTGACACCGCGGCCCCGAACAGCCGCTCGGCATCGCGGTTGGCGAAGCGGCGCTGCGCCCCCTCGGCCGCGACCGCCCACGCCCGGGACGCCTCGGCCCAGTCGCCCGCCGCCTCGTGGTGGACGGCGGCCAGCTCCGGACGGTCGGCCGCCAGCTCGGCGATCCGGCGGTGGCGGCTGACCCGGACCGCCGGCGGCGTCCCGTCGTAGAGGACCTCGTGGATCACCCGGTTGGCGAATGCGAGCTCCCGGCCCTTCGAGGTCAGGAGGCCGGCGTCGAGGGCCCGCTCGGCCATGCGCTCGGCCTGCTCGGGGTCGGCGCCCTGGATGCGCCCCACCAGATCGAGGTCGAAGACGTTGCCGGCGACCGCGGCGATGCGCAGGAACTCCTCGACCTCGGCGCCGGCGTTGTGTACCCGTTCGGTGACCACGTCGGCCAGCGAGCGCGCCACCTGCACGGCGTCGGCCGATCGTTGGGTGCCGGCGGCGAGGCGGAAGGCCTCGACGGAGAACAACACGTCGCCGCCGGTCAGCTGGTGGATCGCGCCACCGAGACCGCCCACGCCCATGGCCGCCGCCAGCTCGTCGAGCTCTGACTCGGAGAACGGCCGCAGCACGATCTCCCGCCCGGCGTGCTCGAGGGTCTCGATGGCTTCCCGTCCCTCCTCCGGGCGCACCGTCACCACGATGAGCAGGCACTCGGCCCGCAGCCGCCCGGTCATGAACCGCAGCGCCTCCAGGGTCGAGGCGCCCGCATGCTCGATGTCCTCCACCATCAGCAACGTGGGCCGGCGCTGGGCGATGCGGGCGACGACCTCGGTGACTGCCTCCAGTGACCGGCGGTGCTCCAGCTCCGGACCGGTCCGCTGGTAGCCGGGGTCGCCGAGGCGAGGTCGCAGGCCGGGCAGGAGCTCGCCGATGGTGCCGGCCCAGTTCCCGACCAGCTCGGCGGCGACGTCGTCGGGCGCGGTCTCGAGGAAGCCGCGCAGCGCCTCGAGGATCGGCTGCAGGAACAGCGATCGCTCGGCTTCGTTGCACCGGGCTCTCAGGATGACGCCGCCGACGTCCTCGGCGATGGCCACGACTTCCGACGCCAGCCGCGACTTGCCCGAGCCCGGAGGTCCACAGAGGAACACGAGCGTGCTCGTGCCGCCGACGGCGCCGTTCCACGCCTCTCGCAACTCCGCCAGTTCCCTCTGGCGCCCCACCAGCGGCGACGGGCGCGGGCCACTACCGCCGCTGGGCCCGTCGAAGCTCGCAGGTTCAGGCTTTCCGGCGACGATGGCTTCGTACAGCGCCGTCGTCTCGCGAGCCGGCGATGCTCCCATCTCCTCCTGCAGGCTGCGCTCCAACCGCTTGTAGGCGAGGAGAGCGGCCCCCCTGTCGCCCCGGCGGTTGTCGGCGCGCATCAAGGCCCGGTGGGCCTCCTCGTCGAAGGGATCGCTCTCCACCGCGGCGGTTGCCGCCTCGACGGCCGACCGAGGATCGTCCATGTCCAGCGCTGCAGTCCACAAGGCCCGGCGGGCGCGGCGGGTGAGCGCTTCAGCCCGCCGGCGGGGGACCTCGGCCCATTGGGCGTAGGGGTCGTCCTCCAGCAGCTCCCCGGCGTCGAGGATGGCCAGCACCTGGCGGGCCGCCGAGGCGGCCGCCGCGCATGCACCGGCGGACAGGTGGGACTCGGCGTCGGCCACCCCGGCCTCGGCGTCGCGCAGGTCGATCCGTACATCCTCGGACAGGACCAGCCGGTAGCCCGAGCGGCTGCCCTCGATGCGCTCGCGCCCCACGATCCGGCGCAGGCGGCTGACCAGCGACGCCACGTTCTCCTTGGCCTTGGCCGGCGGGCCCTCCGGCCAGAGGTCGTCGATGATGCGGTCGATGGGGACCAGGTGGCCGGCGTGGACGGCCAGCAAGGCGAGGAGGCTTGCCGCTCGACCCGCCGGCGGATCGGCCACCCGGCGGCCCCCGACGTACACGCGGAGAGGACCGACCACCCGGACGCGCACCGGCCGGGAGACCTGGGCGATGTCGTCGGCTTGGGTCACGTGAGATCGATCTCCTTGACCGGTCCGACTCTACCGGTGACCGCCTACGCTGACGCGATGACGCTGCGCCTCAACGGCCGGATGGTGCCCATGATCGGCACCGCCCGCATCTACGTGTGCGGCATCACCCCCTACGGAACCACCCATCTGGGGCACGCGTCGACCTTCGTCTGGATCGACGTCCTGGCCCGGCTGCTGCGCCACACCGGCCTCGATGTCGAGGTGTGCCGCAACATCACCGACATCGACGACGACATGCTGGAGCAGGCCCGCCGGCTCCGTGACGACTGGCGCATGCTGGCCGCCCGGCAGACCTACCGGTTCGAGGACGACATGCGCCATCTCCGGGTGGGCCAGCCGACCTTCGAGCCCCAGGCCCACGTCTATGTCGGCGAGGTCATCGCCCTCGCCGAGGCGTTGCTGGGGGCCGGCGTGGCCTACGAGCGTGACGGAGCGGTGTACCACCGCGGCGCCGCCGTCGCCGAGCGGGCGGGGTTGGATCGGGAGGAGGCGCTGGCGCTGGTGGCCGACCACGGCGGCGCCGGCGGCGATGCTTCCAAGGACGACCCCCTGGACACGCCGGTGTGGCAGCGCTCGGCCGAGGGAGAGCCGAGGTGGCCGAGTCCGTGGGGACCCGGGCGACCCGGATGGCACTCCGAATGCGCGGCGATGGCCCTGGCCACGCTGGGCCCCGGCATCGACGTCCACGGCGGTGGTGCCGACCTGGCGTTCCCCCACCACGCGTTCGAAGCCGCCCAGGCCGAGGACGCCACCGGCGTCCGGCCGTTCGCCCGGTCCTGGCTCCACGCCGGCACGGTGACCGTCGGCGGGCAGAAGATGGCCAAGTCCACCGGCAACCTCGTGCTCGTCCACGACCTGCTGGACGACAACTGGCCGCCCGGCGCCATCCGTCTCCTGCTCATCGACCGCCCGTGGGCCCGGTCATGGGACTACACGGAAGAGGCGCTCACCGCCGCCGGTGCCCGGCTCGACCGGCTGTGGTCACGGGCGGGCACGTCGGCGACCGGTACGGCGAGCGAGCGGGCGGCCGTGGACGCCCTGCTCGACGACCTGGATGTGCCGCGGGCGCTCGACATCGCCGAGGAGGCCGGCGGACACGCGCTGCGCTCGGTGGGGGCGCTGCTCGGCCTTTTCTGACCCGCGGGACCGGCGCCGGGCACAACGGGCCGGCGTCGTCGACGCCGGCGGTCACCTGCCGGCGCGTTCACCACCTGGCGCGCTTCGTGCGGTCGAGGGGCCCGCGACGAGGTAGCGTCTGCCCACGCCCCCATGGAAGGGGCGGCGCTCCCCCTGAGCCGCCAGGGACGCGTCTCCGCCACAGCAGGAGTACGCATGGCTCTGCATGGAACCGGCTTCTCGCTCGTGTTCAGCCGCGCCCTGGGCAATGTGATCGTTCACATCCACGGCGCCCTCGACGCGACCACTGCCCCCGAACTGAAGGACCGGCTGGTCGACGTGATCGACGGGCAGGGCAACCGCCAGCTCGTCCTGGACCTTCGAAAGACGACCCGCATCGACTCGAACGGGTTCTCGGTGCTCCTGGATGCGCTCCATCGCCAACGGGACAGGGGCGGCGACCTCGTGGTCAGCGGTCCCACGAGCGACGTAGCAGTCGCCTTCGAGGCTGCCGGCCTGGAAAAGGACTTCGTCATCACGCCGGCGTGGACACACCCGGCCCACGGCGCTGCGACCGCTCACGTCCGCCGGCTGGGGCGCGGCGGCTGAAGAGCACGGTCGCCCCCGGTCCCGGTCGGCGCGCCCCTCCTCGGAGGGCCTCGGTGGCGACCGGCCAACACGGACGCAGTTGGTCCGGATCCAGGCGGTCGCGGTCGCGCTCGATCGGACCGACCTGCCTCACCTCATCGCCGATGTCTTCGGCAGCCGGCGGTCGGCTCGCCACGCCGAGCGCATCCGGTGGCGCTCTTCTTCGTCCGTACCACCCCAGATACCCGCTTCCTGCTTGGTGGCGAGGGCGAACTCCAGGCAGGCGCGCTGCACCGGGCAGCGTTGGCAGACCGACTTGGCTGCTCGGATGTGGTCGACGGCCACGCCCGTGTTTCCAGCGGGGAAGAACAGCTCCGCATCGCAGCACCGACAGGCCGCCTGGTCCCGCCAGCCTTCGCTGTCCCAGTCGAAGACGGGGTTGGGGGTCACACCCACGGGTCTTCCTCCGCCCGCGTCGTCGGACCCCAGGGCGGGACCCACTCAGCGCAATCCGCCCGTCGCCTGACAGCCGCCTCGGTATCGAACCGTTGACGGGCGAGCCGCTCCTTGACTCCCATCCTGACCTCCTCGCGCGTCGTCCTCGCCGGGACGCTGCCGGGGTCAGGGGCAACGGACCTGCCGATCCTAGCTCACGCGATGCCCGCTCACCTACGCCGGCTCGGCGGGTGGTCATCGAGCGATCAGCTCCTCGGTGGGGAGCTTTCCCGCGATGACGTCCTCTGCGACCCGAGCGAGCTTGAGCTGACGAGCGCGGGCGTAGGCGCGCAGCCGGGTGAAGGCCACGTCCGTAGCGATACCCGCCCGCTCCGCCAGGACGCCCTTTGCCTGCTCGATGACGATCCGGTTCTGGAGTGCGTGCTGCAGCTGGTCGACGACCGCGTGGGTGTCGTCCACATCCCTTGCCTGGAGGATGGCGATGGTCGCGAGATCCGCCAGCGCCTGCCCGGCATGGATATCGGGCTCCTGGAGGGTGCCCGGCTCAGTCCGGAAGAGGTTGAGGGCGCCGATGACCTGCCGGCGCAGGCGCATGGGCAGCGCGTGGGCGGCACGGAAGCCGGAGTGGATGGCAAACGGCGCGAACCGCGGCCATCGGTCCGTCGCGTCGGAGAGATCCCTGGCGATGACGGGCTCACTACTGCGGTAGCAATCGAAGCAAGGGCCTTGGTCGTTCTGCACCTGGAACAGCTCCACCAGCTCCATGGCCTCGCTGGTGGAGGCCATCAGCCGCAGAGACCCACGGCTATCGGCCAGCACCAACCCGGCGGCGGCGGCGTCGAGCAGCTCCACCGACCGCTCGACCAGCAGCGACATGAGGTCGACGACATCGAAGTCGTCGACGAGAGTGTCCGCCAACTCCACCAAGGTTCGGGCCAACCGCTCTTCTCGAGTCACCTCGCCACCCTTGAGACGCCACTACCGGCAACCAAATCTACGCCTCCGGCGCGCTCTTCCCCGCGGCGCGGCTCACTCGATCCGCAGCGTCCCGGTGATCACCTCCCGGGCGACATCGGCCAGGAGACGTCCCTTCGCGTACGCGTGGGCTCGCAATCGGACCAGTGCCTCGCCGATGCCGATCTCCAGCCTGGCGGCGAGGATCCCTGCCGCCTGATGGACCTCGGCGTGGTAGGCGGCCACCGCCTCGAGGGGTGCCGCCAGCACCCGTGGTGGCGCCTGGGCCTGAATGGCGAGAACGAAGTCGGTGAGGGCATCGGCCCAGAGGAGGGCATCGGCATGCTGGGCCCTCCTCAGCGGACCCGTCCGCCTTTGATGAAGCGTCAGGACGCCGACGCGCGCCGCGCCGGCCCGCAACGGGTAGGCGAAGACAGCCGCCGCGCCCGCAGCATGCGCCTGGCCGCTGAAGGCGAGCCACCGTGGATCATCGGGGTCGCCGAGAGCCACCTCACCGACCGGACGGGTCGCATGGTAGGCCTCGAGGGTCGGACCCTCACCGAGTGTGTGCTGGAGGTCGAGAAGCGTGGCTGCCAGGACATCCGACGAACAGAGCGCGCCCCAACCGGCGGCGCCGGCGGAGACGACGATGCTCGCGCCGTCGACCCCGAGGAGCTCCACGCAGGTGCTGCAGAGCCGGCGCTCCAGCGTGTCGTCCCCCGCTGCCGCCAGGGCGGCGAGCATGCGCGAGAGCGACGAAGCATCCATGGGTCAGGCGGTACTCGTCAGGTCCAACCGATCTCCGGTCGTGCGGCAATGCGGTTCGCTCAGCCCGACGCGGACGGGTGCGGGCGCCGGCTCAGCAGGCACAAGGACACTATCGGCCTTGCCCTGGTCGCCGCCCCCGTCGTGATCGGCCTTGCCGTGCTCGTGGGGGTGCTGGCATGGGCCGGGGGGGCCTCAGGCGTTCAGGACGAAGGGGAAGGTGGCGTTCTTGCCGTCGGCGGCGTCGGTCAGCGCCACCTCGAGCTCCTTGCGGTAGATGCCGTCGGAGGCGTTTCGGGCCTCCCCGGGAAAGTAGAGCTGGGTGGTCAGCACCCGGCCGCCGGAGGGCTGCACCTTGACGTGGATGTGGCGGGCCCGGCCCGGATAGAGGCCGGGCATCACCGTCTCCAGGGTGTAGCGGCCCTGGGCGTCGGTGAACTGGTGGCCGCGGAAGGTGAAGCCCGAGTTGTCGTAGGCGCCGGCGGCGTCGGCCTGCCAGAAGTCGACGAGAGCCCGGGCCACCGGCTTGCAGTCGGTGGTGACCACGGTGCCGGTGAGGACGAGCTTGGTGCCGCTGGCGCCGGCGCGGATGTTGGTCCGCTCAGGGGAGCTGGCCTTGAAGTACGGGCCCTCGGTCTGGGCCGGTGTGACGTCGTCGGCGTCCTTGCACTCCGGCGTCGGCGCCAGCGTCGTCGCCGTCGCCGCGGTGGTCGCCGGCGCACCGCCCGCGGTGGTCGCCGGCGCCGCCGTCGTCGTCGTGGAGTCCGCCTGCCCGGCCGGCGTGGCGGTGTCGTCGCCTTTGTTGCGCCCGCAGGCGGCCAGCACGGCGGCGGCCGCGGCACCCAGCCCCCCGAGGACGACCCGACGCCTGGAGAGGTCGGGGGTCTGTGTGCTGTCCGTCATGGTGCGATCGTCCTTTCCTTGCCTGGGAGCCGCCTGGGAGGGCCCTGGGGATCATCGCCCAGGAGGTACCGCGGGCCGGCCCCGAGGCCGGCGGCCCAGTCCCCGGGGTTGCGGAGCCGGCACCGCTCCAGCGACAGGCAGCCGCAGCCGATGCAGGAGTCAAGCTCGTCCCGCAGGGCCTCCAACAGCCGGATGCGCTCGTCCAGCATGGGCCGCCACTCCTTCGACAGCCGCCTCCAGCCCTCGGCGCTCAGCGCGTCGTCGTCCGGCAGGGACCCGAGCG
The DNA here is from genome assembly GCA_035540095.1 of Acidimicrobiales bacterium. GTDB lineage: Bacteria > Actinomycetota > Acidimicrobiia > Acidimicrobiales > AC-14 > CADCTB01. Next base: position 23,909 of record DATLHA010000148.1, on the reverse strand, counting down.
CGGCACCGATCTCCTCCAGGGTCAACCCGACCCGCTGGGCGACCTGGATGAACGCCACCCGCCGTAGCACCGATCGTCCGTAGCGCCGCTGGCCGCCCTCGGATCGGTGAGAGGTGATCAGGCCGCGTTCCTCGTAGAAGCGCAGGGCGGACACCCTGACGCCGGCCCGGGCCGCGACCGTCCCGATGGGAAGGTGGTCGTCGATCCCCCGATCATACCTCGACTAAAGTTGAGGTAGCTGCAGGTGTAGCCGGGTGGGACCACGGGTAGGTCTCCCCAGGTAGCTGTGGCGCGCCTCGCGGAAGGCGAGCGTTGCGGGCGGTGCGCCAGCTGACCAAGCCGACCATGCCAGGAGGCCATGTGCCGGATCCTTTCGCGTCCAGAACGTCATCGTCCCTCCCGGCGTCGCTCCTCGAGGGCATCCCGGGGCGGCCGGGCTTCCTCTTCCACGACGCCCACAACCAACCCGTCCACCGGGCAGCGCCGGGCATCCTCGGCCTGGTCGAGGGTCGGATGGTCATCGGGCGGTGGAGGCCTCGGAGCCTGGGGTGGCTGGACGAGACCGACCACTTCTTCAACCACCTCCTCGCCGAGTTCGACGGCGTCGCCGCATTCGAGCCGTCCCGCCGTGAGCTGCATGCCATCCGAGGGCTCGACGCCCCGTGGCCGGCGAGGAACGCCTTCCTGTTCCGGTACCTGGACGTCCTGGCCCGCGGCCTGGAGCGTGAGGCCTTCGGGGACGGCAGGGCTCGGCCCCTTCCCTCCGACGACCTCGGCGATCATCTCCTCAACGGGGCGTGGACGGCCCGCTACCGCACCGGCGACGAGTGGATCCAGCGTGAGGTCACCCTGCCGGTGAACTGGGAGCTGCTTCCCGGCATCGACGACTACGCCGGCACCATGCGCTTCACGCGGGCTTTCGCCGCGCCCGAGCGGCGGGGCGACGCGTCGGTGTCCCTCCGGTTCCGTGGCGTCGACTACTTCGCCGACGTGTGGCTCAACGGCTACCACCTGGGCGGCCACGAGGGGTACTTCGAAGAGTTCTCCGTCGACATCGGTCCCTACCTTCGCCCCGGCGCCAACCTGCTGCGGGTGGCGGTCACCTCGCCAGAGGACCCCTCGGGGTGGGGCACGCACGTGACCTCCGGCTGGCACGACTTCTCGCCGGCGTCCGCCTTCCCGAACCGCAAGACGCTGATCAAGGGCACCCTCGGACACCACGACGCCAAGCGGGGCGGCGCCTGGAGCTCGATCACCAGCCAGGACGGCAACACCGGCGGCATCTGGGACGACGTGATCCTGAGCGTCCGCAACCCCGTTCACCTCGATGCCTCGTCGGTACGGGTGTCGGCCTTGTCGACGTCGGCGGACAAGAAGACGGCAGGGGCCAGGGTGGCGACGCGGACGATCCTCAGCGTGGGGAACGGCACGGGGAAGGGGCTGGCGGCGCGGGTGCGCCTCATCTTCGAGCCGGCCAACTTCGAGGGCGAGCAGCACGAGCTCGTCAAGACCACCCGCCTGGACCCGGGCCGGAACGAGCTGACGATCGCGGGCACGCTGTCGCCGGTCCAGCTCTGGCATCCCGCCGACCACGGGTTCCCGCACCTCTACCGCGTGACCGTGCTCCTGGAGGCCGACGGCGCCGTCCAGGACCGAACAGTCGTCGAGACCGGGTTCCGGACCCTCGCCATCAATCCCATCGGCGAGTCCACCGGCGACGACGGGGCGTTCGTCGTGAACGGCCGTCCTGTGTTCGTGCGGGGGACCAACCTGTTGCCCACGTACTGGTTGAGCGAGTACTCGCCGGAGCTTGTCGACCGGGACCTCGAGATGCTCCGAGCCGGCGGCTTCAACGCCGTGCTGGTGCACAACCTCGTCGCACCCCGGCATTTCTACGAGGGGGCCAACCGCAACGGCTTCCTCGTCGTGCAGATGTTCCCGCTGCAGTGGTCCTACGACCAGTCCCACGAGATGGTCCACCGCATGACGACACAGATCCGGGCCATGGCCCGCTTGCTGGGCAACGACCCGTCGGTCGTCTCCTACGAGTGCCACAACGAGCCGGACATGCGGGCGTTCGAGGACATCGACAACCGGTTCTTCGACTTCGACCTCCACGCGGCCGTGCGGGACGCCGACCCCACGCGGTGGGCCACCACCTTCTCCAGCGGCAACCACGCCTATCCGGGCCAGTTCTACCCGCTGCGCGACGACAACGGCTTCGCCACCCTGCCGGCCCGCTTCCTCGAGGAGGACTTCGCCGGCCGGCGCATCTCCCGCCACCGCAACATGCCGACGGAGTTCGGCATCCAGGCCATGCCCAACGTCGAGCTGTTCCGCGAGCTCGTCTCGGAGGACCGGGTGCGGTCGGTGCTGGAGCGCATCCGCCACGACCCGAAGTGGGTCGCTCACGGATCCGACACCGCGGCCGGCGCCGGCAAGGCCCTCGACCAGGCCATCCAGGTGCTGGGCCGGGGCAGCTGGTCGCGGCTGCTGAAGACCTTCGACTGGTCGTTGCTGTGGGCCCTGCCCGAGCTGGCGGAGCGGGTCCGCCGGCTCGAGCACACGCCGGCGACCGACACCGTCGAGGTCGAGCTGGCGTCGCTGCGGCTGGCCATCCTCCTGCTCGACGTCCTGCACTACGGCGGGTTCAAGGGGGAGAACTTCTGGTTCGGCCAGTGGAAGCCGGCGTCGACGCTCGAGGGCTTCGTGGCCTCGGGACAGGCCCGGCAGTACCGCCTCCACAAGGACGCCATCGAGCACTACCTCAACGCCGGCGTGGTGGGGCCGATCGTCGGCTACTTCAGCTTCATGTTCCGCGACGCGGACTGGGAGTCCCCGACATGGGGCGTCGTCGACGCCGCCTGGGTGCCGAAGAAGGCGTACCGGGCCTACGTCGAGAGCAACCACCCCGTCCGCGTCTCGCTGCCCCAGGCGCTGCGCACGCCGGTGAAGTTCCCCGGAGACCCGTGGGTCGCCGCCGCGCCCGAGGACCGCACCCGCTTCGCCGCCGCGCCGTGGGCCGGCGCGGCCGTCATCGTCGCCAACGACACCGCGGCGCCGCTGCCGGGCGCCACCGTCGAGCTCTGGGTGGAGGACGCCGGCGGCACGCGCCTCGACGTGCTCGACGCCCGCCTGAGCGTCGACCTGGCCGCCGGCGCCGGCGCCGTCCTCGACGCGCCTGCGGCGCGGGTCCCCGGTGACCTTCCCGGCGGCACCTACTTCCTCAAGGCCCGGGTGGCCGGCGCAGGCGGTGGCGTGGGGTCCACCAACGCCTACGAGATCGTCGTCCCCGACCACGGCTTCGCCTGGCTCGACGCCCTGCCCACCGCCGAGGTGGCCACCCTGCTCGACGGCACCCCCGGCGTCGAGGGCTTCCACTTCTGGCACGGCGGGGCGGTTGCCCACCGGGCCCGCCCCGGCGTGCGGGGCCTGCTCGCCGGCTGGAGCCACGTGATCGCCCTGCGCACCGACCAGTACGAGACCATCCAGGGCGAGCACCTGTTCCGCCACGTGCTGAGCGAGTTCGCCGGCGTGGCCGGCGCCGGCCGCCTGCTCGACGACGTCTGGACGATCCGGTCCGAGGTCATCTCGCCCGAGGTCAAGGCCCGGGCCCTGTTGCGGTACCTCGAGCTGCTGGTGCAGCGGGCCGAGGAGATCGTGGGCACGCCCCGGCGGCGCCCGTCCAAGCGGGCAGCCAGGGGCGCCGTGCCGACGCCCGAGGTACCCGCCGCATCCGCGTTCCCCGCGGTCGGCCGCGACGTCAAGCCCACCAGGGCCGGCGTGCGCCCCCGCGCCCAATGACTTCAACCCATCCAGGAGGACACACCGTGAGTACCGACGGATCCGTGCAGTCGCCCGAGACGTTCGACAGCCGGGTGGTCGAGGGCGTCGTCAGCGAAGCGAGGGCGTGGGTGGTGCGCGAGCGCGCCGCCGGCACCCTCGTCGGCGAGGAGACGCTGTGGCGGGAGGCGTACCGCGCCTACCTCGACGTCGTCGGGGGGATCGAGGAGGCCCAGCGGGCGGCGGCGTGGGCGTGCATCGCATCCGCGCTGGTGTTCGACACCGGCAAGGTCCCGCTCAACCAGAAGACGGCGGCCCACCAGGCGTGCGACGCCTTGCGGGCACAGGCCGGCCTCGGTGCCCCGGCCATGGCCCGCCGGCTCCACGGCATCGCCGTCGAGAACGGCGTGGATCCGGGACGCATCCGCGGCCTGCTGGCGCCCGGCGTGGGCTACCCGTGGGTGTTCCCCCGGGCGCTGTGGGCCCGTGACACCGTCGCCCGCAGCATCGAGGCCATGCTGGCCCCCCTGGCGTGGGCGCCGGCCGGTCCGCCGCCGGACGCGGCCTGGCTGGAGGAGCACGCGCTCCGCTCGTCGTCGGCGGAGTTCCTCGCCGACCTGGAGGCCCGGGCCCCGGAGGGATCGGTCCTCCGTCGCAGCCTGGGCGCCATCCGTAGCTTCGTCGCCCGACTCGACGCCGAAGGCAAGGACGCCGGCGTCGTCGAGGCCCACGCCTTCATCTCCGCCCTGGCCGGCCACGGACTGAGCGACGGGGAGACCGCCGAGCACCGGCGCGACCTGCTGGATCTGCAGGAGGCCGTCGTCCTGGCCCGGTCGTTCCAGCTCTACCAGCGGGCCGAGGGCCTCGTCGCCCTGGCCGGCGAGCTGGCCGACACCGACCCCCGGGTGGGCATGGACTTCCTGGAGAAGGCGGCCGCCATCTACAAGCGCCTGGCCGTGGCCCAGCAGTACCCCGAGCGGCTGCTGGAGCGCCAGCATCAGGTGTGGCGGATGATCGAGGACCACCGGGTGCGGCACGCTCTCGGCGACGACGACCGGGCCGACCACGTCCTGCTCGTCGGCACCTTCCACTCGCCGACCGACCTCCAGCGCCTGCTGCTCAGCGTCACCCACGAGATCCAGGACTTCGCCTACGGGCGACCGGTCCACGTGGTGATCAGCGACGACAGCACCGGCGAGGCCCGGGCCCGCAACGAGGAGATCTACGCCGAAGCCGCCCGGTCCGGGCTGCGCATCTCCGAGTGGAGCCTGGAGCGCCGGAACGCCTTCCTGGCCCGCCTCAACGAGGACGTCTTCGCCGACCAGCCCTTCGACGTCAACGACCTGGCCGGCGTGACCAAGCCGGGGGAGAAGGGCATCCCCTACGGCCGGCTGCGGAACTTCCTCCGCCTGGCCGGGCTGGTGGAGCTGCGCGAGTACGGCCTGGAGACCCCGGTGTTCACCTGGCTGGACCAGGACAACGAGCTCGGTGCTCTTGTCCTGACCCGGGCGGGGACGCTGTCCAAGCGCCACGTCTTCAACTACTTCGACCAGAAGAGCGACATCTTCTCCGACCCCCGGGTGATCGTCGGCGGCGGCGGATACACCAACGACGCCCTGGAGGGCGTGGAGAAGTTCTGGGTGGCCTGGGGGATCATGCACGCCACGCTGGGCCTGGCCCGGGAGCACGCGCCGGACGCGCCGGCGGTGCTGTCGCACAAGGCCGACATCACCCGCTTCCGTCCGTGGGACCAGCCCGACACCCTGGAGCGCCTGCCGCGCGAGGGCGAGGACGTGGAGACCATGGCCGACCAGTTCCTGCTGCTGGCCAGCACCCTCGTCGGCACCTTCCGGGGCAAGTACGACAACCAGGTGCAGATCTACCACCCGTGGAGCGACGGCGGCGTCGACCCCGGCGACGAGCGCCTGGTCGAGGAGATGCGGGCCTTCGCCGGCATGCCCGGCGGGAACACCAGCTTCGGCACCAAGGTGCTGGCCAGCCCCATCCCCTTCCTCACCGTCTGCGGCCGGGGTGAGGACATCTTCCACCTGTGGCAGCTGGAGGCGGCCCACGGGCCGGGGTCGAGCTTCCTCACCCACACGCCGGCGCTGCACACCCGCAACGTCAAGGCGGGCCGGGGCAACCTGATGTCGGAGATCCTCAACTCCTTCAACGGCCGCATCTTCCGGGAGCCCCCCTACCTGTGGGCCGCCCTGTCGTCGCTGTTCAGCGGCGAGCCGATGGCCGACGTGGAGATCGAGACGGCCGAGCGCATCGAGGGCCTGCGGGCCGAGGCCAAGGCCAGCATGAGCGCGGTCAGCAGCCTGGCCGAGGCGCTGGCGCCGTTCGTCGACGAGAGCGGGGAGTTCTGGTGGGTGGCCCAGGCCGAGAACGACCCCCGCTGCGCCGAGGTCCTCGACACGCTGCGCGGTGTCGTGAACGAGTTCAAGGACGTCGCCAAGTTCCACCGCATGGCCGACGACCAGTTGCTGACCCTCGACGACGTCAAGGAGCTCACCGCCGAGTTCATGGCCGCCTACCCGCACTGGGAGACGGTCGTCGAGCGTGTCGGCGGCCTGGGGTTCGCCCTGGGCGCCGAGGAGACGTCGAAGCTGGCCCAGACCCGGCCGCTGGAGGACTATGGCTCGCCGCAGCGCATGGAGGCGTCCCGCTCGGCCATTTCCACCCGCCGGCTGCGGGCCACGGAGCCCTCGACCCTGGGCGAACCGCTCGCCGACCTGCCGTGGCAGGAGGCCCTGACCTCGGCCCTGCTCCTGTTCCGCCGTTACGAGCAGGGCGTGGCCGAGCAGGGTGGGGCGCTGGAGTGGGGCGAGCGTGTGCGCCGGCTCCGCGCCGTCTACGACCATTACTGCGCCACCATCGACGACGCACCGCCCTTCCTGTGGGCCCGCCTGTTCCGCGACGCCCTCTTCGTCCCCCACTCCGCCGGCTACCGGGCCCTCACCGAGCTCATCGACGCCGGCGGTGACACCATCGATGTCGACCGCCTCGCCGAGGCGTACCAGGTGGACGCGGAACTGCTGCGCGACGCGGTGCCGGCGCTGGTCTAGAGCCGGTCGACGGCGCGGACCTGCACCTGGGCCTTGCCCGCCTCGTCGGAGGCGGCGAGGTCCACGGTGGCCGAGATTCCCCAGTCGTGGTCGCCGGCGGGATCGTCGAAGATCTGGCGAACCCGCCACTCGCCGGCGGCTTCGTCGACGATGAGCATCCGCGGACCACGGGCGTCGGGCCCGGTGCCGATGGAGGCGTGCTCGGCGAAGTAGGGCTCGAGCGCCTCACGCCACCGATCTGCCTTCCAGCCGGCGCCGGCGTCGAGCTCACCCAGCTCGTCGTACCGGCGCAGCGACGCCAGGGTGACCCGGCGGAACAGCTCGTTGCGCACCAGCACGGTGAAGGCCCGCCGGTTGGACGTGACCGGCGGGGGGCGATCGTCGATGGCGGGGCGGGCCGGCGCCGCCGCCGGGTCGCGCAGGTTCTCCCACTCGTCGAGCAGGCTGGAGTCGACCTGGCGCACGAGCTCGCCCAGCCAGGCGATGAGGTCGTGCAGCTCGTCGGTCTTGGCCTCGTCGGGAACCGTCTGGTTGAGGGCCCGGTAGGCGTCGGTGAGGTACCGCAGGACGAGCCCCTCGGAGCGGGCGAGGGTGTAGTGGCCGGTGTAGTCGGCGAAGGTCATGGCCCGTTCGTACAGGTCGCGTGCCACCGACTTCGGCTCCACGGGATGGTCGGCCACCCAGGGATGGCCCGACTTGTAGATGTCGAAGGCGGCCTCGAGCAGCTCTTCCAGCGGCTTGGGGTAGGTGACCGACTCCAGCTCGGCCATGCGCTCCTCGTACTCCATGCCGTCGGCCTTCATCCGGGCCACGGCCTCGGCCCGGGCCTTGGACCGCTGGGCGGCAAGGACCGCCGAGGGGTTGTCGAGCGTCGACTCGATGACCGACACGACGTCGAGGGGGTAGTCGGGCGACCCTCGGTCGAGCAGGCCCAGGGTGGCCAGGGCGAATGACGACAGGGGCTGGTTGAGGGCGAAGTCGGGCTGGAGGTCGACGGTGAGCCGGACCCGGCGGCCCTCGTCGTCGGCGGTGTCCAGGCCCTCGACCACGCCCGCCGCCTTGAGCGCCCGGTAGAGGGCGATGGCCCGCCGGGTGTGGCGGTGCTGGGCCGCCTTGGGCTCGTGGTTGTCCTTGAGCAGCCGGCGCAGGGCCGTGCACGCGTCCCCCGGCCGGGCGATGACGTTGATGAGCATGGCGTGGCTGACGGCGAAGCTGGAGGTGAGCGGCTCGGGTGCCGCGGCCACCAGCCGCTCGAACGTCGGCTCCCCCCAGGAGACGAAACCCTCGGGCGGCTTCTTGCGCACGATCTTGCGCCGGGCCTTGGGATCGTCGCCCGCCTTGGCCAGGGCCTTCTCGTTCTCCACGACGTGGTCGGGCGCCTGGACGACGACGGTCCCGAGGGTGTCGAACCCCGCCCGCCCCGCCCGGCCGGCGATCTGGTGGAACTCACGGGCGCTGAGCAGGCGGGTCTTCGTCCCGTCGTATTTCGAGAGGGCGGTGAACATCACCGTCCTGATGGGCACGTTGATGCCGACGCCCAGGGTGTCGGTGCCGCAGATCACCTTGAGCAGTCCCGACTGGGCCAGGCGCTCGACCAGCCGCCGGTACTTGGGCAGCATGCCGGCGTGGTGCACGCCGATCCCGTGGCGCACGAAGCGGCTGAGCGTGCGACCGAAGCCGGCGGTGAAGCGGAAGCCGCCGATGAGCTCGGCGATGGCGTCCTTCTCGGCCCGGCTGCACACGTTCAGGCTCATGAGCGACTGCGCCCGCTCGACGGCCGCGGCCTGGGTGAAGTGGACGACGTACACCGGCGCGTGCCGGGTCGACAGCAGCTCCTCGAGCGTCTCGTGCACCGGCGTCGTGCGGTAGGAGTACACCAGGGGCACCGGGCGGGTGGCCGACATGACCGCCGCCGTCGCCCGGCCCGTCCGGCGGGTCAGGTCGTCCTGGAAGCGGGTGACGTCGCCGAGGGTCGCCGACATGAGGAGGAACTGGGCCCGGGGGAGTTCGATCAGCGGCACCTGCCACGCCCAGCCCCGGTCGGGGTCGGCGTAGAAATGGAACTCGTCCATGACCACGACGTCCGCCGGCGCATCGGCGCCGTAGCGCAGGGCGAGCAGGGCCAGGACCTCGGCGGTGCAGCAGATGATCGGAGCGTCGGCGTTCACGCTGGCGTCGCCGGTCATCATCCCGACCAGCTCGGATCCGAAGGTGGCGCAGAGGTCGAAGAACTTCTCCGACACCAGCGCCTTGATGGGGGCGGTGTAGAACGTCCGCCGGCCGGCGGCCAGGGCGGTGAAGTGGGCGCCGGCCGCCACCAGGCTCTTCCCGGATCCGGTCGGGGTGCCGAGGATGACGTTCGACCCGGACACGACCTCGATGAGCGCCTCCTCCTGAGCCGGGTAGAGGGTCAGGCCCCGGTCCCCGCACCAGCCGGCGAAGGCGTCGAAGACGGCGTCCGGGGTGCCCGAGCGCGGCAGCCGTTCGGTCAGGGTCACGGCCCCATCGTTACCGGCCATCGGCGGTACGCTCGAATGCGGCATCCGCCGGCGAAACCCATGACCGACCCCGCTCTGCCGCCAAGCGACGACAACACTCAGCCGCGCCGGTCCGGGCGGCTGCGGCAGGCCATCCGGGTCGTGGTCTCCCTGGCCCTGGCCGGCGCCATCTTGGCCTACGTCCTCGGCTCGGCCGCCGACTTCTCCGAGGTCAGTGCCGCCATCTCGTCCATGACCGGCCTCGAGTTGCTGACCCTCGGGATCATCGCCGTCTGGAACCTGGCCACGTACTGGATGGTCGTCGTGGCCGCCACCCCGGGGCTGACGTACCCCCAGTCCGCCGTCCTGGTGGAGTCCACCACCGCGGTCGCCAACTCGGTGCCCGGCGGGAGCGCGGTCGCCGTGGGGCTGACCTACGCCATGCTCGGCTCCTGGGGCTTCTCCCGTTCCCGGAGCACGCTGTCGGTGATCGTGTCGGGGCTGTGGAACAACTTCGCCAAGCTGGGCCTGCCGGTGTTGGCGCTGGCCCTGCTCGCGCTGCAAGGCGACGTCAACGGGGCCCGGGTGACCGCCGGGGTGTTCGGCATCGGGGCCCTGGTGGGGAGCATCGCCGTCTTCGCCCTGATCCTGCGGCGGGAGTCATTCGCCCGGCGGGCGGGCGACGGGGCGGCGGCGTGGGTGTCGCGCCTGCGCCGGCGCCTGGGGAAGGGGCCGGTCGAGGGATGGGGAGATGCCACGGCCAAGTTCCGGGGCCGGACGATCGGCCTGGTCAGCCACGCGTGGAAACGGCTCACCGTCGCCACGATCGTCAGCCACCTTTCTCTGTTCGCCGTCCTGCTCATGGCCCTGCGTCACATCGGGGTCGCCAACGCCGAGGTGCACTGGGCCCAGGTGCTGGCCGTGTTCGCCTTCGTCCGCCTGCTCACCGCCATCCCCATCACGCCGGGCGGGCTGGGGGTCGTCGAGCTGGGCCTGATCGCCGGCCTGACCGCAGCCGGCGGGGCCGAGGCCCAGGTCGTCGCCGCCGTCCTGATCTTCCGGGCCCTGACCTACCTGCTGCCCATCCCCGTCGGCCTGCTTACCTATCTCTTCTGGCGGCACAACACCTCGTGGCGGGACTCGGCGCCGCCCCTGAGCCCAGGGCTGGCCCCGGAGCCGGCGGGCGGCTGATGCTCCTGAACCACCGGCGGGCGCTCCGCCTCGTCGCCGGCCTGGCCGCCCTCACCGTGGTCGTGTTCCTCCTGGTCGGGACCGACCCGAACCGGGGCTTCGTCCAGGACGTCGACGAGTGGTTCCTCGACCTCATGGTCAGCGCCCGGGTCACGCCCCTCGTCTGGGTGGCCAAGGCCCTGGCCTTCGCCGGCAGCGTGTGGCTCAACTGGCCGATCCGGATCGTCGTGATGGTCATGCTGGCCGTGCGCCGGCGCTGGCTGCAGCTCAGCGCCTTCTTGCTGGCCGTGGCCACGTCGGAACCCCTGATCGGCCTCCTGAAGGAGTTCTACGAGCGGCCCCGCCCGGTGGGAGGCCTCTACGCCACCGACAGCTTCTCCTTCCCGTCCGGCCACGCCATCGCCGGCGCCGTGACCGCGGTGGGCATCGTGATCGCCGTCCTGCCTCCCGGCCCCAAGCGCTGGCGGTGGGAGGTCCAGGCCGCGGTCTTCGCCGGCCTCATGGCCCTGAGCCGGACGTACCTGGGCGTGCACTGGCTCTCCGACGTGGTCGGCGGCACACTCCTCGGCGTGACCTTGGCCGTGGGCTGGCCGGCGCTCCTCCAGGAGCTGCGTGAGCGGCGGGCCGCCGCCGGCTCCCGGGCCCCGGTCGCCGACCTCTCGGCGGAGGCGGGCTGACATGGTCCCCGGGCCCGCCCTCACCCGCACCGCCGCCGGCGCCGCCGTCCTGGCCGGCACGCTCGTGCCCCTCCGCCGTGACCGCATCGGCCGGCGGGAGCAGAAGGCGTTCCGGATGGTGAACAACCTGCCCGACCGGCTCTACGTGCCCACCTGGCCGGTCATGCAGCTCGGTGCCCTGGGCGCGGCGCCGGCCACCGCGGCGGTGGCCCTGGCCGCCGGCAACCGGCAACTCGCCGGCCGCCTGCTCGCCGGCGGGACTGCGGCGTGGCTCCTGGCCAAGGTGGTCAAGCGGTTGGTGCGGCGGGGCCGGCCCGTGGCGCTGCTGGCCGCCGTGCGCACGCGGGGCCACGAGGCCACCGGCCTCGGGTACCTCTCCGGCCACGCCGCCGTCTCCGTGGCCCTTGCCACGGCGGCCTGGCCGCATCTCGGCGCCCGGGGCCGGCGGGCGGCGCTGGCCCTGGTCTCGGTGGTCGGGCTGTCCCGGATCTACGTGGGCGCCCACCTCCCCCTCGACGTGGCCGGCGGGGCGGCGCTGGGCCTCCTCGTCGACGCCGCCGAGTCGATCCGCAGGACGGCCCGGTGATGCGCTCAGCCCTTGCCGAGGCCCCGCAGCGACAGCCAGGCCCGGGCCGCCTCATGCGGTGTCTGCCGCTCGAGCTCGACTCGGCGGTTCAGGGCCACCAACTCCTCGGTGGTGAGCTGGGCGCTCACCGCGTTGACCGCGTCGCTCAGGGTGTCGCCGTGGCGCTCGAGCACCGGCTTCCGCACCACCGGGACCACGTTCTCGGCCGGCTGCAGGCCGCGGTCGTCGGCCAGCAGCACCAGCCGGCTGGTGGCGATGGCCGGGCTGGTGGTGAACATCAGGCCGACGTCGATCTCGTCGCCTTCGAGCGCCCCGATGGTCAGCGGCCCGCCGGCGTCGAGGGCCCGGACCTCCTTGAAGGCCAAGCCGTAGACGCTGACCAGCCCGGTGAGGCAGAAGCGCCGTTCCGGGCACTCCGGCGGGGCGCCGAAGACCATGTCGTAGGCGTACGGCCGCAGGTCGCTGACGCTCGTGAGGCGGAGGTGCTGGGCCGTCGACTCGGTCACGGCCAGGGCGTTCTGGTTCTGGGCCGGCGCCGGGTCGAGGGTTATTATCCCTCGGGTGGAGAAGGCGGCCCGCAGCAGGCCGTAGGTCGCCGCCGGGTCCGAGGTCGCCTGGCCGGCGGCCCGGTTCAGGAACTCGAGGGCGGTTCCGCTGTACTCCGGCACGAAGTCGACCGCTCCCTGCTCGAGGGCGGGCTCGACCACCTCCCGCGACGCCAGGTCGAGCGCCCGGCGTACCGGGATGCCCTTGGCCTCCATGGCCTGGCCGTAGAGCTCGGCCAGGATCCGGCTCTCGGTGAAGCCGAAGGCAGCCACGGTGACGGCGCCGGCGGGCGGAGCAGCGGTCTGGTCGCCGGCACACGCCCCCGCCAGGAGAGCGAAGGAGGTGACCAGGGCCATGGCTAGTCGCCGCACGGGTCCCACCGGCTCCATGGTCCCACCGCCGTCGACGCCCCGCCCGTCGCCGCCGCCCGACGCCGGCCGCCGGCGCCGGCGCCCCTCGGGAGAGCCGCCCCCGCTGCCCCGCGATCTGCGCCGCAGCGGGCGCTACTGGGCCGCCCTCACCGTCGGGGTGCTGTTCGTGTGGTTCCTCGTGGGTGTCACCGAGCTGGGCCAGGTGATCGACCGGCTCGACCACGCCGTGCTGCGGGAGGTCATCGAGTGGCGCAGGCCGTCGCTGGACCGGGCCATGCGCCGGCTCCAGGTCCTCGGCGCCCCCACGACGATCCTGGTCCTGCGCTGGTTCGGCATCCTCACCGCGCTGGTGTTCCGCCGGTTCCGCCAGCTCCTGGTCTTCCTCGGCTGCATCCTGCTGTCCACCGCCATCAGCGCCGGACTCCAGCAGTTCCTGGGCCGCTCCCGCCCGTTGGGCGTCCGCATCCTGGGCGACTGGACCGGCTTCTCGCACCCGTCGCGGCCGATGGTCGACATCGCCGTCTGCCTCATCGGGCTCATCTACCTGCTTGTCCCCCGGGGCGAGTGGCGGTCGAGGGCGAAGTTCGTCGCCGGCGGCTACATCGCCTTCCTGGCCCTGATCCGGCTCTACCTGGCCGTCGACCACCCCACCGACATCCTCTTCGGCGTCATCCTCGGCGTGACCATTGCCCTGATGGGCTTCCGGCTGCTGGCACCGACCGACGTCTTCCCCATCACCTACCGCCGCGGGCGCAGCGCCCACCTCGACGTCGGCGGCCCGCGGGGGGAGGCCATCAAGGCCGCGCTGAGCGAGCAGCTCGGCCTTCCCGCCGTCGACGTGCGCCCGTTCGGCCTCGACGGCTCCGCCGGCTCCACGCCCCTGCGCATCGCCCTCGCCGACCCCGACGCCCCGGTCCTGTTCGGCAAGCTGTACGCGGCCACCCACCTGCGGTCGGACCGTTGGTACAAGCTGGGCCGCACCCTGCTCTACGGCCGGTTGGAGGACGAGTCCACCTTCTCCACCGTCCGCCGCCTTGTCCAGTACGAGGACTACCTGCTCCACATCATGGGCGAGGCCGGCATCCCCACCGCCCGGCCCTATGGCTTCGCCGAGATCACCCCCGAGCGGGAGTACGTGATCGTCACCGAGTTCTTCGAGGGCGCCGAGGAGATCAGCAAGGTCGACGTCGACGTGGCCGTCATCGACGACGCACTGGGCGTGGTGCGCTGCCTGTGGGAGGCGGGGCTGGCCCACCGCGACATCAAGCCGGCCAACGTGCTCGTCCGGGACGGCAAGGTGCTGCTCATCGACGTGGCCTTCGGAGAGGTGCGGCCCTCACCGTGGCGCCAGGCCGTCGACCTGGCCAACATGATGCTCGTCCTGGCCCTGCAGTCCGACGCCGACACCGTCTACGAGCGGGCCCAGCGGCTGTTCACCCCGGACGAGATCGCCGAGGCGTTCGCGGCCACGAGGGGCCTCACCCTTACCAGCCAGCTCCGGTCCCAGCTCCGCCAGGACGGCCGGGACCTCATCGCCAAGTTCCGGGCCCTGGCGCCGGAGCGGGCGCCGATCAAGATCCAGCGCTGGAGCCTGCGGCGGGTCGCCCTCACCTCCGCGGTGCTCATCGGCAGCCTGCTTGCCTTCGTGCTGACGATCAGCCTCTTCGCCCAGGTCAGCCTGCTGTGAGGCGCCGGCGGTGGATGGCGGTGGCGATCGCGGCGCTGGCGGCCGGCGCCGGCTGCGCCCGCGTCGAGGACCACGCGGCGCCGACATGCGTGCCCAAGGGCGCCGACTCTCTGGCCCTCATGGCCCAGGCCGTTCCGTCGGCGACCAAGATCCCGTGCATCTCCAGCTACCCGGCCGGCTGGCACTTCCAGTCCATGTCCGTCCGCAACGGGGAGGCTCGGTTCACCTTGGACTCCGACCGGGCCGGCATCTCCGCGGTCAAGGTCCACCTGCGGCGGAACTGCGACCTCGACGGTGCCACCGAGATCCCGAGCGACGAGCCCGATACCCGGCGGTTCGAGCGCATCATCTCCGTCGTCGACGACTTCCAGGCCGTCCGCTCCTATACCTTCGACGGCGGCTGCATCTCCTACCGGTTCGACTTCGACCGAAGGGGCCGGGCGCTGGTCAACGAGGTGTCCGTGGCCATCGGGTTCATCGACCGCTCCGCCGTCGACGCCCTCGTGCGCGACCGTTCGGGCGGGAACCTGCACCTGTGATCAGGCGAAGCTGAAGATCGCCCCCACCACCGGCAGCCGGCCGTAGCGGCGCTCGTCGAACGCCGGGGCAGCCAGCGCCGGCCCCCGGGCCGGAGCCGGGGGGACCCGGTTGACCGCCGCCACCTCGGCCATGGCCGCCGCCGGCATCTTGAGCTGGCGGCCGGCGAGCAGGCGGGTCTCGTGGGCGCAGATCACACCCTCACCCTGGTTGTGGATGTTCGCTCCGTACCGGTAGGCGGCGGCCTCGTCGGTGGTGATCGTCACCGACCGGGCGCAGGCGCCGTTCATGAAGACGCTGTCGAGCTGGGCCTGGGGCGGCAGGGCGTCGAACGGCGGGACGAGGGGGAACGGTTCGGGGCCGACGCGGATGACCGTGACCGCGTGGTCGACGTTGACCGGGCGGGTGGAGGCGAACGACTGACCGTCCTCCTGGCGGCCGGCCCACCGGGGAAGGGGCGCCCCGTCGGGAACGATCACCACGTAGCGCTGGGGGTAGTTCCGGGGCCGCACGTTGTAGGTCAGCGTCGCCCCTTCCCCCCCGACCTCGAGGGCCACCTCCTGGCGGAAGCCCTCGAAATGCCGGAGTGCCTCGACGGCGGCCTTCTCGTCCATGCGCAGGCCATCCACGAACGACAGGACGTGGGTCAGGTGCTGGCCGGTGTCGAGGAGGTACGAGGACCTGAGCCCGTCCACGGCGAGCTCCGGGTACTGGGAGTTCACCAGCACGGTGGCGGGGTCCTCCCCCTTGGCCACGGGGTCCGCCCCACCGGTGCCGGAGCCGCCGCCGCAGGCGCAGGCGAGGAGGGCGAGCGCCACGAGCGCCGCCCGCATCAGTTGCCCGTGGCGGAAAAGTGCTGGTAGTCCGGGTTGGCCCACACTCCGCCCCACGACCACCCCGCCTCGGCGAAGGCGGTCACCAGCTCGCCACCCCGGACCGCCATGCCCGGGCGGACGTTCCTGCGGTCGAGGAACTCCCTGCCCGCCGGCGGCAGGACGTCGCCCCCGAGGACGTAGGGGTTCTCGACCGGGTTGACGTCGATGGCCCTGCCGAAGGCGTGCTGCGACCACGTCGGGGGGCCGGTGGCCACCGCGTTGCGGCAGTTGAAGCCGGCGGTGTTGTCGGCGGCGATCGAGGCGTCGTCGCTGCCGCCGTAGACGTCGATCGGCTCCATGCGCCGGATGGGGAAGCGCGTGTCGTACAGGCGCTTGAACACACCGATGACGTTGTCGGCCTCTGAGGCGTGCACCACGAGCAATCCGGTGTGGGGCCGGTCGTCGAAGCCCCAGTACGACAGCTCCAGCCGGCGGAGGTCGGCGGGGGGCACCGGGCAGCCGGGGCGCCACGAGTGCGGCAGGTCGGCGGCGGTGACCCGGTGGACCACACCGGCGAAGGGGGGCACCGGCGGCGTCGTGGCCGCGGTCGTGGCCGGCGCCGCCTGCCTGGTGGTCGACGGGCCCCCCGTCGTGGCCGGCTCGGCGCCCTCCTGCGGATCGGCGGGCGAGCCACCCCCGCACGCGACCAGTACCGCGAGGACCAGCGGGATCGCCCCCCATGCCACCCAACGGCTTCTCACCACTTCGTAAGGTAGTGACCCGTGCGACGTTCGTGCGGCCGGACGGTCGCCCTCCTCCTCGCCCTGGTCCTTCTGGCCGCCTGCGGGTCGTCATCGCAACGGGGCGAGCGCGGCCAGGCGCCGGTGCCGTCGACCACCACGGTCGCCCCCACTCCGTCCACCATGCCCCCCTCCACGGCGACCACGCCGGCGCCCGACCCGGCCCTGGCCAGGGTGGGCGACGCCGGCCAGGCCATCGTGGTGACCGCCGAGCGCTACGGGACGACGACCGCCACCCTCACCGCCTACCAGCGGGAGGGCGACGGCTGGCGGAGGGCGTTCGGCCCGTGGACGGCCCGGCTGGGGACCCGGGGGCTGGCGCCGGCGGGGGAGAAGCGCGAGGGCGACGGCCGCACCCCCTCCGGCGTCTACGGCTTCGACTTCTTCTTCGGGGTGGCCCCCGACCCCGGGGTGAAGTTCCCCTACCGGCCGGTGACCAGCCGCATCGTCTGGGACGACGACCCCGCCAGCCCCCTCTACAACACCTGGGTCGACCTGGACCGCCAGCAGGCCGGCGCCGAGCCCGAGCCCATGTTCGTGCGCCCGGCCTATGACCACGGCGCGGTCATCGCCTACAACACCGACCGGACCCCCGGGCTGGGCAGCGCCATCTTCCTGCACGTCTCCAACGGCGGCCCTACCGCCGGCTGCGTCTCCCTGCCTGCGGGCCAGCTGGTCGAGATCCTCCGCTGGATGGACCCCGGCCGTAGCCCACGCATCGTCCTCGGGGTCGCCTGAGCGGGAAGCCGGGGGTGTCGCCTACGCCGGCTCCACCCCGCACCAGCGGCACCGGCGCTCGATGAACACGACGGCGCCGTCGAGCTGCATCGAGTGGCCGCCGCTGATCTGGTGCCGCCCGACCCGACAGCGGATGCGATGCCAGGAGTCCCCGGGGTACCGGTCGCCGTAGGACCAGGGCATCCGCAGGTAGGTGACGAACGGCCCCCGCTCCCGCCGC
Source organism: Acidimicrobiales bacterium (assembly GCA_035540095.1). Lineage (GTDB taxonomy): Bacteria > Actinomycetota > Acidimicrobiia > Acidimicrobiales > AC-14 > CADCTB01. Next base: position 6,410 of record DATLHA010000148.1, on the reverse strand, counting down.
CGCTTCGGTGGGACGGCCGGTGCCGCGGCGGCCGCCAGCTGATCGCGCAGGCGCTGGACCTCCTCGGCGCGCCCCACCGCCGGCGCCAGGTCGAACGAGGACAGCCGCTCGGGCGTCCTCTCGGTCCAGGGTTCGGGCAGCTCCGCCACGCACCACAACCTCCCACCGGGATGCCGTGATCGCAATGGATGACGGCGACACCTATCTGGGTCGGGCACGATGCGTCGACGTCTCGATCACCGATGATCGGCGTTCGTCGCCTGTCAGCCGGCGCCGGTCTCCACCCGCACCTGCTCCAGCGCCGCCTTCAGCTTGCGGATGCTCACCGGCTTGTGCACGTACACGTCCATGCCCTTGGAAAGGGCGACTTCGTCGTCGCCGGCCATGGCCCGGGCGCTGAGGCCGATGATGGGCGTCCGCCGGCCGCCGGTCTCCCGCTGATGCCGGCGTATGGCCGCCGTGGCCTCGAAGCCGTCCACGAACGGCATCTGGCAGTCCATGATGACGGCCGCGAACCGGCCCGTGGCCTCGGCTTCCGCCGCACCCCGGCCGTCGTCGAGGGTGACCACGTCGAAGCCCAGCTTCTCCAGGACGCTCTGGGTGGTGAACCGGCTCACCCGCTCGTCGTCGACGACGAGTATCCGCCGGACCTCGGGGCGCGACGGGTCCACCGGAGCGGGGGTGCACCGCTGGAGGGCCGTGTCGCCGGCTGGTCGGACTCGCCTGCTGATGGCCGCCATAGGGAGGGTCTCGACCCGCCAGTCGACTCCCTTGAGACAACTCTCCCTAAGCTGACGATCCATGCGCAGCCGGGAGATCATAGGAGATCTCCTTCGCCGCGCCTCGGTCACCGCCCCGGACCTCCTGGCCGCCGACATCGCCGCCGCCCTCCACGAGGTGGGCGGCCACCACCTCGTCCTTTACGTCGTCGACTACGAGCAGCTCAGCCTGCAGCCGGTCGGCATCGCCGTCGACCTCCTCGCCGAGGAGCCGAAGGGCGTGGCCGTCGAGGGCACCCTTGCCGGGCGGGCCTTCCAGCTCCAGCAGGTCGTCACCGCCGAGGTCGACGACGGCTGGCGGGTGTGGGCGCCCGTGCGGGAGCGGGCCGAGCGCATCGGCGTGCTCGAGTTCGGCTTCTCCGAGGTCGACGACGAGCTGCTCGGCCTGTGTGACGACCTCGGCCTGCTGGCCGGCCATCTGGTCCACACCTCGGGGCGCTACACGGACCTGGTCGAGCTGCGGCGCCGGCGCCGGCCCATGAACCTCGCCGCCGAGATGCAATGGGACATGCTCATGCCGCCGCTGGCCTTCTCCTCACCGGAGCTGGCCATCGCCGGAATCCTGGAGCCCGCCTACTTCGTCGCCGGCGACGCGTTCGACTACTCCTTGAACGGCGAGATGTTCGGCTTCGCCATCCTCGACGCCATGGGCCACGGCGTCCACTCCACCCTGGCCAGCACCCTCGCCCTCGGCGGCTTCCGCCACGGCCGGCGCCGGGGGCTGGACCTGTCGGTGATCGCCGAGCAGATCGACGACGCCCTCATCGAGCACTTGCACGGTGACGGCTTCGTCACCGGCCACATCTGCCAGCTCGACGTCGCCACCGGCGCCTTCCGTTGGGTCAATGCCGGCCATCCCCCGCCGCTCCTCATCCGCGGGGCCAAGGTGGTCGGCGAGATGAACGCCGCCCCGTGCCTTCCCCTCGGCCTGGGTATCGACATCAACGAGGTCGGCATCGTGCACCTCCAGCCCGGTGACCGGGTGCTCTTCTACTCCGACGGCGTGGTGGAAGCGCGGCCCAGGGGTGGTCCGCAGTTCGGCGTCGAGCGGCTCATCGACGACGCCGAGGAGTTCCTGGGTGGCGACCTGGCGGTGGCCGAAGTCCTGCGCCGGCTGGTCCGGCGCCTCCGCGAGCACCGTGGTGGCGAACTGGAAGACGATGCCACGCTCGTCTTCCTGGAGTGGCAGCCGGGGCGCTAAGCGGTCGCCGTCGGCTGGACCAGCCGCCGCAGCGGCCCGTCGGGGCGCAGCGAGAGGTCCTTGACCAGGTGGACGATCGTGCCCGCTTCAGGGCGGGACTCGAAGCGTACGGAGTCGACAAGGGCGGCCATGAGGGCCATGCCCCGGCCCCGCTCCTCGGAGGGGCCGGCCATGTTGACGCCCAGGGAGTCGGAGTCGAACCCCCGGCCGCTGTCGATCACGCGGATCTCGCACGTGGCATTCTCGATCACCAGGTGGACTTCGTACTGGTCGTCGGCGCCTGAGTGCTTGACCACGTTGGCCGCCGCCTCGGTGAGGGCCAGGATGACGTCGCCCACCTCCTCGGGGACGACGCCCAGCTCCTCGAGGGCGGACGCGGTGATGTGACGGACCACGGACAGGGTCGATGAGTCCCGTGGAAGGCAGAGCATGAGTGAAATCCTCACGGCTGGTCCTCTCACTGGGGGGACGACCGGACGGCCGGCGCCGGTGCCCGAGACGAGGTGGTGTACGCACAGGGCGAGGCCCGTTTGTCGCCGACAGTGGAGATGCCTGATGTCATACGGGCGCCTCCCTTCGTGTCGACGACCTACGAAGGTTCTTCCGCCCGCGCCCGGCGGTGAAACCACCCACAGTGACATCGGTGGAAAGCCCAGACATGCGTCCGCCGTTCGGCCTGGACCGTCGCCCCGGCGCTCCACGCCGGCTTGCCACCTGGAGGTGCGTCACTGCTTGCGGGCGATGGCCTCCGCCAATTCCTCCTTGTTCATCGAAGAGCGGCCCTTGATCCCGAGGCCCTTGGCCCGCTCGAGCAGGGTCTGGCGGGTGTTGCCCACCACGTCGACACCACCGAAGGTCTTCCCGCCCTTGCGGGCGGCGCGGCCACCCTTGGCCGCCTGCGGGTCTGACGGGCCCTTCTGCTTCTTGGGCTGCCAGCGGTCGCCCACCTTCTCGAAGGAGTGCTTGAGGGCGGCGAAGGCGGTGCGGTGGGCCCGCTCGCCCTCCCCGTAGCTCTCGACGGCGGAATCGTGGGCCTTGGCCCACGTGCGCCGGGCCTTGGCCGGGGAGCGCTCCAGCGTGCCCGGCATCTCGTCCTTGGCAGGCATCGGGTACCTCCTGAGCTCGCGAACGCCGTGTATCTACCCCGGGACGGGGGTGTGGCTACCTGCCGGCGGCGTCCAGGACATCCGACGACGCACGTGGAGGGAGTCCGGCGATCTGGCGCCCGAGCGCACCGAGGTACCTGCAAAGGAAGGCGACCGTCCCCGGTTCGGGGGCGAGGGTCGGCAGGTCGCCGGCCCGCAGAATCGTCGGCCTCGGCGAGCAGGTGACCAGGTCGGTCAGATGGCCTCGACGTCGAGTATGTCGAAGGCCGGGACGGACCGGGCGTCGAGCTCGAACCACACCAGCTTGCCGCCCGCCGTTCGCTCCGACCCCCACCCCGAGGCCAGACGCTCGACCAGCAAGAGCCCACGTCCCGTCCCTGACAGGTTCGAGTAGTGCTTACGAACGGGCAGCGCGGGATTGCCGTCGTGGACCTCGATGCGCGCCCGACCGTCACCGCACTGCACGACCACTTCCAGCGGCGTGCCGCTGTGGAGAACGGCGTTGGCCACCAGCTCGCTGACCAGCAGGGTGGCGGTGTAGGCCAGATGCTCGAGACCGGCGCCGGCGAGCGCCGATTCCACGAAGGCGCGAGCCTTGCTGGCGCTGATGGGCGCCGAGGGCAGCGACTGGCGGCGCTCGGTCACCGTCATGCCGGGGGCACCCGGGCGATCAGCACGGCCATGTCATCGTGCGGCTTGTCGGTGAAGAGGTTGCGGGCCTCCTCCTCGATGCGGGCGGCGAGGGTGGCGGCGTCGGCGCCGACCAACGTGGCCAGTACCCTGGCGATGCCGTTCTCCTCGAAGAACTCCCGGCCCCGGTGGCGCTCGACGATCCCGTCGGTGAAGCACACCAGGGCGTCTCCGAGGGCAAGCTCGACGTCGACGTCGTGCAGCTCGATCACCGGCGACGCCCCGATCAGGCTTCCGGGCCGGCCCACGGCGTCCACCTGTCCGCCGGCCCGGGCGACCAGCGGCAAGGGGTGCCCGCCCGAGCACACCACCACGCCGGCACCGTCCTTTCGCGGCTCGACGATGGCGACGGCGACCGTGCAGAAGCGAGGCTCGGTCAGCTCCCACGCCGGCTGCTCGAAGGCCTGGAGAGCGGCGATGCGATCGGCTTCGGCGGCGAGGAGCACCCGGTTCAGGTGGGCCAGGATGGCCGACGGCCGGGGCTCGTAGAGGGCGATCGAGCGGATGGTGTGGCGGGCCAGGCCGGTGACGGCGGCGGCGTCGACGCCCTTGCCTCGCACGTCGCCCACCACCAGCAGCCACCGCCCGCCCTCGATGGCGAAGGCGTCGTAGAAGTCGCCCCCCACCTCGACCCCCTCGCCGGCGGGCGCGTAGCGGGCGCCGAGCTCCAGGCCGGGGATCGACGGCAGGCTCGGGGGCAGCAGGCTGGCCTGGAGGCTGCGGGCCACCCGGCTGCGGTCGGCGAACAGCCGGGCGTTCTCGATGGCGGTGCCGGCCCGTACCGCGAGCTGCTCGGCCAGCTGCAGGTCGGCCTCGTCCAGGTGCCGGCCGGTCTCGGTCACCAGGGTCAGCACCCCGACCTTGCGGTTCTGGGAGTGCAGCGGGATCGACACCACCGACTCGGAACCGGCGTCGCCGATCCCTTCCTCGATGAGGTGGCGGAGCCCCTGGGCCTTGGCCGGGTCCGTGTGGGAGACGGCCACCGGAAGGGGATTGCCCCGCTCGTCGACCATCTGGATGGCGCAGCCGTCGGCCAGCCGGGGGACGGCGAGGTCGACCACCTGGGCCAGGGTGGTCTCGAGGTCGAGGACGGACGAGGCGAGGGTGGATGACGCCTCGGCGAGGAACGTCAGGCGTTCCTGGGAGCGCTCGGCGGCCATGCGGGCCTCGCGCTCGGCGGCCACCGCCTCCCGGGCGTCCTCGTACAGGGCGGCCCGGCGCAGGGCGGTGGCACACTGGGCGGCGAGGGCGGAGAGGATCCGCTGCTCAGCCTCGCTGAACTCCCGTTGGCGCGGGAACCCGATGACCATGGCCCCGAAGGCGGTGCCGTCCTCGTCGATGAGCGGCGTCACCGCGACGGCGGCCGAGTCCTTCATGGGGGTGCCCCGGAACACCGGGTACCGGGCGTCACGGTCCTCGATGCCGTCGAGCAGCACCATCTGACCGGTGCGGATGGCGTCGCTGGCCGGCAACGAGGCGGAGAGCGGGAAGCTGCTCCAGCGGGCTTTGATCTCCTCGCGGTAGCCGACCTCGTGGACGATCTCGACCGTCTCGCCGTCCTCGGCCACCAGGAGGATGGAGCCGCTGCGCCCGCCCACCGCCGGCACGCCTTCGGTCAGCACCGCATCGGCCACCGAGTGGGCGTCGACGGCCCGGATGAGCGACATGGTGACGTCCTGCAGCCCCCGCAGGCGCATGGCGACCGTCTCGGCCTCGGCGCGAGTGGCCCGCTCGACGGCGAGCAGGTGGGCCCGCTCCTCGTCGGCCAGCCGGCGGGCGGTGATGTCGGTCATGCAGCCGATGCGCCCGGTGACGCGCCGGGCGTCGTCCAGGGTGACCTGGCCCCGGCCCTGCAGCCAGTGGATCGATCCGTCGGGCCAGACCACCCGGTACTCCAGGTCGTAGGATCCCTTGGTCTCGAGCGCCCGGTCGAGCACGGCCCTGACCCGGTCGCGGTCGTCGGGGTGCACGATGGAGAACCACGCCTCGGACGTGCCCTCGAACGTGCCCGGCTGGAGGCCCAGCAGGGCCTCCGCCGTCTCGTCGAGGGTGACCCGGGAGGTCTCCCGGTCCCAGCGGAGGATGCCGAGGCGCCCGGCCGCCAGGGCCAGCCGCTGCTCGTCGCGGGTGGCTCGCAGCTCGGAGGCCAGCCGGCGCTCGGCGGACACATCCTCGGCCTCGCCCACCACGGCGACCACGTGGCCCCGATCGTCGACCACCGCCCGGTGGACGATGGCGATCTCGAGCGTGTGCCCGTCTTTGTGGCGGATCAGGAACTCGCCCGACCATTCCTCGCCGACGCCGACCTTCTCCAGGATCTCGGTGGCCCGCCCGACGAGCGCCTGGGGCACGAGCAGCTCGACGGCGTCACGACCCAGCGCCTCCTCCGAGCTCCAGCCGTAGAGCCGCTCGGCACCCCGGTTCCAGTACACGATGCTGCCCGCCGTGTCGGTGGCCACGACGGCCCGGCTGATGGCGTCGAGCACGGAGGCCGGGGTGACCGGCAGCACCCGCTCGGTCATGCGATCAGCGCGCCTGCGGGATCATCGATGCGGGCGCGGACACACGCTCAGTGTACGGGGCAGGCGGCTCGAGGGATGGGCGACGGCTCACCACGACCCCCCGCCCCCCCCG
>DATLHA010000147.1:0-18971 GCA_035540095.1 Acidimicrobiales bacterium | reverse complement strand
ATGGAGTCGAGGTACTGGGCCCGCATGTCACGGGCGTCGACGGCGCCGGTGAGCTCGAGGATGCGGTCGGACAGCGTGGTCTTCCCGTGGTCGATGTGGCTGATGATGGAGAGGTTGCGGATGCGCGACGGGTCGATCATGACTGAGAGCCATTGTCGCAGCAGCGACGAGGGAGAGATGTCTCAGGGTCGGGCGTCGCGTGAGATCCATGCTGGACGTGGCCGCCACGGGCTACGCAGTCGACGACCTCGACTGGCCTGGCAACCAGCTTGGCGTCGTAGGAGGGTTTTCCCCACCACCCGTTCGTGGGCCGGCAGGATGGTCGAGGGACCGGCTTCTCCGTAGGTTTGACCCATGGTCGCCGCCCTCCTCCGCCCCTGGCGTGACGCCAGGACGTGGCGGGAGCTGGCCCATCTCTGCCTCGACCTACCGGTCGGCACCGTCACTTTCACCGTGATCGTCACCCTGCTGGCCACCTCGCTCGGCCTGGCGGTGGTCGCGCCCCTGGCCGTGCCGGTGGTGTGGCTGCTGTTCGCGTCCGCCGGGGCGCTCGGGCGGTTGGAGCGCAGCCGGCTGGGCGCCCTGTTGGGTCTGGAACTGGCCGACCCGTACCCGCCGCCGGCGGCGGGCGGCTGGTGGGGCCGGTTCGTCGAGCGGCTGAGGTCGCCCGCCCGCTGGAAGGAGATCGTCTACCTGCTGGCCGTGTTCCCGGTGGGGTGCCTCACCTTCGTGGTGGCCGCCGGCGTGTTCTCGGGCGGGCTGGCCCTGCTGGCGCTGCCGGCGTACGTCTCCGCCCTGCCGGAGAACGAGGCCAGGTTCGGCCTGTTCGCGGTCTCGGGCATCGGGACGGTGCTGGTGGCGGTGGTCGGGCTTTCCCTGTTGGCCTCGGCGCCGTGGGTCGTCCGGGGACTGGCGTCCCTCGACCGCTTGCTGGCGCGGACGCTCCTGGAGCCCCGGGCCAGCGTGGCCCAGCTCTCGGCCCGCCTCACCAGGGTCGAGGCCAGCCGGGCCGCCGCCGTGGACGCCGGCGAGGCCGAGCGCCGGCGCATCGAGCGCGATCTCCACGACGGCGCCCAGCAGCGTCTCGTCGCCCTGGCCATGGACCTGGGCCAGGCCCGCGAGAAGCTGGACTCCAACCCCGGCGAGGCGGCTCGCCTCGTCGCCGGGGCCCACGAGGAGGCCAAGCGGGCGCTGAGCGACCTCCGGGACCTGGTGCGGGGAATCCACCCCGCCATTCTCGAGGACCGGGGTCTCGACGCCGCCCTCTCCGCGGTGGTCGCCCGCTGCCCGGTGCCGGTCAACCTCAGCGTCGAGCTGGCGGCCCGCCCGCCGGCGGCGGTGGAGAGCACGGCCTACTTCGTCGTTTCCGAGGCTCTGGTGAACGTGGCCCGCCACAGCCGGGCCACCCGGGCCACCGTGTCCATCGTCGGCTCGGCGGACCGCCTGGTGGTCGAGGTCGCCGACAACGGCGTCGGCGGCGCCGACCCCGCACGGGGCACCGGCCTCGACGGCCTGCGCGAGCGCGTCGAGGCCGTGGGCGGCCGGCTTCAGCTGCTCAGCCCGGGCGGCGGCCCGACCACGATGCTGGTGGAGCTGCCTCATGGCTGATGGTCGCGGGGCTCCCCTGCGCGTCGTCATCGCCGAGGACAGCGTGCTGCTCCGGGCCGGCATCACCAGGCTGCTCACCGACGCCGGCTTCGACGTCGTGGCCGCCGTCGGCGATGCCGGCGCCCTCGTGGAGGTCGTCGGCCGGCTCCACCCGGACCTGGCCGTCGTCGACGTCCGCATGCCGCCGACCCTGACCGACGACGGCCTGCGGGCTGCCATCGCCATTCGCGAGCGCCAGCCTTCGGTCGCCATCCTGGTGCTGTCCCAATACGTCGAGGAGCGCTACGCCAGCGACCTGCTGGCCGGCGACACTGCCGGCATCGGCTACCTCCTCAAGGACCGGGTGGCCGACGTGGCCGACTTCGTCGAGGCCGTGCGCCGGGTCGGCGCCGGCGGCACGGCCCTCGACGCCGAGGTGGTCGCCCAGCTCCTGGCCCGCACCCGCCGGCGTGACCCGCTGGAGCGGCTCACCGCCCGTGAGCGTGAGGTCCTGGCGCTCATGGCCGAGGGCCGGTCCAACGCCGCCATCGCCAAGGCGCTCGTCGTGGGCGCCGGGGCGGTGGAGAAGCACGTCAACTCGATCTTCACCAAGCTCGACCTGCCCGCCACCGGTGACGACAACCGGCGGGTCCTGGCCGTGCTCCGGTGGCTGGAAGGAGGAGAGGCATGAGCCCCAAGGCCTGGTTGGTGCTCGGTGCGATCGCCGTCACCGTCACCCTCGCGTTCGGGACGTTCCAGGTCGTGAGCCTGCTCGCCCGCTCCACCGACGAGACCACCACCACGTTCGAGGCGGTCCGCCACCTGGAGATCGGCAACGACGCCGGCCGCATCCGCCTCCGGCCCAGCACCGACGGCACCCTGCGCATCGAGCGCGAGGTCGTCCGGGGCCTCACGAAGCCTTCGTACTCCGAGCGCAGAGAAGGCGACCGGCTCATCGTCGACGCCGAGTGCCGCGGCCCCGGCATGTGGTGCCGGGTGCAGCTCGACGTGTCGGTGCCCGCCGGCGTCAGCGTCGACGCCAGCGGGGGCGGCGGCAGCGTCCGGGCCGACGGCCTCGACGCCGGCCTCCGCCTCCGGAGCTCAGGCGGGGGCATCACCGTCGTCGCCAGCGGGCCGGTGCTCGACCTCAGCTCCTCCGGCGGGTCGGTCAGCGTCGAGGCGGCCAAGGCCCGTGAGATCAAGGCCCGGTCCAGCGGCGGCAGCGTCCGGATCCGCTCCGCCGTGGTTCCCGACACCGTCGACGCCCGTTCCAGCGGCGGCAGCGTGACCGTCGAGGTCCCCGACGGCCCGACCGCCTACCGGGTGGACGCCAGCTCCAGCGGCGGTTCGACCCGCACCGAGGTGCGGGCCGACCCCACGTCGGCCCGCCGCATCACCGCCGACTCCAGCGGCGGCAGCGTCACCGTTCGTTACCTGTCACCCACGTAGCGGCCCCCACCCGCTCACAACTCCAGGAGGTTCCCAATGCTTTCTTCGGTCGCGCGCGCCTGCTTCCGCCACAAGTGGCGGACCCTCGGTGCCTGGCTCGTCGTGCTGGTCTCCATCAGTGCCCTCGGCTCCACCTTCGCCGGCACCTGGGCGTCTCAGGGCCGCCTGCCGGGGACCGACTCCCAGGCCGCCCAGGACATCCTGGAGCGGGAGTTCCCGGGCCGCAGCGGCGACTCGGGGGCGGTCGTGGTCGGCGACGTCGGTCGCGATCGGGCACGGGTGGAGGCCTTGCTGGCCTCTGTGGCGACCGTGCCCGGCGTGGCCCGCGTCGGGGCACTCGAAGTCGCCCCCGACGGCCGGATCGCCCAGGCCGAAGTGACCTTCGCCGAGGGCCTGGAGGAAGCGGCGACGTCGACCGCCGTCGACGCGGTCAAGGAGCTGGTCGACGAGGTGCGAGCCGCCGGCGTCGGAGTCGAGCTCTCCGGCGAGTGGTTCGGCGAGGGCGGCATGCCGGCGAGCGAGATCGTGGGGCTGCTGGCCGCGCTGGTGATCCTGGTGGTGGCCTTCGGCTCGCTGGTGGCCGCCGGCGTGCCGATCCTGACCGCCGTCGTCGGCGTGGGCATCGCCATGGCCGGCGTGAACCTGTGGGCCAACGTCTTCGACACCGCGTCGTTCACCCCCCACGTGGCGGCCATGATCGGCATCGGCGTCGGAATCGACTATGCCCTGTTCATCCTCACCCGCTACCGGGCCGCGGTCGACCGGGGCGCAGACCGTGAGGACGCCGTCGCCGAGGCCATGAGCACCGCCGGCCGGGCGGTGGTCTTCGCCGGCTGCACGGTCGTCGTCTCCCTGCTCGGCATGTTCGTCATGGGCCTTTCGTTCCTCCACGGGCTGGCAGTGGGGACGTCGTGCGCGGTGCTCGTCGCCGTGGTGGCCGCGGTGACGCTCGTCCCCGCCGTGCTCGGGATCACCGGCCGCAGGATCGACAGCCTCCACATCGGCCGCCGGCGGACCCCCTCCACCGCCGGCGGCCTGTGGGCCCGCTGGGCCCGCTTCGTCCAGCACCGGCCGGCGGCCGTGGCCGGCGCCGGCCTGGTCGTCCTCCTCCTGATGGCGGCGCCGGCGCTCGTCATGCGCCTCGGCTTCGCCGACCAGGGCAACGACCCCTCGGCCTCCACCACCCGGCGGGCCCACGACCTGCTCGTGAGCGGCTTCGGCGCCGGCTCCACCGGCCCCATCGCCGTGGTCATGGAAACCTCGGTGCCCGGCTCGGCCGGCGCTGTCGACCAGGTGCTCGCCGAGCTGCGCCGGCAGCCGGGCGTGGCATCGGTGACGCCCGCCCTCGCGTCGGAGTCGGGGGCGGCGGCGATCGCTCAGCTCGTCCCGGTGACCGGGCCCCAGGACGACGCCACCGTCGACCTGCTCGGCCACCTCCGCTCCGACGTCGTGCCGGTGGCGACCGCCGGCACCGGGATCGAGGTCCGCCTCGGCGGGCAGACGGCGGCAGGCATCGACTTCGCCGAAGTGATCAGCCGACGCCTCCCGTGGTTCGTCGGATCGGTCCTGGCCCTGTCGTTCCTCCTGCTCCTGGGCGTGTTCCGCTCCGTGCTGGTGCCGCTCAAGGCGGTGGTGATGAACCTGCTGTCCATCGGCGCCGCCTACGGCGTGCTGGTCGTGGTGTTCCAGTGGGGCTGGGCAGGCGAGCTGCTCGGGGTCAGCGGGCAGGCCCCCATCGAGCCGTGGGCGCCGATGATGCTCTTCGCCATCGTGTTCGGCCTCTCCATGGACTACGAGGTGTTCCTCCTCAGCGCCGTCCGGGAGGCCTACGACCGCACGGGTGACAACGCCGAGGCGGTGGTCGAGGGCCTGTCCTCGACGGCCCGGGTGATCACGGCCGCCGCCGCCATCATGGTCAGCGTCTTCGGCACCTTCGTCCTCTCCGACGTCCGGGAGCTGAAGCTGATCGGGCTGGGCCTGGCCGTAGCGGTGGCGGTCGACGCCACCCTGGTCCGCATCGTGCTCGTCCCCGCCACCATGGAGCTCCTGGGCCGGGCCAACTGGTGGCTCCCCCGCTGGCTCGACCGGGTCGTCCCCCGCATCGCGGTCGATACCCCGCCAACCGGTGACGATTCGCGGGGCCCTGACCCCGAGGAGCGTCACCGGTTCGGTCAGAGCGTCGGGTCGTCGCCCCGCTGAGGGAACGCCACCAGATCGGAGAGGAGCGACGCCGCGGCCCTGGCCAGGTCGCCGCGCCGCACCTCCAGGTCGACGGTGAGGTCGTCGCTCCCCGCCGCCGAGCGGGCCCACGGCGGCCGGAGCTCGAGGGCGAAGCTGGCCCGCACGTGCACCGCGTTCGGGTCGCCGGCCACCGGGCCGGCGACGACGGTGAGGTTGGGCTCGGTGAAGGTCATCGGCACCGCGTTCGGCTCACGGGCGGCGGCGTGGACCAGCCATGACACCAGCCGCTTGGCCTCCCAGGTCGTGAGGCACGGATCGACCACCGACCAGCTTCCCTCCGGCGACAGCACCCGCACCGAGACGAGCAGCCAATTGGAGTCCCACGGGTCGCGTTCCTCATCGGGGAACTGGTAGCCGGCGATCGTCAGCTCCAGCTCGTTCCCCTCCGAACCTCGCAGCAGCACGAGGCCAAGTGTGGCCCCCATCCGCCCGACTGGTAGCGTGTCCTCCCGGCATGGCCAATATCAAGAGTCAAATCAAGCGCAACAAGACCAACGAGAAGCGCCGGCTGCGCAACAAGGCCGCCCGCTCCGAGATCAAGACCCGGGTGAAGGTCGCCATCTCCGTGGCCGCCGACTCTCCCGAGGAGGCGACGGACGCTCTGCGCACCGCCATCAAGCGGATCGACAAGGCCGCGGCCAAGGGCATCATCCACAAGAACCAGGCCGCCAACCGCAAGTCGCGTCTGATGCGCCGGATCGCCCGGGAGACCTCGGCCTCCGCCTAGCTCACCGGCGGGCCGGCCGGCCCACCGTGCTCAGCCGGGCGACCAGCACCTCGAGCACCACTTCCGCGGGCCAATCGACCGCGCCCTTCAGCGCCAGGTCGGCCTCCGCCAGCAGGTGGATGGCCCGGGCGAGGGGCTCGTGGCCGAGCCGCCGCACCTGGAGCAGAGCCTTCTTGGCCGGGAAGGTGGAGCCCGTCATGCCGAGGAGGGCGGCCGCCGCCGCTTCGTCGCCCACCTCCGCGCCGTCCAGGCGCAGCATGCGGCCGAAGTGGTTGTGAAGGGTGGCCAGGATGACCAACGGGTGGCGCCCGCCGGCGCCGGTGAGCCGGCGGAGCACGGTGACGGCCGCCGCCGTCTCGCCCCGGTCGATGGCGTCGGTCAGCTCCCAAGGGGCGACCGACCCGACCCCGCCGAGCAGGGGCGAAACCTCCTCGGGCCCCAGGCGGGCCCCTTGCCCGTAGGCGGCCGCCAGCATCTCGAGGAGGGACCCGAGCCGGTCGACGTCGTCTCCCAGGTGGTCGCCCACCATGGCCGCCGCCCGGGCGTCGAGGCGCACCGGCCCTTCCTTGAGGCGGGCGGCCAGCCAGCTCGCCCGCCCCCGGCCCCCCGGCACGCCGGCGTCCACCACGTGGCCGGCCTTGCGCACCGCCTCCACCAGCGACCGGGCCACCTGGCCCCCGCCGGCGACCAGCACCAGCGACGTGGTGGGGAGCGGGTCGGCCAGGTAGGCGACGAGCGGCTCGACGTCGTGGGTGGAGAAGCGGCCGACGTCGCGCGCCACGACCACCCGGCGGTCGCCGAAGAACGGCGGGGTCTGGGCCGCGTCGACCAGCGTGCCCACGGTGTAGTCGTCTCCGCTGAGCTCCTCGGGCATGAGGCCGGCGTCGCCCTCGGCCAGCTCGGCGACCAGGTGCTTGACCGCGTCGGCCAGCAGGACCGGCTGGTCGCCCCGCACCAGGTACACGGGCAACGCCGGCATCTAGCGGGCCTCCATGACCGCGGCCAGCACGTCGCACACCCGCCGGGCGCCCCGCACGTCGGTGGTGCGCACCAGGCGGGCGCCGCGTATGACGCCGGCCGCGGTGGCCGCCGCCGGCCACTCGGCCGTGGTGACGTCGACCAACAGGGTGTCGGCGATCACCCGGTCGGCCGGCAGGCCGGTGTCGCCGGCGACGTCGGCAGGGACGACGACCGCGGCGCCGGCGGCGGCACAGAGGGCGAGGTCGTCGTGGCTGGGGTGGGTCAGCCGCACCAGGCCGGCGCCGGCCGCGAGTGCCCTCCCGACGCCGGCAACGTCGGAGGCCGAGGCGTAGACCGGCGCCGGGGCCGGCTGGGCGCCGGCCTCGGGCTCCACCAGATCCGCTCCTTCGCAGTAGCGCCCGACGCCGATGACCAGGGCGCGCGTCGTCAGGTCGTAGCTGGTGGAGCCGATGGTGATGCGCATCCGCCGCCGACGCTACGTCGTCGGCACCACGCGTCCCTATTGTGTCGGCTGTGAGACACAACCGGTGGTTGCCCGTGATCGCTCTGGCCCTGACCCTCGCCGCCTGCGGCGGCGGTGACGACGACGGTGACGCCGGTGCCGGCGGCGGTGCCCAGACCACCGTCACCACCACCGCGCCGGGGACGGCGGCCGACATGATCGCCGCCGACGGGTCGCCGGCCGGCCGGGTGACGTTCACCGAGGCCGCCGGCCGGCTCACCGTCGAGGCGCGGCTGGTCAACCTGCCGCCCGGCTTCCACGGGTTCCACATCCACGCCACCGGCAAGTGCGAGCGGGGCACGCCTCCGTTCACCTCCGCCGGCGGTCACATGGTCGTCGGCGAGCAGGCCCACCCGGGACACGCCGGCGACCAGCCCGTCGTGCTGGTCATGGCCGACCGGTCGGTGGAGATGAGTTTCACCACCGACCGCTACAGGCTGTCGGACCTCCAGGTTCCCGAGGGTCGGGCCGTGATCGTCCACGCCCTCCCCGACAACTACGCCAACGTGCCCACCCGCTACGTGCGCCAGCCCGACGCCACCACCCTGGCCACCGGCGACGCCGGCGACCGCATCGCCTGCGGCGTGGTCGGCGGCGGCTCCACACCGTCCACCTCGCCGTTCACCAGCGACACGACGTCGACCACGACGGCGCCGGGCGGGTCGACGACCACCACCCGAGCGGGGTCGACCACCACCGCACGGGCGGCCGCCACCCTCGACTGCCAGACCATCGGCTTCACCCCCGCCAGCGAGGACGCAGCCAGCAGCGTCAAGGCGACGGGGCTGTCGTGCGCCGAGGCCGAGGCGTTCGTGCGCGTCGCCGGCCGCCAGACCAGCTCCGGCGGTCCGGCCCAGGTCACCGTCGAGGGCTACCGGTGCGTTCGGGTGCGGAGCACGCAGGAGCCCATCCCCCAGGCGTTCTACGAGTGCACGAGCGGAGCCAAGAAGGTGACGTTCACCCGCACGTGACCTACTTCCAACTCGGTCTCGACACCTTCGGCGACATCACCCTCGACGCCGGCGGCCGCCCGCTGAGCCACGCCCAGGTGATCCGCGACGTGGTCGAGGAGGCGGTCCTCGCCGACGAGGTGGGCCTGGACTTCATCGGCGTCGGGGAGCACCACCGGCCCGACTTCGCGGTGTCGGCGCCCGACGTCGTGCTCGCCACCATCGCCGGCCGCACCTCGCACCTCCGCCTCGGCTCGGCCGTCACCGTGCTCAGCTCCGACGACCCCATCCGGGTCTTCGAGCGCTTCTCCACCCTCGACGCCCTGTCCAACGGCCGGGCCGAGGTCATCCTCGGCCGGGGGTCGTTCATCGAGTCGTTCCCCCTGTTCGGGTTCTCCCTCGAGGACTACGAGATGCTCTTCGAGGAGAAGCTCGACCTGTTCGTCGCCCTCCTCCGCCAGGAGCCCGTCACCTGGTCGGGCAAGACCCGGCCGCCCCTGGAGGACCAGCGGGTCTACCCGCCCGTCGAGTCGCCGCCGCTGACGACGTGGGTCGGCGTCGGCGGGAGCCCTGAGTCGGTCGTGCGGGCCGCCCGGCATGGCCTGCCGTTGACCATGGCCATCATCGGCGGCGAGACGGCCCGCTTCCGGCCGCTCGTCGACCTGTACCACCGGGCTCTCGAGCAGTTCGGCAAGCCGACCCAGCCGGTGGGCGCCCACTGTCCGGGCCACGTGGCCGCCACCGACGAGCAGGCTCGGGACGAGCTGTGGCCGCACTACGCGGCGATGCACGCCCGCATCGGCCGGGAACGAGGCTGGCCGGCGATGACGCGCGAGCAGTTCGACCGCTCCGCCGGGCCGGGCGGCGCACTGTTCGTGGGGTCGCCGGCCACCGTGGCCGCCAAGATCGTCACCGTCGCCGGGCGGCTTGGCCTGGCCCGCTTCGACCTCAAGTACAGCGCCGGCCACCTCCCCCACGAGATGATGATGAGAAGCATCGAGCTGTACGGCCGCGAGGTGGCGCCGGCGGTGCGGGAGCAATTGACGGTTTCCCGGTAGAGGAGTCGATCGGGCGGATCCGGCAGGCGGAGCGCCTTGTCACCGCGGCGACCGGCTACGACGGGAGACACATGAGCGGCACGCACCTCGGGCCGACCGTCCTGGCGGTGTTGGGCCCAAGCCTGGGTGGCAACGTGGCCCGCCACGACGCCACTCCGGCGACCTACGACCGGACGGCCGGTCAGACGGGGCGATTCATGGCCGAACACGGCGGCGAGGGGCCCGTTCCTGGCCCCCGGCCGGGCGCGCCTACGGTGGTGCGGTGACCACTCGGACGCCCGCCCGGCGGGTGGCGCCTCTGGCGCTCGCCTTCGGCCTGTTCCTGGCCGGCTGCGCCGGCGGCGGGTCGGGGCCGGACAAGGCCGATGCTCCTGCGCCCAGCACCCCGGCAGCGGCCGGGGGGTCGGTAGCCACCGCGCCGGCAGGGGCGCTCGGCCAGCCGGGCCAGCCGGGTGAGGCGGGCACCGCGGTTGCCACCGCCGGCTCGGCCACCGGAGCGGCGGGCGCGACCGGTGGGTCGGCGGCCGCGACCGGCGGATCGCCCGGAAGCCCGGGAACCGGTGCCGGCGGCCAGCCGGCGGGCGGCGGTGGGGCGCCGGCCGGCGGGAGCGCCGCCGCCACTGGGGCAGCTGCCGCCGGCGATCCTGCCGCCCCTGCCGCCGGATCCGGCGCGCCGTCGTCGGGAGGTTCGCCGTCCGGCGGTTCGGGCACTCCTCCGGGCTCCGGCTCAGGCGGCTCCAGCGCTACCCCCGAGCAGTGCGCGGCGCTGAACCAGGCGCTGGCAGTCGTGGACCACCCCGACCTGCGGGCCCTGAAGACCATGACCGGCTGCTAGCGGGGCGGGTGGGCCTTGAGGTACTCGTCGGCCAACGCCGGCGGGGCGGAGGCCAGCCAGGCATCGACGATGGCCTCCCGGACGCGCCTCTTGGTCGCCACCTTCAGCTGGATCAGCACCGCGGGGTAGCCGTCGAAGTGCGGGATGGTGAAGAACCCCTTCGCCTGCTCGGCCAGCACCGCCTCCTTGTCGTCGAGGTCGGCGACCCTCACGGCGAGGATGGGCCCGTCGGGAGGCGTGGCCGCACCGAAGCGCTTGACGTCCGCCTTGCTGAGGGGCCGCTCCCAGGCGAATGTCCTCTTGCCGATCGACCACGCCCGTCCCCAGTGGCGCTCGCCCTCGCTGACCTCCGGTAAGGCCGACGCCATCGCCGCCACGTCGTCAAAGGTCACCATGCCGGCACGGTGGTCAGCCCGCGGTGGGGGCTGACCGGACGGTCGTGTGCCACAGCTCCCGGGTCTGCACGATCCAGAAGCCGGCGAACAGACCGATCTGGACGATCTCCACCACGAGCGTCTTGTGGTCCCAGTTCTTCACCAGTATGAGCAGGGCGGCGGCTCCCATGAGGACGGCGATGCCGCCGTAGAGCCTCACGTACCAGCGGAGGCCGAACTTCCGGCACTCCAACGCGTTCAGGGCGGCAGCGGCGGCGAGGCAGCCGAACATGGCGTACGCGGCCAAGCCGTGTGCGTTCTCCTCGAAGCGGTCCCACGTGGCGAACAGCGCGGCGCCGGCGACGAGGAAGGCCAGGGCGGCGACGAGGCTGAGGAACGTGCCCCGGTGGGGTCCGCGCGGGAGGTCGGCCAGCGTCCGCTGCTCGCCTCGCCGGGCGCCGACGGCGAAGGCGACTGCGGCGATGACTGCCGCGGCGAGGAGGGCGGCAGCGCCGGCCCAGAGCAGCGCTTGGATGTTGTTCTCGATGTTCCGCTCGACCCAGGCCGCCAGTTCGAGGTCACCCGTGGCCGGGTTCCTGAGCGTCGGCAGCGGGCTGGGCTCGATCGACCAGCACGTTCCGGGGTTCCCGATCGGCACCAGGGCGACGACGGGGGCCAGCATGCCGGCCACGTTGAGGAGGACGTCCTCCCAACCGGTGTTGCCCTTGATCACGATGAGGCTCAGGCCGATCGCCATCAGGGCGCCGACGAAGACGGCCCGCGCCGGCGTGTAGTAGTAGGCGCTGATCGAGGTCTGCCAGCAGCCGGGGGCGACCTTGCTCCGCTCCACCAGGACGGATGCCCCCAACAGGACCACGGCCCCGACGATGCCTATCCGGAGGTACCGGTAGGTCTTCCTGCTCGCGACATCGTCCTCGACCATCGCCGCCCCCTCTTGGCGCACGCTACGCCAGCACGGTGGATGACGGGCCGGATGAAGACACCCGGCCTTCTCGGCGGTATGAGCCGGCAGCCCACCGTCGAGTGCTACCGGCCGGCGAACGAAGAGACCCGCGCCGCCCTGGGGCGGCTCCACTCGGCTCCCTTCATGTTCGCGTCGACCGCACTCCAGGTGCGCAGCGCCGTTGCCGTTGCGTCGGGCGATCGACGGCCGCTACCGGTTCTCCACGCCCAGAGCCGTGTGCCGGCCCGAGACGTCGGAGTCGCCGCCCGCGTGCAGTACCGGCACGTCGCGAACCGCGGTGCCGCGATGAGACAGTCGATCAGCCTGCGGGTGGACATACACCTACGATGCACCGGCTCTGGCCACCGCCACCGCCAGACGCTTGCCGTCCGCCTCGATGCGAACGACCACCCCGCCGGTCGCAACCTCCGTCCCGGCCGGGGGCACCGTGACCTCGCCGGGCAGGCGGTGGCCGGCCGGCGCCAGGACGAGGCGGGGCGGGAAGCGGGCCAGCAGGGCGCGGACGTCGGATGCGGCGGCGGCGCCGGGACGGGTGACGACGAGCACGTCCAGAGCGCGGACGTCGGCCTGGTGCAACGCCGAGAGGAGCGCCTCCGGTGAGGCGCGCAGGTCCTCGACGACGAGGACGCTGGCGCCGGCGTCGCGCCACAGCCGGGCACCGGGGACGAGGCTGCGCCCGTCGACGCCGGCCGGTCGCAGCACCGCCACCGCCGGCGCCAGGGCCACCGCCGCCGCGGCCAGCCCGCTGACCACCACCCAGCCGGCGCGCTCCCTTCGGTGGGCGGCTGTCCCCACGCCGGCGGCGGCGCCCAGCGCCACCACGTGCACGAGCCGGAGCTGGCCGAGCGGCGCCGCCGCCCCCCAGTGGGCCACGCCGGCCACCCACCGGATCATCAGGCCGGTGGGCAGATGGATGATCCGGGCCATGGCGTCACCGGTCCAGCCGGCGACCAGGCCGGCGGCCATGCCCCACATCATCAGCGGCCCCGACACCGGAGCGCCGAGCAGGTTGGCCGGCAGGGCGGCCACGGGCAGGCCGCCGAACACGGGGACGAGTATGGGCAGGACGCCGAGCTGGGCGGCCAGGGTGACACCGACGGCGCTGGCGATCGGCCGGGGCCCGGGCAGCCGGTCGGCCAGCCCCGTGCTGAAAAGGGCGATGCCGGTGCAGGCCCCCACCGACAGCAGGAAAGCGAGCGAGTGGACCAGGAGTGGGTCGATCAGCACCAGACCGGTGACCGCCAGGCTGAGGATGCGCAGGCTGGAGGCGGGCCGGCCGATCGCCGCCGCCAGCAGGGTGAGGGCGGCCATGGCGACGGCTCGCACGACCGACGGCTCCCAACGGGTGAGGATCCCGAACAACATGAGCACGGCCAAGGCGCCCGCCAACCGCCCACCCAGCCGTAGGCGGGCGAGGAACGGGCCGAGCAAAGCGAGCACGAAGGCGACGTTCTGACCCGACAATGTCGAGCTAGTAGATGCGTGGCGGGCCTTCAGGTTTGGTAGCGGCAGTCCCGCCACTCGTCAGCGCCCTCGGCCGTGGCGCCGCCGCGCACGAAACTGTAACCCGAGGGAATCCCCGTACGGCACATTGATGGCAGCCGGGCCCGGTCGCCTGATCGACAGGTGGTGGTTCAAACTGATCGTCAACGCTCCAGGCGAGTGGATCGAGCCAGAGCGCAAGTACGCTTACTGCTCGTCACCGATCGGATCGGGCTCCTGACTCTCGCTGAGTTCCGGGCGGTGTTGGGCCAGGGCATGGAGTGCCGCCGCATCGCCCGTAGGCAGGGCCGCGACCGCATCAGCGCCGTCCAGCTTTCCCTCCCGAATGAAGTGCGCAACGAGCTCTCGCTGACGTATGGCGTCCAGCTCGAGGATCGCCCTGGCGTTCTCAATCTTGATCCTGAGGTGTTCCTGCTCGGCGATGTCGTTGGCGATCCGAGCAGCGCGCAGTTGTTCCCTCTTGATGTCGATATCGAGCTGTGCATCTTCAATCTGTTCGGCGGCTGTCGCCTCCGCAACCTCAGCTTCAACCTTCTTTATCTTCCGCCTTGACCCGATGGTCGCCACTGTCTCGATCACGCCTGGGGTGGCCTTGAGCGTCTTCTCCGCCGCCCCGCCAACGGCGACGATCTCCTCCCCGAACGGGTTCTCGTAGCGCACGGAGCGCACTTTGACCGCCCCCGGCGCTGCTTCGGCTACTTCCGCGGCGACCAGAGCCTCGTACAGTCCGGGATCGACTACGTCCATGCCGACAAGGGGGCTGCTAAAGATCCAACCCGCAGGCTCAGTAAGCACTTCACGCAGATAGGGCGCGTAGCCCAGTTGCTGCAGAAGATTGCCCGCCTTACCCTCCGTCAGCTGCTCGTACAGGAAACGCGGAGGTGGAGCGACCTCCTCGAGCACGTAGGGAAGCTGTCTCCGCAGTTGAATGTGCTGGTCTGCGCGACGCCGAAAACGAGGATGCAGGCGCTCAGCGATCGATGCTAAGTCCTGTGTCGTGGGATGCTTCATCCGGACAGTGGCAACGCGACGCACACGGCGGCATTCGGAGTCGCGGGCAACGTCGGTTGCGACGCGGACGGCCCGGACAAGGGTCTCAAGTTCCGCTGGCGACGCCTCGTGTCCCAGATCGACGGTTATATCGAGGACCCGCATCAGTACCGCACTCTAGGCGAGAGGAGGCGATCCACAGTCGTACGACCTCGCGCCGCGACGTCCCTGGCTACCGGTTCCCGTGCCAGCGAACGCCGGCACATTGACACTGCCGCGCGCTCGGGGATCGGGGAGGTGAGGGGCCCATCGCTACCCATCCACGAACACCGCGCCGTCAGCCGGGGCAGGACGATGACCAGGAGCGCACCGCCGTCGACATGCGGGCCCTACCCGTCGGAAAGCGCTTCCTGTGTTCGAGAGGGTGCGGAAGTCACTCAAGTCGTGACAGCGCCCTGCCGATGATGATTGGTAGTCTCGCCGCGGCGGCGGGCCGGGAAGGACGGATTCGGTGGACCGACCTGACGACGTTCCAGTCCAATTGGGACCGGCGGACGCGATGGCGAGGGATGGCGTCGATGACGCGCTGCTCCTCTCCCCCGTAGCTACACACTGGCGAGCGTGGCGGCGGCCTGAGCTCAGGAGTGCCTGATGCCGTCCCTGACGTGCTACCGAGTGCCCGAGAGAATTGGGAGCCAGCTCGTCGAGGACTTCACAGACGTCGTCGACCTCGGTGACTTCGACGTAACGACGTACGGACCAATCGAAGCGACCGGGTTCCGGGCACAGCTGTACGTCATCAACCGGTATCCCCATGAAGTGCGCTGGGCCGGCTTCCTTCGCCAGGGATTCGGCGACGAGGTTGACATTGCTCGCACCATCTCTCCGGCCGCTCTGTTGCTAGTCGAGCTGGGGCGTCGTCGACAGCGCATCATGTTCGCCTTCCCGTTCGGGATCGCTGGGCGCTTTCTGCTGCGAAGCGATGGCTACGAACGGGGCTACGGACTGCGAACCGCGCTGAACCTCCTCTATCCACGCAGTGCGCTCGATCTCGATCTTGCCCGCCTCAAAGCCGTGGATAGCAAACGGCACGGACCGACGATCGTTCGATCCCGAGCCCAAGCGAGTGAAAGCAGCACCTTCGAAACCTTCGCCGTCAATCAACTGCGCGATGTCGTCAGTAAGGCCACGGGCGTTCCTGCCGATCGCGACTCATGGGGCCCGCGCGTCGGCGGGGGTGACGCCCTCGTGCTCGGGATCGAACTGAATTTCGATCAGGTAGGAGAGCTGTGTCGGCGGATCGAAGAGGCCCACGCAAGAGACGACTACAAGGACCATTTCGATTGGATCGACTTTGTCCAGCCAATAACCGACCCAATGCTCAAGCACCGAGTCGAAAACGAGGTCGTGGATCGTCTGCACCGCGACGATATCGACGACCTGGACCTCGCGCCGCCTGAGGTCGTCGACTGGGACCATGTGGCTTTCTTTCACTACCACTTTGATCGACCGCAAGGCGCACGAGGGCGTCAACATCGCGTCACGCATAGCGACCTGCGCCTGTCCGACTACCTGACCGGGCTACGTTCCCGGGGCTATCTGGACGATCTGGGGATCGCTTACCTTCGGCAGCACCACATCCGGGCGCTTGAACCTGGCGGCCAGGAAGTTCATCGATGGCAGGTCTGGCAGTGTCTCGTGGGCCAGCTGACCATAGGCGGTGACACGTACATCCTGGACGAAGGCGAGCTGTTTCGGGTCAGGAAGGACTACGTCGACGAGCTCGATGAGTTCGTACGCCGCATGCCTGAGTCTTCGGTGCACCTACCGCCCTCTTTAGCCTCTCTGCATGAGGGCGACTACAACGCCCGCGTAGCTGACCAGGACAGCGACTTCGTTCTTCTCGACAAGAAGACCGTTCGGACCGAAGGACGAACTACCCCTGTGGAGATTTGTGACCTTCTGACGCGTGCGCGCCAGCTTGTTCACGTGAAGCGTCATCTCGGATCCAGCAACCTTAGTCACCTGTTCGCCCAAGGTGTTGTCTCGGCGGAACTCTTACAAACTAGCTCGGAGTTCCTCGTAGCAGCGAACAAGAGAACAAGGGAGTCCTCTTCAGGACGTCTCGGATTCGACTTCTTTGACACGCCCAGCATCGTTCCTCGCGACTTCGAAGTGGTATACGCCATCATAGAGCGTTGGAACAATCGGACGATGAGCGAGGCCTTGCCCTTCTTCAGCAAGGTCAACCTGCGAGAGGCTGCAAGCAACTTGCGATCACGTGGGTTCCGAGTGTCGCTTAAGCAGGTGCCCGTCGCTTGAAGCAGGCGGCTCGACGCTGAGGCATACCGCTCCGGGCCCCATGAGAACCAGCGCAGCGGCGGCTGTAGCGCGTGAGAAACGCCTAGGTGTCCATCACAAGGACGGTGCCCCCGAACGCCGGCAAGGAGTGATACCGGACGGGCCGGCGTTTTAACCTGCGCTGGTGCTCGCGATCCGGCAAACTCCGCTCGTGGAACCAGTGCGTGCTCGACTACGCGGTACCGTTCTGGGCTGCGGCGATGCTTGGCAGCTCGCCGAGTTCTACGCGTGGTTGCTGGGATGGCGAGTCGTGGATCGCTCCGAGAAAGTCCCAGGCGGGTGGGCGCTGGTGGAGTCGCCCTCCGGGGACCAAAAGCTCGAGTTCCAGCGCGAGGAGCGGTTCGTAGCGCCCGTATGGCCGACGGTTGCGGGCCAGCAGCAGATGGGCATGCACTTGGACATCGCCGTGGACAACTTGGGGCATGGACCGGATCGACGCACCCGCTTCTTCGAGCTGGTCAACGACGCCGTAGCGCGAGGCGCACAGGTCGCGAGCCACCAGCCGCAACAGGACCGCGTCGTCGTCATGCTCGATCCGGCCGGACATCCGTTCTGCTTGTTTCCCGGGAGAGACTGACACTCAACGAGCCGCCCGTGAGCCCCGTTGAAGTACGTCTCGGCCGATGGTCAGCAGGATGAAACCTGACGTGCAGCCAGGACGAACGCAATCCCACAATTACGGCAGGTGGTGGTGGACTGCCCGCCCCAGATCGCCGGGCCCTCGGCAACGCCTACTCCTCCCGAGTTGCGTTCCCCGTGCATCAGAGATTCACCCGTCTGGTCCAGTAAGCGTCTGTTCTGTAGGGCAGTACCAGCGCCCCTCGTCCGGCGGTCTCGGGGTGCTCTGCGAGCAGGCGGCGGATTTCGTCGCGGACGGCTCTGTTCTCGTCATCGTCAAGTGCCGCGATGAAACTTCTCGACGCCATCAGTTCGACGACGCCCTCGGGATCTAGGACCTGGTCGTGGGCGAAATGCTCCTCGACGAGAGGCGTGAAGCTGTCGCTTGCCCTGAACGCCTCTCGCCACAGCCCGGAGTCGTAGCGGACGTCGCCGTAGCGCCTCCGGATGTCGCCCAGGGCCGCGACCCAGTCAGTGCGCTCGTCGCGCATGTTCCAGATCAGCCCGAGTCCGCCACCCGGGCGAAGTACGCGGTGGACTTCGTCCAGCGCCGTTGCACCGTCGAACCAGTGGAAGGCCTGTCCGACCAGTACGGCGTCGACCGATCCGCTGCGTAGGGGAATCGCCTCGGCGACAGTTCGAACGAGCGGCACGTTGAGGACTTTGGAGAACTCGCTGCACATGGCGGCGAGTGGCTCCAAGGCAATTACATGTGGTGCCTTCGCCGCGATCTGACGGGTCAGTTTCCCGGTGCCGGCCGCGAGATCGACGACCGTCGAGGACTGCTGGATCCCCAGTGCGTCGGTAAGCCAGCTGATGGCGTTCTCGGGATACGTTGGGCGTCGCGCCTCGTAGAGTTCGGCGGTCGCTCCGAAGTGTTCAGCGCCGCGCTGACTGAGGACGCGCGCGGGGCGTAGCGACATCGACGGTGGAGATGGTGAGGGCAGCCTTCGGGTTGCCCTTCTTCGCGTCGGGCGACAGCGTGCACACGACCCTGACGCGCAAGGACCCTCCCGGTAATCACTCGGCAGTGACGGGAGGGCCCTTCCTGATGCCCGGAGGCACTGATGAAGATCGTAGGAACCGACGCGCTGGAAGTCGAACGCGCCCTCCTCGCTGGCGAGCTGGCGTGCCCTGACTGCGGCGGGCAGCTTCGGCCCTGGGGGTCGGCACGATGGCGAGACGTGCGCCGGCGCAAGGACATCGAACGCCGTCGACCGCGCCGCAGCCGTTGCGCCGCCTGCCAGAACACCCATGTGCTGATCAGCACCGACTGCCTCCTTCGCCGCCGTGACCTGGCCGAGGTGATCGGGGCCGCGCTTGCGGCCAAGGCGGCCGGCGTGGGCCATCGCCGGGCCGCCGGGCCAGGGGTGCCGCCTTCGACGGTGCGGGCCTGGCTCCGGCGTTTCGCCGCCAACGCCGAGGCGGTCCGGGTCTTCTTCACCGTGCTGGCCCACGACCTCGACCCGACGCTGGCGCCGCTTGTGCCCACGTCGAGCCCGGCGGGTGACGCAGTGGAGGCCATCGCCGCCGCCGCCCGGGCCGCGTCGCTGCGCCTGGGGCCGGTGGCGCCCTGGCGGTTCGCCTCCTCCGCCAGTGGCGGCCGGCTGATTTCCAACACGGGATGGCCCTATGCGGCGGCCGCCTGAACGGCCAGCCTCGGCGAGTCGTTGCTCGACTGGCCAGGAGGCTTCATGGATGACCGCCACCGTGACGTGGCGCTGTTCCGCTACTCCCTCATCCGGGAGGCGGCCGACCCGGCGCTGACCAAGGCCGAGCGGGGGCAGTTGGTCCGCGCCCTGGCGGCCCG
>DATLHA010000146.1:0-9771 GCA_035540095.1 Acidimicrobiales bacterium | reverse complement strand
GGAGATGGAGGACCCCCGCCCGCCCCGCTTCGCCGCCGCCGTCGGCGTGCTGTTCCTCGGCGCCGGCTCGCTGGCCTTCGCCGCCGGCGCCCCCGGCCTGGGCTGGGGGCTGGCGCTGATCGTGGGCGTCCTCGCTGCCCTGTCGGCCGTCACCGGCATCTGCGTCGGCTGCGAGATCTACCTCCTGGCCGCCCGCCGGCGCCCCGTGACGAGCTGATGTCCCTCACCCGGGCAGCCGCCGTCGTGGTCCTGCTGCTCGCCGTGGCCCTGGCCGCGCGCCTCTACCGGTCGTGGCGGGCCAGCGTCCAGGACCACCAGCCCGACCACCCCCGCATCCCCGAGGCGCTGCTGGCCGGCGCCGCCCGCACGTGGGTGCTGTTCACGTCGCCCTACTGCGCCACCTGCGGGCCGGTGGAGGCCCGCCTGCGGGCGTCGGATCCTGGCGCCCGGGTGGTCAAGATCGACGCCAGCCAAGAGCGGAACCTGGCCGACGCCTTCTCCATCCGCTCCGCCCCCACGGTGCTGCTGGCCGACGGCGCCGGCAACGTGACCGCCCGCCTGGTCGGCGCCGAGGCGGTCAA
This sequence comes from Acidimicrobiales bacterium, assembly GCA_035540095.1. Classification (GTDB taxonomy): domain Bacteria; phylum Actinomycetota; class Acidimicrobiia; order Acidimicrobiales; family AC-14; genus CADCTB01. Next base: position 9,190 of record DATLHA010000146.1, on the reverse strand, counting down.
GGAGTACGTCACCGGCCGCTGAGGGCGGCGTTTGGTCGATAGGGGGCACATATGGCCCCCCAGTGACCAAACGGTCGGCGCCGCTAGGTCCGCAGGCCCCAGTAGGGCTGGCGGCCGGGCGGGATGTCGGCCCGCAGAGGGTTCTTCTTGTCCCGGTCGGAGAGGATCGGGTCGCTCAGGCGCCAGTCGGCCTCGAGGGCGGGGTCGTCCCAGGCCACGCCCAGCTCGTCGTCGGGGTTGTAGTACTGGTCGACCATGTAGGTGATGGTCAGGTCGGTCAGGGCGGCGAAGCCGTGCGCCACGCCGGGCGGGATGAACACGCCCCGCCCGTCGGCCTCCCCGATCTCCAGGTGGAGCGTCGCCCCGTCGGTCGGCGAGCCCTCACGCAGGTCGTGGAGGACCACCAGCGAGTCACCCTTGGTGAAGTACCAGTAGTCGGCCTGGTGCAGGTGGTAGTGGAGACCGACGACGGTGCCCGCCAACTTGTCCGACCGGTTCCCCTGCACCATCTCCCGGCCGTGGGGGAACCACGACCGGCGGTAGCTCTCCACGAACCGGCCCCGGGAATCCCCGAAGGCGGTCGGCTCGACGACGTAGACGCCTTTGATGACGTCGGACTCGGTGACGGTTGCGAAGCTCATGGTTCGAAACGACCGTAGCCGCCCCGGTAGAACACCAGCGGACGGCCCTCGTGCCCGACGTCGAGCTCCTGCACCCGGCCGACGACGATCACGTGGTCGCCGGCGTCGTGCTCGGTCTCGATCGTGCACTCGATCCACGCCAGCACGTCGGCCAGGATCGGCGCGCCCGACCGGCCGGGCCGCCAGCCCACGCCGAGGAAGCGGTCGGGTGGGCGGCCGGCGAAGGCCCGGGACAGCGCCTCCTGGTCCTCGGCCAGGATGTTCACGCAGAAGTCGCCGGCCGACCGGAGCTTCGGCCATGTCCGGGACTCCTCGGCCACGCAGAAGGCCACCAGCGCCGGCTCCAGCGACACCGAGGTGAAGGAGTTGACCGCCAGCCCCACCGGCTCGCCGCCGGCGACCCCCGTGATGACGGTGACCCCGGTGGCGAAGCGGCCGAGCACCTGGCGGAACCGGGCGCCGTCGATGGTGGTCGGTAGGGGTTCCTCCCCCGGCAGGTCGATGAACGCCACGCTACGCGCCGGGGAGGTGGAGCCGGTCACCTCTCAGCACCGCCAGGCCGTCGGCCACCAGGGCGCCGGCCACCCGCTCCGCTCGGTCGGGTTCGGTGGGCCACCCCGCCGCCCCGGCCACGTCGGCCCACGGCACCGGGCCGAGCCGGAGGGCGTCGACCAGCCGGCCCCGTCCCTGGCGGTCGGAGCCGGCGAAGGGCGACTGCCATGAGCCGGCGCCGGCCGAACCCACCGCCGGGTCGGGGCCGCCGGCCGCCGCCCACGCGCAGCAGGCGGCGAGCGGGCAGGCGTCGCAGCGGGGCGCCGACTTGGTGCAGACCGTCGCCCCGAGGTCGACCATGGCCTGGTTCCAGGCCCAGCCGCCGCCGGCCGGCACGAGCGCGTCGGCCAGGGACTGGGCCTCGGTGCCCCGCAGCGGCCGGCCGGCGGCGGCCCGGGCCAAAGCCCGGGCGCTGTTGACCTCGACCACACCCACGTCGGCCTCGAAGGCGAAGGCCAGCACCGCCCGGGCCGTGTAGGGGCCGACGCCGGGCAGGGCGACGAGCTCGGCCAGCGTCGCCGGCATCACCCCGCGGTGGCGCTCGACGACGGCCACCGCGGCCCGGTGCAGGTTGAGCGCCCGCCGGTTGTAGCCCAGCCCGGCCCACGCCCGCAGCACGTCGGCGACCGGCGATGCGGCCGTCGACGCCGGCGAGGGGAACCGCTCCAGGAACGCCTCGTAGCGGGGCACGACCCGGCGCACCTGGGTCTGCTGGAGCATCAGCTCGCTGACGAGGATCGCCCACGGGTCACGGGTCCGCCGCCACGGCAGGTCCCGCCGTGCCCCTTCCGCCCACCCCGAGAGGGCATCCCGCAAGGCCTCCACCCGCGCTGAGCGTAACGTCGCACCCGTGATCGAACTGGGGCTGCGCAACGACGTGTACCGGCGCCCTCTCATGACCGCCCTCGACCGCCTCGGGCTCCGTGAGGGCTGGCGGTGCGTCGACGTGGGCGCCGGCGGGGGCGACGTGAGCGTGGCCCTGGCCGAGATCGTCGGCCGGGACGGGCGCATCTACGCCGTCGACAGCGACCCGCACGCCCGTGACCAGGTGGCGGCGCTGGCCGCCGCCTCCGCCCAGGTGGTCGCCATCACCCAGACCGGTGAGGAGCTGCTGTTACCGGAGGCCGTCGACCTGGCCTTCTGCCGCTTCCTCCTCCTCCACGTCCACGACCCGCTCAAGGTGCTGGCCCGTATGGGTGAGACGGTACGGCCCCGGGGCTGGGTGGTGGCCCAGGAGCCGATCACCAGCGCCGGCCGGATCGACGGTGCCCCGTTCTCCATGCCCGACGCCCGCCACCCCGATGTCGGCGCCCTGCTGCCGGCGCTGGCCCGCCAGGCGGGCCTCGAGGTGGTCGACGCGTGGGCCGAGGCGCCGGCCGGCGCCGGCCGCGGCCCGGTGGCCGACTACATCGCCCACCTCACCGGCGTCGACGCCGGCGACGATCCGGTGGTGCTCCCACCCCTGGTCACGGTGGTGGCGAGACGCCCGGCCTAGTCCTCGACCGTCAGACCACGCAGGTAGAACCACTGCGTCCGCCACCGGACGACGCCCGTGGTGGGCAGGCCGATCAGGTGCCAGAACATCCGCCACGTCTCCCGGTACCCCCGCCGGAGGCCGAGCTTGTGACGCTTGGTCCGGTGGTACACGCCGGGCATGATGCGCACGGTCGTGGGCAGGCGGCCCTCGGCGATGACCTCGTTGATCATGATCTCGATCGAGTAGCCGCGCCGCTTGGCCGGGTGGACGGAGTCCCACACCCACCGGGGCACCACCCGCTCGCCGCTGGTCGGAGGCAGGCGGCGGACGAGCGGGTTCAGCATCCCGTAGTCGAACCAGCCCACCGACATGGCCGCCCGGCCGTCGACATACGGCAGGCAGATGCCGTCCAGGTGCGACGCCAGCAGGCCGACCAGGTCGGCGTCGCAGAACAGGATGGCCTCGGCGTCGCTGGCCGCCACCCCCGCCTCCATGGCGTGGGCCTTCGACCCCGAGGTCGCCTCCCGGCGCAGCACCTCGGCGCCGGCGGCCATCGCGAGTTCACCGGTCCCGTCGGTGGACCCGTCGTCGACGACGATCACCTCACGGGTGAACCGGCACGCCTTGGCCGCCGACACCACGCCGGCGACGGTGCCGGCCTCGTTGCGGGCGGCGATGACCACGTCGATGCCGGGCCTGCGCCCGGAGGTGTCGATGCCGGGCCTGCGCCCGGAGGTGTCGATCGTCACAGCACCGCCGATGCTACGTACCCGAGCCGGCGATCTCCTCCCGCAGGCGGGTCATGCCGAAACGGGTGGCCAGCTCCTCGGACTTGCGCCGCCACTCGGCCGCCCGGCGCCGGTCGCCCTTGCGCCCCCGCTGCAGGAGGACGACCGACCACTGGAAGCGGGTCCGGGCCAGCAGCGGCAGGGCGCCGGCGCGGCGGTGGACGGCCTGGGCGGACAGCAGGTGATGGCCGGCGTCCTCCCATCGGTGGGTGGATGCGGCCACCAGCCCGCAGGTGCGGGCGACCGACCCGGTGCAGACCCGGCCCCGGCCGGCGACGATGAGGCGGTCGGCGAACGGTTCCAGCAGAGGCCCGATCAGCGCGGCTCGCTGGGCGTCGCCGAGCAGCCAGGCCACCTCGGCCAGGCTGGCCATGGGGTGCAGCCGCCCGGTGTCGCGGATCAGCTCGCCCAGGCCGTGGTCGGTCACCCGGCGCAGCTCCTCGGCGGCCAGGTCCATCCGCCCGCTGCGGGCCAGCGCCAGGGCGGCGGCGGCCCGCCACGCCCGGCCGCCGCCGGCAGACGATGCCTTCTCCCTGCATTCGTCGGCGATGACCGACAGCTCGTTGAGCGTGCCCCACTCCAACGCCAGCCACCAGCGCTGGGTGAGGTAGGTCTCCTCGGCCTCGGGGTCGCCGGCCTCGTAGGCGAGGGCGAAGGCGGTCGCCGCCGCCAGGCGGGCGTCCTCGATCCGGCCTTCGAACGCGGCTCGCATGGCCGACCACGTCTCCACCTCGGCCGCCGGCCGGGCCCCGCTCAGGCGGCGGGCGGCGGCGGCGTGGGCGGCCTGGTCGGCGGCGGACTGGTCGGCCCGTCCGAGCTCCAGGGCGTCGACCATGCGCCAGCCGTGGCCGCAGACGGCCAGCTCGTCGTCGCCGGTCTCGGCGGCCAGGGCGACGATCTCCTCCGCCGCAGCCAGGCGCTCCAGGGCGTGCTCGGGGCCGGCCAGGGCCACGTGCCGGGCGCGGTGGAGGGCGTCTCCCGTCACCCTCCCGTGGACCACCTCGAGGGGGACCGCCGGCGCCGGCGACTCGGGGGTGGGCTCGGGATCGACGTCGTCCAGGACGTCGTAGAGCGCATCGGACGCGAAGTCGGTGAACCGGCCGGCGGTCAGCGAGGGGGGGACCGCCTCGCCCAGCATGGACCTCGCCTCGCCGGCCAGCCGCTCCAGTTCGGCGTCCTTGCCCCACACCGCGCCCACGTGACCGAGGGCGAGGGCGGCCCGCGCCAGCCGGGCGCCGTCATTGCAGGCCTCGGCGAGCGTCGCCGCCTCGAGGAACGCCTGGCGGGCGCGCTGCTTCTCGCCGGCCAGGCGCTGGGCCTCGCCCAGAGCCAGCAGCAGGTCGCAACGCATCTGCGGCCGGGCGCCGGCCGAGGCGGCGAGAGCATGGCCGAAGTGGACCGCCGCCTCCTCGAAGGCCAGCAGCTCCATGGCCCGCTCGCCGGCCTGGGCCGAGTAGCCGAGGGCGGGCGACGAACCGCCGACCGGGGCGGCGCAGCGGTAGTGCCACGCCAGAAGGGCCGCCGGCGCGGGGAACCGGTCCGGACGGGCGCCCAGGGCGCGGCCGACCTGCAGGTGCAGGTCGACCCGGGGGCCCGGCTCCAGCCCCCGCACGACGGACTCCCGCACCATGTCGTGCACGAACCGCCGGCTGCCACCGGGCCCGGAGGGCTCCTCGACCACGAAGCCGGCGCCGGCGACCTGCTTCAACGCCGCCATGGCCCGCTCGGTGCGGATGCCGACGGCCCGGGCGACGACGTCGACGTGGAACTCCGAGCCGGCGACGGCGGCGGCCTCCAGGAAGGCGCGCGCCGGCTGCTTGAGCTCCGACACCCGGCGGGCCACCAGCTCGTCGAAGCCGTGGAGACGCCCGTCGAGCGCCCCCGGCCGGAGCAGCTCCGCCATCGTCACCGGGTTGCCTGACGATCCCCGCCAGAGGCGCCGGCCCAACTCGGGGTCGCCGACCAACTCGGTGACGTCGGCTACCGACAGGCCGTCGATCTCGAGGCGCTCGACCACAGGGCAGTTGACGAGCTCCGCCAGCGGGTGGGCCCGGTCGACCGCGGTGTCCCGGTAGGTCCCGACCACCAGGATGCGGGCGTGGGCGGCGGTCTCCACGATGTGGCGGATGGCGAGCGCCGTCGACCGGTCGGTCCGGTGCAGGTCGTCGAGCACCAGCAGCACCGGCGACCGCTCGGCCCTGGCCGCCACCGCCTTGGCCAGCTCACCGAACACCCCCGCCCGACCGCCGACGTGGCCGGGCGGCAGGGGGCCCAACGCCTCGACGAGGGGGTGGTACGGCTCGGCGCCGCCGGCGGGGCAGCGCCCGACCAGCACCGACGCCCCCTCGGCGTCGACCTCCCCGGCCAGCTCGGCGGCCAGCCGGCTCTTGCCCACGCCGGCCTCCCCGGCCAGCAGCACCATGCCGCCGTGGCCGGCGACAGCACCGGCCCACGCCCGGCGCAACGCCTCCATCTCCGGCCCCCGCCCGGCGAGGGGTCCCCCCAGGGGCGCGAGCAGGTGCACGACGTGTGGCGACGTCAGGGTCATCCGCTCTCTCATCGACCCTCGGCAGTTCCTTCTTGAGCGCGCCGAGCGACTTGAATCAACAATGGATCAACTCTTTTCGTCATTCGGGGTAGGGCTCCCGCGTATGGCCGACATCGAAGCGCTGTTGAAGCAGGTCACGGACGATCCCAAGGTGCGGGAGCTGATGGCACAGCTGGTGAGGGAACTGGTGGCCGAGGCGCTGGCCGAGCAGACCCTCGAGACCATGCTCGTCTTCGGCGACCGTGACCGGCTCGACATCCACCCCACCGCCAAGGTGAACAACGCGGTGTTGAACCTGTCGTCCGGCACCATCACCGTCGGCGAGTACAGCTTCTTCGGCCATGGTGTCTCGGTGCTGACCGGTTCCCACGACGTGGAGAAGTTCGGCGCCGAGCGCCAGGACGCCATCCCCGAGGAAGGCCACGACGTCACCATCGGCAAGGGCGTCTGGGTGGCCAGCAACGCGACGATCGTGGGCCCGTGCCGCATCGGCGACCATGCGGTGGTCGGCGTCGCTTCCCTCGTCATGGACGACGTCGAGCCGTACCAGATCGTCGCCGGCAGCCCGGCGAGGGTGATCAAGACCATCGACCACGAGGACGGCGAGTGAGGCTGGAGGTCGGCTCCGGCGAGTTCCCGTCACCGGGCTACGACATCCGGGTCGACGTCATCCCCCTGCCGTTCGTCGACGTGGTGTGCCGCATGGACGAGCTCCCCTTCGCCGGCGGGACGTTCAGCGCCCTGCGGGCCGACCACGTGCTCGAGCACCAGAGCTACGAGCTGGTGGCCGACACCGTGGCCGAGTGGGCCCGGGTGCTGGGCGCCGGCGCCGAGGTCGACATCGGCGTGCCCGACGCCCGCTGCCGGGCGGCGTCGTGGCTGGCGGGCGAGATCGACACCGCGGAAGCCAACTACTGGCTCCTCGGTGGGCACTCCGACCGAGGCGCCCACAAGGGCGTCGACAGCAAGGGCGTGCCGCTGTGGATCTGGAACGCCCACCACACGTTCTTCGACCCCGACTCACTGCGCGAGCTGCTGGCCGGCGCCGGCCTCACCGACATCGAGATAGCGCCCGAGGACACCTGCAACATGCGAGCCCACGCCCGCAAGTAGGCGCTCGGCCGGTGGCGCTACCGTCACCCTGATGACGCCCACGCCTCTCGCCGCCGCCGCCGGCGCCCTGCTCGACCAGCGCCGGCAGCTCACCGCCGGCGAGCTGGCCGCATTGGCCGCCCTGACGCCGGCGTCGGTGCCGGCGCTGGCCGCCCTGGCCCACGAGGTGCGCCTGGCCTGGTGCGGGCCCACCGTGGAGGTCGAGGGGATCGTGTCGGCCAAGACCGGCGGGTGCACGGAGGACTGCGGGTTCTGCAGCCAGTCGGCCCGCTTCGCCTCACCGGTGCGGGCCGCACCGCTGCTCCCCCTCGACGACCTCCTGGCCGCCGCCGAGGAGACGGCGAAGTTCGGCGCGTCGGAGTTCTGCATCGTCGTCGCCCTGCGCGGCCCCGACGAGCGGACGCTGGCACGGGTCATCGCGGCCATCCCGCTCATCACCGAACGCACCGGGCTCAACGTCGCCGCCAGCCTCGGCATCCTCACCGCCGAGCAGGCGCAGCGCCTGGCCGGCGCCGGCCTCCACCGCTACAACCACAACCTGGAGACGGCACGGTCGTTCTTCGCCGAGGTGGTGACCACCCACACGTGGGAGGAGCGCGTCGACACCTGCCGCCTGGTGCGCGACGCGGGCATGGAGCTGTGCTGCGGGGTCCTCCTCGGCATGGGCGAGACCGACGAGCAGCGCCTGGAGCTGATCGGCCAGCTGCGCGACGTCGACCCCGCCGAGGTGCCGGTCAACTTCCTCAATCCCCGCCCCGGCACACCGATGGGCCGGCGCCCGCTGGTCGAGCCGATGGAGGCCATCCGCTGGATCGCCCTCTTCCGCCTCGGCCTCCCGGGGGTGATCCTGCGCTACGCCGGCGGCCGGGAGGTCACCCTCCGCCAGCTCCAGGCCATGGGGCTGACCTCGGGCATCAACGCCCTGATCGTGGGCAACTACCTGACCACGCTCGGCCGGGCGCCCCAGGAGGACCTGGACCTGCTGGCCGACCTGCGCATGCCGGTGGGGGCGCTGTCCAAGGTCCTGTGAACCCGCACTGCACCGGCTGCGGGCGGTCGACCGCCGAGTGCCCCGGGGGCTGCGCCGCCGACCTGGACCCCCCTCGCTTCTGTGCCCGTTGCGGCCGGCGCCTGGCCGTGCAGGTGTTCCCGGGCCACGTCGTGGTTCGGTGCCCGGCCGGCGCCGATCACGTCTCGCCGGCGTGAGGGGCGAGGTGGCGGGCGAGGAACCGGGCCGAGAAGGCGATTTCCTCCACCGGCACGGCGGCGTGCTCGCCCGGATGGGCGTGGAGGCGCTTGTCGAGCGACCCGAGCGCCTCGAACAGCTCGAAGACCTCGGCCCGGGGTATGAGCGAGTCGTCCCACTGCTGGATGAAGAGGACGGGGCAAGCGATGGACGGGGCGTCGGCGGCGAGGCGGTCCCGGGTGGGACCGAGGAGGCCCATGAGCCCGAACACCGCCACCTGGATGCGGGGCTCGACGGCCACCAGCGGCACGCCGTAGATCGTCCCCATCGACAGGCCCCAGTAGCCGATGGGACCGTCGCCCACCTCCTCCAGGTCGCGCACGGCCTCGATGGCGGCGTGCCAGTCCGCCACCGTGTCGTCGACCGTGCCCTCACGTGACCATTCCGTGAGGAAGTCGCCGAACAACGCCACGTCGTCGACGTGGCCGGGCACCCGCCGGTCACCGTGCCCGGGAGCGTCGATGGCCGCGACCGCGAACCCGTAGTCGGAGGCCAGGCGCCGGCCGAGGGCGACGAGGTAGTCGGTCCGCTTGTGGCGCGTCGCCCCGTGGCCGAGGAGCACCAGGGGGCGCGGGCCCGGGCCCGAGGCAGGGAGCCAGAGCACGCCGGGCACCGTCCGCCCGTCGACCTCGACGGCGAAATCGCGCTCCCGGACACCGTCGACATCGACGGTGTCCTGCCAATGGGCCATTGGTAGTCAGGGGCGCGCCGCTCGACCAGCGAGCACGTTTCCCCATCCCCCTTTCAATCCGTGCGTGCGGTTTTCCCGCACACGGCTTTCCGACGGTCTTCTTGACATGGTTACGCAGCCTTCGGGTAGCGGAT
>DATLHA010000145.1:0-5291 GCA_035540095.1 Acidimicrobiales bacterium | reverse complement strand
GCCGATGGCCAGCGACTTGGCGATGGTCTTGGGCTTCACCGGGCGGATGTAGTCGTGGCCCTCGGTGAAGGCGGTGGCCACCGGCGAGCAGCCCTCGGCCTGGGCGCCGGAGATGCGCACGTGGGGCTCCTCGTCCAGCAGGCCGACCGTGTGCAGCTCCCGGAAGCCGCGGGCGATCTTGGTCAGCTGGGAGCCGGAGGCGACGGGCACGACGACGTGGTCCGGCACCTCCCAGCCGAGCTGCTCCACCGTCTCGAAGGCCAGGGTCTTGGAGCCCTCGGCGTAGTAGGTCCGCAGGTTCACGTTGACGAACGCCCACGTGGGGTTCTCCGAGGCCAGCTCGGCGCACAGGCGGTTGACGTCGTCGTAGCTGCCGTCGACGGCGATCAGGCTCGGCCCGTAGACGGCGGTGGTGACGATCTTTCCCGCCTCCAGGTTCGACGGGATGAACACGACATGGCGCATCCCGGCCCGGGCGGCGTGGGCGGCGACGGAGTTGGCCAGGTTGCCGGTGGAGGCACAGGCCGCCACCTTGAAGCCCATGGCCCTCGCCCGGGCCAGGGCCACGCTGACGACGCGGTCCTTGAACGACCCGGTGGGGTTCAGGGTGTCGTTCTTCAGCCACAGCTCGCCGAGGCCGAGGTGGGCGGCGAGGCGGTCGGCCCGGACCAGCGGGGTGAAGCCGGCACCCAGGTCGACGGCGCCGTCGTTGACCGCCGGCAGCAGGTTGGCGTAGCGCCAGATCGACGGGGGGCCGGCGGCGATGGTCTCCCGCGACGTGGCCGCGGCGATCTGCTCGTAGTCGTAGACGACCTCCAGGGGGCCGAAGCACCACTCACAGACATGGAGCGCCTCGGCCGGGAAGGCGTGGCCGCACTCCCGACACCGCAGGCCTTGCACGAAGCTCACCGTTCTTGCCTCCTCATCGCTCCGGGCATTGGCACCTGGTCGCCCCCGAACTCTTCGGAGACGGCTGGTTGTCGCGGTTTCTACGGGCCCGGTCCCTCGACCGCTCTGGATGAAGCTCACATGATACGTCACCGCGCCGAGCCACGGATAGCCGAAACCACCGCCTCGCCGACGCACCCGCCCCAGTCGGCCAGCACCCGTTCCCGCCCGAAGCGGGCGACAAGGGACACCACCTCGACCGACGCCGGCAGGTCGGGCAGCTCGCCGGTCACGACGTCGCCCGCGACGACGAGAACCGGCACGCCGGCCTCGACGGCCAGCTCCACCACGCCGCCCACCGGGTTCCCGTCGAAGGACTTGGCGTCGAGGACGGCCTCTCCGGTCACGACGAGGGCGGCGCCGGCAATTCGCTCCCGCAGCGACAGGGCCTCGGCCACCACGTCGAAACCGGGGACCAGCTCGGCGCCGGCCGCGGCCAGGGCGCCGGCCAGGCCGCCGGCGGCGCCCGCGCCGGCCAGCCCGGTGACGTCGACCCCGTAGTCCCGCAGGTAGACCTGGGCCAGGCGCTCGAGGCGCCGGCGCAACAGGGCGACCTGGGCCGGCGTGGCGCCCTTCTGCGGCCCGAACACCTCGGCGGCGTCGACGAAGAGCGTGTCGACGTCGCAGGCCACGATCACCTCGACGCCGGCGTGGAGCCGCCGGCGGGGGTTCAGCGCCGTCAACGCAGCAAGGCCGCCGTCGGTGGACGCCGAGCCGCCGGCGCCGACGATGACCCGGCGGGCGCCGGCGTCGAGGGCGGCGGCGATCAGCTCGCCGGTGCCGGCGGTCGACGCCCGCAGGGGGTCGTTGCCCTCGGGCCCGCCGGCAAGTACCAGGCCCGAGGCCCGGGCCACCTCCACCACCGCCGTCCCGTCGTGGCGCACCCGCCACTCGGCGGCCACCGGATCGCCGAGCGGGCCCCGCACCGTGGCCGCCCGCGCCGTGCCACCGAGGGCCTCCAGCGTGCCTTCGCCACCGCCGGCGACGGGGGCGACGTCGCAGCCGGCGCCGGCCCCGGCGGCAGCTCTGGCGATGGTCGCCGCCACCTCCGACGCCGTCGCCGTGCCCCGGAACGTGTCGGGAGCGGCGACGACATGCACCGGATTATGTTGGCCGACAATGTCCCCATTGCCTGGTGACGAGCCAGACGCCCCGGTCCTCGTCGTGTCGAACCGGGGCCCCATCTCGTTCGGCTTCGGCGACGACGGCGGCCTGGTGGCCAAGCGGGGCGGGGGCGGCCTGGTGTCGAGCCTCGGACCGCTCGTCCGCGACATCGGGGCCACGTGGATGGCCGCGGCGTTGACCGACGCCGACGTCGAGGCGGCCAAGGAAGGTGTGATCGAGGCCGAGGGCTACCGGTTCCGTTCCCTCGCCGTGGACCGGGCCAAGTACCAGATGGCCTACGACGTGGTGTCGAACGCCACCTTGTGGTTCCTGCACCACGGCCTCTTCGACCTGTCCCGACGACCCCGGCTCGACCGTCGTTGGCGGGAAGCATGGGACGCCTACCGCGACATCAACCACGCTTTCGCTCAGGCCATCATCGAAGAGGCGCCCGAGGGGGCGATCGTCCTCGTCCAGGACTACCACCTGGCCCTGGTCGGCACGTGGCTGGCCCAGAAGCGGCGGGACCTGCGGGCCGTGCACTTCAGCCACATCCCGTTCGGCGAACCGGGCGCCCTGCGGGTCCTGCCGTCCGACGTGGCCGAGGAGCTGCTCGTCGGCATGGGCAGCCACGCGTCCTGCGGCTTCCACTCGCGACGGTGGGCGGCGAACTACGAGGCGTGCTGCGACGAGGTGCTCGGCTTCACGCCGGCCACGTTCGTGGCGCCCCTCAGCCCCCACTACGACGACATCGCCGCCCGCGCCGCCGAGGACGACTGCGTCCGGGAGCAGCGGTGGGTCGACCAGGTGAAGGGAGACCGCCAGCTGATCGTGCGGGTGGACCGCATCGAGCTGTCGAAGAACCTGCTGCGGGGCTTCTGGGCCTTCGACGACCTGCTGCGGACACGCACCGAGTGGCGGGGCCGGGTGGTGTTCGTGGCCCTCGTCTACCCGTCACGGGAGGGCCTGCCCGAGTACCTCGCCTACCGCCAGGAATTGGAGTCGGTGGCCAAGGTGGTCAACGACCGGTGGGCGACGCCGGGGTGGACGCCGATCCTCCTCGACACCTCCGACAACTTCCCCCGCTCGATCGCCGCCCTCACCCGCTACGACGTCCTGCTGGTGAACCCGGTGCGCGACGGTCTCAACCTGGTGGCCAAGGAAGGGCCGGTGCTCAACACCAACAACGGCGTGCTGGCCCTGAGCCGGGACGCGGGGGCGTGGGACGAGCTCGGCGGCGTGGCCCTGGAGGTCAACCCCTTCGACGTGTCGGGCACGGCCGACGTGCTGGCCACCGCGCTCACCATGGCGCCCGGCGAGCGGGCCACCCATGCCGAGGCGCTCGCCAAGCTGGCCTCGGCCCGGGTGCCCCGGCACTGGCTCGACGACATGCTGGCCGTCGCCGGCGCGTCGGGTGGTCTGCCGGATGTGGCGGCCAAGGCTACAAGAGCCCGCGCAGGATCCTGAGAGAGCCCTCCGGGCCATCGACCACGATGTCGGCCCGGGCGAGCAGCTTCTCGGGCGCCTCGGGGCTGTCCACCCCCACCCGGAGCACGGTCGCGCCGGTCTCCGCCATGCGGTCCAGGGCGTCGAAGGCGGTGAGGTCGCCGCGGTCGTCGCCCAGGAAGCACACCTGGCGCCGGCCCTCGGCCGCCTCGGCCAGCACCGTGCCCTTGTCCCGCTTGATCGGCGGGCGCAACTCGAACGACATCCGGGCCGGGTGGACGACGAGGCCGGTCTCCTCCGCCTGGGCCTCCACCCAGGCCCGCGACTCCGGCTCCAGCGACGGGTCCCGGCGGTGGTGGACGGTGAGGCACAGGCCCTTGCGCTCCACGCTGATGCCGGCGGGCAACGCCGCGTCGCCGGCGGCGGCCACCTCCTCGACGATCTCCCGCCAGGGGGCGGCCTCCTCGATGGCCTGGATCCCACCCCCGCCGTCCTCGACGAACTCCAGCCCGTACAGGCCGGAGAGGAACACCCCCCGGCCGCCCAGGTGCTCGGCCAGGAACGACGCCGGCCGCCCCGAGATCACCCCCACCCGGCCGTAGCGGCCGGCCAGGGCGGCCAGGGCGTCGACCACGCCGGGCAGGGGTGCAGCCGCCGCCGGGTCGTCGACGATGGCGGAGAGGGTGCCGTCGAAGTCCGTGAACACACCCGTACCTCCGGGGTCGTCCCGGAACGGCGCCAGTAGTTCGGTGACCGACAGTGAGGAAGCCAACTCGCCGGGAGACCCTATCGCCACGCCGGGTGCCGCTGTACGCTTCCGGCGACGTGCGTCGACTGGCCCATTCTTTGCTCGTCCCCGTGCTGGCGGCCGGGGTGATGACCGCCTGCGACAAGGAGTCCGTCCACGTGGGCTTCCGTCCGGAGGCCGGCGCCAGCTACCGCTACGAGATCAAGGTCCAGTCGGTGACGACCACCGTCCTGGGCGACGAAGCGCCCGATCGGGCCTTCGACGAGGTCACGCTGGAGTCCCGCGACACGGTGCTGGCCGCCGACGCCGAGGAGGTCAAGGTCCAGGTGGTGCTGCGCCGGGCCGGGTCGCCCGACCGCACCTTCCACGTGCGCTTCGACCGGGGCCACCAGCTGGCCGGCGTGGACCTGGTCGACGGCCTGCCGCCGGAGGTGCTCGGGCCCGTGGGGCTGCCGGCGTTCATGCCCGCCGCCGCCACCGCCCCCCCCGACCGGGCGCTCACGCCGGGCGAGAAGTGGAAGATCGAGGCCACCCCCACCGTGCCCGGCGCCGGCCGCGAGGTGCGGCTCGAGGGCACCGGCCGCCTGGTCAAGGTGACGACCATGGGTGGGCGCAAGGTGGCGGCGATCAAGGCCGAGACCAGCGTGCCCCTGGCCACGACGACCCAGCTGCAGGGAGCGACCGTCACCATCAGCGGCACGGAACGCACCGAGAGCACGGCCAACCGGGCCCTGGCCGACGGGGTGGTGGAGGAGGCCAACTCGGTGACCCGTGGCACCTACGACCTGACGCTGTCGCCCGCGGGCGCCGGCGCGCCGGTGCGGGGGACGATGCAGGTCGAGATCCGGGCCCAGACCAAGCGCCTGCCCGACGGGGCGAAGAAGCAGTAGCCGGCTAATGGGGGTCCACCGCCTTGAGGATCGGATCCAACAGGCTGTGGCCGAGCCGCCGGTGGGTCAGCACTATGCGCCGCAGGGCCTTGAGCCTTAGGCCTAGATCGTGCGCTTGCCGGTCCGGTGAGGAGACCCCTGACAACTGGTGGGAT
>DATLHA010000144.1:0-1968 GCA_035540095.1 Acidimicrobiales bacterium | reverse complement strand
GGCGCAGGTCCTCGGCGTCCATCACCTGGCTGCGGGCAGAAAAAACGCCCCCGTACGGGGGCGTCGCAGCGCGTTCTCGCTCGGCCATGCAAGTGGCTCCTTGTTCCGTGCCAGCCTCACAGGACCGGCGTTAACGGGTTGCACCGAGACTAGCGCGGCCCGGCCGCGGTGGATACTCATTCGGTGACCCCACCGACCCGCGCCGAGGACGTCCTCCTGCTGGCCGGGCATCAGGCCATCGCCGCCGGCCACAAGATGCTCGACCACGTCGCCCTGAAGGAGGCGTGCGAGGCCGCCGGCATGGGCGCCGACGAGTGGTTCGGGGGGCTCGTCGAGCTGCGGGAGCAGAAGCACGTGCAGATGCGTGACTACGACGGCAAGGTCGCCCTCCTCGCTCTCACCCAGCCCGGCCTGTGGGCCTACCTCACCAAGGCCCGCGCCGACCTGGCCGACGTCACCGAGCGGCTGCTCGACATCCTCGACGGCACCGAGGCCAACGTCGCCGTCGCCCTCGGCGCCGAGCTCGGCGAGTCACCCCTACTGGTGGAGGCGCTCCTCGACCACCTCGCCGGCCGGCGGCTCGTCGTCTTCAGCCGGGTCGGCACCGACAGCTTCCGCATCCACCGCTTCAGCATCTGAAGGAGGCCTCGCCGGCCCCATCCCGCTCAGGGGGCCGCTCGGGCCCGGCCTTACGGCCTCGGCGATGCGAGCCAGCATCCCGTTGACGAACCGGCTCGACTCGTCGGTGGAGAACCGCTGCGCCAGCTCGACGGCCTCGGAGATCACCGCGCCGGTCGGCACGTCGGGCCGGTGCAGGAGCTCGAAGACGCCCATGCGCAGCAACGCCCGGTCCAGCGCCGGCATGCGGTCGATCGTCCAGTCCCTGGCGTACTCGCTGATCCACTTGTCGAGCTCGTCCATGTGCTCGCTGACGCCACTCACCACGTCGGTGGCGAACTGCGCCGGCTCCACCGGAAGGCCGTGCAGGACCTCGGCCGGCGAAACGGCTTTGCTCTCCGCCTCGTACAGCAGGGACAGGGCCCGTTCCCGGGCCTGCCGGCGGGGGCCGCCGGCGTTCTCAGTCACCGGGGCTAGACACGGGTGAGGTACTCACCGCTGCGGGTGTCGACCTTGATCTTGTCCCCCGGGTTGACGAACAGCGGGACCTGCACGACCTTGCCGGTCTCGAGCGTGGCCGGCTTGCGAGCGCCGGAGACCCGGTCGCCCTGCACGCCGGGCTCGGTCTCTGTCACGGTGAGCTCCACCGCGGCGGGCAGGTCCACCCCGACGACCTGCTCGTTGTAGATCTGCAGCACCACGGAATCGCCTTCGCGCAGGTAGCTGGTGGTGTCGCCGAGCGTCGGGGCGTCGACGTTCAGCTGGTCGTAGGAGACGTTGTCCATGAACACGTAATGGGCGCTCTCCCGGTACAGGTACTGCATCTCCCGCTTGTCGATGACCGCCTGCTGGAGCTTCTCGTCGGCCCGGTAGGTCCGGTCGAGCACGGCGCCGGTACGCACGTTCTTCAGCTTGGTGCGCACGAAGGCACCGCCCTTGCCCGGCTTGACGTGCTGGAAGGCCGTGACCGACCACAGCTGGCCGTCGAGGTTGAGCACCAGACCGTTCTTCAGGTCGTTCGTGGTCGCCACGAGGAGCCAGCGTACCTGTCGGCTACACCTCGACGAGCTCGCGGGGGCTGCCGGTGAGCACCTCCGGTGTGCCGGGGCGCACGACGACGGTGTCCTCCACGCGCACCCCGCCGCGTTCCGGCAGGTACACCCCCGGCTCCACCGTCACCGTCATCCGCTCGGCCAGCCGGCCGCTGCCGGTCGGGCCGACCGCCGGCGCCTCGTGGATCTCCAGGCCGACGCCGTGGCCGAGCCCGTGCGGGAACTCCTCGCCCCGCCCGGCCGCCTCCACCACGGCCCGGGCGGCGGCGTCGACCGCGACGACGTCCGCGTCCGGCAC
>DATLHA010000143.1:0-10380 GCA_035540095.1 Acidimicrobiales bacterium | reverse complement strand
GAGTTGGGATGGAATGCCCCTCAACGCGGTATCGCTAGCAGCGCGAAGCCGCGGGGCGGAGCCCCGCCCGGTTCGACTGGTGGCCCGCAGGGCGTTATGCGGCTGGCGTCAAGGTGACTGAGTGACCGAGCGACTCAAGACGCTTCACGAGGCGGCGAGTCTCAGTCTCCGTGTTGCGACGAGCGAAGTGGTCTGGTCCGAGGTCGTCGTAGACCTGGCCCGTGCTGAGCATGTGCCAGGCGGCGAACAAGATGGAGTGCGCCACAGCGACGGTGGCCTTGTTCGGCCCGCGGCGGAATGCGATCTGGCGGTACTGGGCAGCGAGGTAGGTGCCCTTGGTGCGGCTAGCTGCTTTGGCCGATTCGATCAAGGCCCGCCTGAGCCAGCTGGCCCCCTGGCGGGTGCCGGCGGGGCGGCGTTTCCCGGCCGACTCGTGGTTGGCCGGCGCCACCCCGGCCCAGGCGCACAGATGAGCGGCGCTCGGGAAGCGGGCCATGTCAGCACCGGTCTCGGCCACGATGGTTTCGGCCACCTTGGTGCCGACGCCGGGGATGGTCTCGAGCAAGGTCACGGCGGCTCGAAAGGGTTCGAGGCGGGTGGCCACCTGCTCGTCGAGCCGGGCGATGGCGGCGTCCAAGAAGTCGATGTGGTCCAAGATCGCCCGCGCCACCGCCCCATGGTGGGCAGCGAAACGCCCGACGAGTGCCTCGGTGAGGGCGGGGATCTTTCGACGCATGCGGGCCAGGGCCTTGTCGGCCAGCACCGCCGGATCCCGCTCACCGGCAATGAGCGCCTCGATCATGGCCCGAGTCGAGACGCCCAAGACCTGGGAGGCAACCGAGGAGATCTTGATCCCGGCGTCTTGCAGCACCTTGTCGAGGCGCTGGATCTCCTGAGCGCGCACCACGATCTGTGTCTTGCGGTAGCGAGTCAGCTCACGCAGCTCCCGCACCGGGGGCGGGGGGACGAAGCTCGGCCGCACCATGCCGTGCGCGGCCACGTCGGCCAGCCACTCGGCGTCGGCGACGTCGGTCTTCCGCCCCGGCACGTTCTTCACGTGGCCGGCGTTGACGAGCCACAGCTCGCCGAACAGGCCCTCAAGTGGGTAGTAGACGCACTTCCAATAGACGCCGGTCGACTCCATCACGACACGGATCACCTCCAAGTCGGCCATCCAGGCCGCCAGCTGGGCGACGCCGGCCGTCGTGGTGGGGAACGACTTTCGGTGCAGCTCGGGCTCGTCGCCTCGCCCCAGCCGCACGCAGGCCACCACGGTGTCGCGATGCACGTCCAGTCCGGCCACTCGATCACACTGCTGCTTCACCACCAGCCCCTTTCGTATCCGAGGTGCAATGGGCTGCCGTGGCGGGGACCCGGGCAATAAGAAGTTGGGATTCGCGCTCGGAGCGCACTCAAGGGTCCCTCTGGTTCCCCGCATCACGTTATAAACGGGCACGAAGCGTCAAGCTCGATCGATGTCTGCCACGGACAGCTCGGCCCGAAGCATTCCATCCTTCAAGGGTGGGTGCCACGCCCCCATGGGCGCTTATAACCAGAACCTGTGGATCGACCAACCGACCGGAGGCGCGGCGTACCTTCCTCGTTGACCAAAACGAGATGTTGAGGTAGGCGACTGGCTCGGCCATCATCGGTAGGTCGAGCAAGCTGCAATATTATCGACGGGATGTAATCGGGGATAAGAGGCATTATCCCCGCATTCGGATGCCGGAGGGCGTTGCGCCGAGGCCCGGATGATCAACTCCCGACGCGGCCCGTCTCGTAGGCCCACATGGCGATCTCCACCCGGTTCCGTACCCCGAGCTTGTTCATGAGGCTGGCGAGGTGGGTCTTGACCGTGCTGAGGCTGATGTAGAGCTCGTCGGCGATCTCGGCGTTGGTCCGACCCCGGGCGACGGTGAGGAGGACCTCCTCTTCGCGGTCGGTGAGCTGCTCGACGGGCTGCGCCGGTGGCGGTGCGGCCGGCACGTTCGCGAAGGTGGCGAGAAGCCTGACGGTCACACTGGGGGCGATGAGTGCGTCGCCCCGAGCGGCGGCCTGGATGGCCTGCACGAGCAGTTCCGGACCGGCGTCCTTGAGCAGGAACCCCCGGGCGCCGGCCTTGAGGGCCCCGTGCACGTACTCGTCGAGATCGAAGGTGGTGATCACCACGACCGCTAGCGGGTGTTCGACCTCGGGACCGGCGAGCTGGCGGGTGGCTTCGATGCCGTCGACGTGCGGCATGCGGATGTCGAACAGGCACACGTCGGGTCGGAGCCGGCGGGCCAGTTCTACCGCTTCTCGGCCGTCAGCCGCCTCGCCGACGACTTCGATGTCGGGATGGGCGTTGAAAATCATCCTCAGCCCGGTCCGGATGATCTCCTGGTCGTCGGCCAGAAGGACTCGGATGGTCACTGGTCCGAGCTCCCTTCGGGAGAGTGGACCACTGAGTGATTGCTGGACCGGCCTCTCGGGCCTGTCATGCGCCGCCCCGGCGGGCCCTGGGCAGCACGGCATGCACCGTCCACCCCCGGTTCCGGTTCGGTCCGGCCTCCAGGGTGCCGCCGAGCAGCTTCGCCCGCTCGGCCATGCCGATCAGCCCGAACCCCGATGCCGAGCGGGGGTCGAAGGCGCCGGCGTCGCCGTCGTCGCCGACGGTGAGCCGCACGCAGTCATCGTCGCCGCTGACGGTCACCTTGATGCGGGTGGCCCGGCGGGCGTGCCGGACCGCGTTGGTGATCGACTCCTGGGCCAGCCGGTAGAGAGCGGCGTCGACCGACGGCCGGAGACCGTCGAGGTCGCCCGAGAGCTCGAGGTGGATATGAGGCCGGTCGCCGTTGACGGTGATGAGACGTTCGATGTCGGCGACGCCGCGCTGCGGGGCGAGGTCGGGCTCCTCGCCGTGGCGAAGGGCGCCGACCATGGCCCGCATCTCCGACAGTGTCCGTGATGCCTCCTCCTCGATGACGACGAGCGCATCCAGGGCGGCGGCGGGATCGGACGAGGCGACAACGCGACCGGCCTGGGCGCGGATGGCGATGGCCGAGACATGGTGGGCGACGGTGTCGTGGAGCTCTCGGGCCAGCTGCTCGCGCTCGAGCAGCTTGACCTGGTCCATCCCCCTGGCCTGGGCCTTGGCCTGGTAGCGGACGGCGACGCCGACGGCCGCCACCACCAGCACGAACAGGCCGCCGCCGACCAGGTCGCTGGCAGGTACCCCCTCGGCGGACTCGTGGATCAGTGGGGTGAGCCCGCTGAGCAGCACCGGGACCGACAGGACAACCATCCCGATCGCCGCGTCGCGGCCCGAGCCCCACCGGAACAGCGAGTAGACCAGCAGGAAAACCACGAAGACGGACGTGTCCAGGCCTCGCCAGTCGACGCCGACGACGAGCGGGACCGCATGGACAACCGTGAGCAGGCCGAAGGCGACCATCACGGCCGCCAGCGGGTGCGTCCGCCGCCAGAGCAGGGTCAGCAGCAACGCCAACGCCACCACCACCGAGGCGACCCGCCAGACCAGGTCCTCCTTGAGCACTCCCTCGAGCACCGCCACCGGGACCAGCGCGGCGACCAGCGCCCAGTCCCGCCACACCCGCACCGGCGGGTCCGGCACCCGGGGCTCGGCCAGCAACGAACGAGCTGCGTCCCGGAACATGACCTCAGCGTAGAGAAACGGGGCGGACTGCGGATCGGCCGAAAGAACGAGACGCGGACCGTCCGAACGGTCGGCTGCGAATGGCCGGAGGCCCGATGCGGCCCGTGGGTGGCATCGGGAGGATGAACCCATGCGAACCTCGACGACGAAGACGACCCCGATCACGCCTCCGAATGCCGGCAAGGGCGGTGAGCCGTCCGGCCGGCGGGCCACCCTTCTCGGCCGCATCGCCGGCTGGTGCTTCGAGAACAGGGTCAAGGCGGTCGGTCTCTGGCTCGCCGCCCTCTTCATGATCTTCGGCGCCGCCGGCGCGTTGGGGCCGCGGTTCAGCGCATCGTCGGCCGTCCCCGACTCCGGGAGCGCCGCCGGGTTCGCGGTGCTGCAGGAGCACTTCCCCGACCTGGGAACGGGTGGGCAGTCCGGGACGATCGTGTTCAGGGCCCGCCAGGGGGTCGACGACCCGGGGGTGAGGGCGGCCATGGAGGCGCTCTTCACGCTGGTCGACGCCGGCTTCCCCGACGGTGCCGGTGTGCCGAAGCACCCGGGCGGCACCGTCGTCTCGCCGTACTCCGAGGGCGGAAAGGGCCAGATCGCCCGCTCCGGGCCGCTCGCCAATCAGGTCGCCTACGCCCAGGTGAACCTGTCGACCGCCGTCGATGACACCGAGTCCGGGCTGCTCGGTCGCGCCATCAGCGCCCACGCCCCCGTCATCGACGGCCTCGATGTGCTGCCCGGTGGCCAGTACCTGGCCGTGATCGAGCCCCCGAAGACCGAGCTGATCGGTGTGGCCTTCGCCGTGCTGGTGCTGATCATCGCGTTCGGGTCCGTCCTGGCCATGGGCCTCCCCATCGCCGTGGCGCTCGGTGGGGTCGGCGCCGGCATCGGGACCACCCTGGTGCTGAGCCACCTCTTCACGATCCCCCAGGAAACGATCCTGCTGGGGATGATGATCGGGCTCGGTGTCGGGATCGACTACGCCCTCTTCATCGTCTCCCGCTACCGGGAAGGCCTCCACGAGGGTCGCTCCCCGCGGGATGCGACGGTCGCGGCCATGGACTCGGCCGGGCGGGCCGTCGTCTTTGCCGGCACCACCGTGATGACTTCCATGTTGGGTCTCCTGCTGGTCGGCATCGGGTGGATCGGAGGCATGGGCATCGGCGTGTCGGCCACCGTGCTGGCCACCATGCTCACCTCCACGACGCTCCTCCCGGTCCTCCTCGGCTTCGCCCGGACCAGGGTCGAGCTCACCCGCTGGCGCGGCCTCATCGCCGCCGGGTTCACCGCAGTCGCGCTCCTCGGGCTCGGCATCGGGCTCGCGCCGCTGGCCGCTGCCGCCGCGACGCTCGCCGTCCTCACCCTCCTGGCGAGCATCGTCGTCCGGCCCCTGCGCCGCTCCGTGCCACGGCGGGCGACCAAGCCTGTGCGGGCGACCTACGCCTACCGCTGGAGCCGCACCATCCAGCGCAGCCCCTGGAGGTGGCTCATCGGCGCCACCGCCCTGCTGCTCGTCCTGGCCGCACCGGTCACCAGCCTTCGCCTCGGCTGGGCCGACGAGGGGAACTTCCCCGAGGAGACCACGACCCGCCAGGCCTATGACCTCTTGGCCGAGGGCTTCGGGGCCGGGTTCAACGGGCCCTTCCTGATCACCGTCGTGCCCGGCGCCGGCGACTCGCCCCAGGCCGTCCTGCGCCTGCACGGGGCCCTGGAACGGACCGCCGGCGTGGCTGCCGTCACGCCGCCGATCGCCAATGATCCCGCCCGGCCGGCTGCCTACCTCATGCGCCTGGTCGCCACGACCGCACCCCAGGACGAGGCGACGAGCGACCTCGTCCGGCGGCTGCGCGCCGACGTCATCCCGGATGCGGCGGCCGGCACCGGGCTCGACGTGCACGTCACCGGCAGCGCGGCGATCAACATCGACATAACCGACTACCTCGCCGAGCGGATGCCCATCTTCTTCGGGGCGGTGCTGGCCCTCTCGTTCCTGCTGCTGATGACGGTCTTCCGGTCCCTCCTCGTGCCGCTCAAGGCGGTCCTCATGAACGTGCTGACGATCGGCGCCGCCTACGGCGTCGTGGTCGCCGTGTTCCAGTGGGGCTGGGCCGGCCAGCTGTTCGGCATCGAAGGCGGGCCTATCAACCCCTTCATCCCGTTGATGCTCTTCGCCGTCGTGTTCGGCCTCTCCATGGACTACGAGGTCTTCATGCTCTCCCGCATCAGGGAGGAGTACCTGAAAACCGGTGACGCCACCACCTCCGTGGCCGACGGCCTGGCGTCGACGGCCCGGGTGATCACTGCCGCCGCCGCCATCATGGTCGTGGTCTTCGCCTCCTTCATGCTCGAGGACCTCCGGGAGATCAAGCTGTTCGGCCTGGGCCTCGCCCTCGCCGTCCTGCTCGACGCCACGCTCGTGCGCATGGTGGTCGTCCCGGCCACCATGGAGCTGCTCGGCGACCGCAACTGGTGGCTCCCGGGCTGGATCGAGCGGCTCCTGCCCCACTTCGCGATCGAGCGTTCGGCGCAGTCGATCGAGGGGCCGCTCGCCCCGGTCGACGGTGACATGCCGCCGCTCCCGGCGGCGTGGTGATCCCCCGCCGTCGGCGCTGACGCCGGTTCTGGCTGTGCTGCGCCTGGGCCGGCTCCTACCCGGCCTCGCCGCGTCCGCCACCGGGCTGCTCCGCCTCCGGCCAGGGCGTCGGCGGGGCGCCGCCGATCTGGGCGACGAACTCGCCGATGAACCACTTCCGGAAGCGCAGCTCCTCCGGCGGGGTGGCCAGGCTGAGCAGGTGATCGCCCCTGCGGCAGTAGTCGTCCGCCTCGTCGAGCATGTCGCCGAGGCGCTGAGCGGCATCGCCGGCCGCCGGCGGCAGCCGATAGGTGAGGTCGATCTCCGACTCGTCGCGGTCCAGCGCGGCCTCCATGGCCTGTCGTGGCTCGGCGGAGAACCCGCCGTACGTGGCGTTGACCTCCTTCACCAGATCCAGGAGCCGCTTCGGGGTGGCGGCCCGCGCCTCGCCGTCCTGGGCGATGAGCGCGAACTCCCGCAAGAGGCCGTCGACGTGTTCCTGTGTCCGCCGCCAGACCAGGAGAGGCAACCCGAGGAGGCGCACTTCCACGAAGTCTTCGCTGGGCACCAGCGAAGGTTACCGACTCAGTGCACGCTGCGGCCGGCCCGTTCGGCCAGGCGCACATGCACCGTGGACCGCAGCTCTGAGAGCTCCAGCGCGCCGCGGAACCGGGCCAAGGCATGCTCTTCGATGCGCCGACGCACCTCAGGTACGTCGGCGTCGTCATGCACGTCGACCGTCACCCCCACTTCGGGCACGGGATGGTCGCCGACCAGTCGGGCGTGGGCCGAGCGCACGCCCTGGTACTCCTCGATGTCGCGGGCGAGGGCTGTAGTGGCACCCGAGCTCAGGAGCTCGGTGTGACCGGGCCCGTCGGCCCGCACCGGCAGTCGGTTGACCGTCGGCGTGGAGAACTGGGCGAGCAGCCACCGCAGCCCCAGCCAGGCGACCAGCAGCGAGACCACAGCGGCCACCGGCCAGAACCAGTTGGCGTTGCGAGCCACGAAGCTGCGTACCTCTTCGCTCATGACGGGATCCTGGGCCCGGCGTTCCTCGAAGGCGCCAAAGCCGCGGGCCAGGCCGTAGGCGCCTGCGCCGATGAGAGCGAGGCCGAGCAGGGTCAGCACCACCGAGTTGAGGCGATCGGGGCCGCGTCTCACCGGTCGCTCCGCCCCTGCACCTTCACCCGGACTGCCGGCGGACGGGCCAGGCCCAGGGCGCCCATACGCCGGTCGAGCACATCGGTGAGGCGAGGCCCGAGGTCATCGGTTTGGCGCCGATTCGAGGTGGCGACGACGTCGGCCGTGTCCTCCCGCACCTTCACCTTGGCCGCGGCCACGCCGTCGACCCGGGTCGCCTCCCGGACGAGCGCCTTCTCGAGGCTGCGCCGGCCGATGTCGGCGGGCACCGGGCCCGGCGTCATGGCCAGGGCTCCGGGCCGCCGGCGGGCGAACTGGAGGAAAAGCAGCACCAGGCCGGCGACGATCAGGCCGATGAAGATCCAGCGCGGCGGCGCGTCGGCCCACGCGCGCCGCCGGGCGCTGTCGTACCAGTCGTCGTGCGGGAGCACCCAGGGCCGGCGGTCGAAGCCGGCGACCACGATCTCCACCGCGACGAGGAGGCCGCCCACCACGACCGCGAGGGCCAGGACGGCCGAGACGACGCGGTTGGCGATCCGCATCGCTACTCCACCCGCCGGCGGGTGCCCCGCGCCGGCGTCACCAGCGCGGGAACGGCGATGTTGACCTCGGTGGCCCGGAGGCCGCAGAGCTCGGCGAGGCGCCGGGTGACCCGCGCGCGAACCTCGTTCGTCACGGCGGCCACCGGCTCCGGATAGAGCACGTTGACGGTGAGGTCCACGGTCACGGTGTCGCTCCCGACCTCGGCCTCCGCACGAGCCGGCGAGTCGCCGCCGACATTCCAGGGCAGCAGTCGTGACAGCCCGGTCTGCACCACACCGCCGACACCGTCCACCTCGGACGCGGCCCGGCTGGCGATCTTCTCGGCCACCGCAGGGCCGATGATGGTCTCTCCCCTCCCCGTACGGAGCGCGGCGCGAGGCAGATCCGCCGTCGCGCCGGGATCGACGGGGAGCTGTGTCGTCACCGGCGGACGCGCCCGCCGCCGCCGAGGTAGGGCGTCAGATCGATCTCGCCCTGGATGACCTTCATGACCACGTAGCCAACCGCGCCACAGAAGGCGACGATGAGCATGGAGCCGAAACCGTCGAAGGCGAGAGCCAGCCCGAGCAGCAGGCCGACGAACAGTCCGACGATGGTGGGTTGCATGGGGACCTCCTGAGGTCTCAGCGGGGACGGAAGGCGGCCAGCCGGCGCGACGCCAGCCGCAGCAGGGACGCAGGGCTGGTCCGGACCCGACGGTGGAAGACGACGTCGGCTGGCGCTCGACGGGTGGCTGGGCGCCTGCCCAGGAGCTCGTGGTAGGCGTCGACACCGGCTTGGAAGGTGGCGGCGTCGCCGCCTCGGTCGGGGTGGTGGCGAAGGGCGTAGCGCCTGAACGCCTCGGCCACGTCGGTCGGGGCCGCGTCGGGCCTCACCCCGAGCACCTCATGGGGTCGCAACCGTGGCCTCCGGGATGGCTGCCCGGATGCGGTCGGCCGGTAGCTCGATGTCCTCGACGAAGACGGCCACCGGCACGCCACCGGCGTGGGGCTCCACGGCAGCCCGGAGCACGTCGGCTACCTCGGGCAGCGGTGTCCCCCACCTGGCGACGACGTGGACCTCCACGGTCCCGTCGACCTCGCGCACGCCGGTGATGCGCCGACCGGGTAGGTACGTCGCGACCTCGCCGAAGCGCCCGCCGGTGAGGTCGGCGATGAGGGGGCAGCCGAGTGCTGCCGCGGCGACCGCCTCGAGATTGGGTGTCACTGGACCCGGGGAGGCTCTGGGGGACTGTCGTCGCCGCCGAGGTACACGTCGTCCACGGAGACGTTGACCTCGGTGACCTCGAGGCCGGTCATGCGCTCGATCCGCTGGATGACGTTGTCGCGTACCGCCTGCGCGACGTCGGGGATGGACACGCCGTACTCGACGACGAGGTCGATGTCGATGGCCGCCTGGCGCTCCCCCACCTCCACCTTGACGCCCTGGGTCATATTCGGTCCAGAGGCCCCGACGGGGATCTTCTCCTTGATCGTGCCGAAGGCCCGCGCCGCTCCCCTGCCCATCTCGTGCACCCCCGAGACCTCCCGAGCGGCGACGCCGGCGATCTTCTCCACCACCGAGTCGGCGATCGATGTGCGGCCCTGCCCGGTGACAAGGGCGCCGCCCTCCGCCCCTCGGATGTCGGTCGTCGTCTGCTGGGCCATCAGGCTCACCTCTGCTCTCGCGTTCGTCACCTGTTGACGCGTCTTACCGTCGGCGCCGCCTGGAGAAACCTCTCCCCTCAGCCCGCCGTCGGGCTGGTTGGCTAGGTTGGGTCCTTCTATGCCGCGCATCGACATCGAACTGACGAGCTCGCGCCCCGACGGCACGTGGACGTGGCGGGCGGCGGGTGCTCGCCAGCCCAAAGGGCTGGTCTCGGCGTCCGTCCTCCATGACGGCGCCAAGGTCGGCGACGTGGTCAAGGCCGAGGCCGACTTCGACCTCGACGGCATCAACGTGACGTCGGTGACGCCGCCCAAGCCAAAGAAGAAGCCGGCGAGTGAGGAGGTACTCCCCATCCTCGGCTCCGGGAAGGAGGAGGCGCTGGTCACTCACAGCCCCCTGAAGCCCGAGCGCGAGGGCGCCGACCGCGGCCGGCGGGGTGACCGAGGTGGGCGCAACGACCGGTTCGGCGGTGGCTTCGGCGCCGGCGGCGGACGAGGCGATCGAGGCCCCGTCGGCCCCGACGGCCGGCCGCTGGGCCCTGGGGCCACCCGTCCCCGGGCCACGCCCGGACCCGGTGCCGGTGGTGGTGCTGGTGCCGGTCCACGCGACGGTGCCCGGCGCGAGGGGCGGGGCACCGTCGGCGCGGGCGAGCGGGAGCGGGCCCGTCCCGACCGGCCGGAGCGGGCGCGTTCGGAGCGCCCCGCCGGAGACCGACCGCCGCGCGATGCCGGGGCTCGCGCTCGACCGCCGCGAGATGCCGGACCTGGCGAGCGTCCACCGCGAGATGGTGCGGCTGGCGAGCGTCCGCCGCGGGAGGGCGTCGCTCGCC
>DATLHA010000142.1:0-44703 GCA_035540095.1 Acidimicrobiales bacterium | reverse complement strand
CTGGGCCCCCCACCATGGGAGGGGTGTAGCTCCCCGGCCCGGCCTCAGTCCTCGGCCGCCGCCGTCGCCAGCCAGTCCGACATGTCGCCGCCGACCGGCACGCCGCTCAGCTCCAGGTACCGCACCTCGGACGCGACGCCGTCCAGCGAGCGGATCACCCGCTCGGCGTGGTGGTACCCGGCCAGGTCGAAGTCAGGGACGACCATCACCCTCGCGCCCCGCAGCCACTCGGAGTGGGCCGGCCTCCAGCTGCCGCCCGCCCCCATCGGGTTGGTCGTCGCCGCCCGGCCCCGGGCCCACAGCGCGTCGGCGTCCTTCTCCCCCTCGACCACCCACACCCACTCCTCCCGCCCCTTTGCGGCCAGCACGTCGGGTAGGCGGTAGATCAGGCCCTTGCCAGCGGTGGGCATCCCCGGCTCGGTCTCGATGGACATGCTCTCTCGGTCGAAGGACGTGATCATCTGGCAGTTCCACCGGCCGTGGACCCGCTCGACGGCCATCACCGGCCGGCCCCGGGCGTCCTCGTAGACGTGGAACCGCCTCGGCTTCGCCCGCCTCGCCTCCTCGATCCGGAAGCTCCTGGTGGCGGCGTCGGCCGGGTCCGGCCTCCGCCGCTCCTGCGCCTCCAGGTCGAGGAGGAACAGGTAGTTGGTCGAGCCGGCCTCCCGCCAGAGCTCGCCGGGCGGGCGGGCGCCGGTCGGACCCCAGCCCTTCGCCTCGACGCCCAGGGCGGCGGCGACGGCCTCGCTGTCGCAGCCGGCGAAGCAGTGGACCCGGATGCGGCCGGAGGCGTCCATCGACGCCACCAGCGAGGGGGTCCGGTCGTCGTGGACCGGGCAGCGGAGGTAGAGCCGGCCCCTGGGCCGCAGGGCCTCTAGGGACACGTCAGTACCGCCAGGGACCTGCCCCACGGGGCGCGCATGGGCGTTTGCGAATCTTTCAGCCCCTTTTGCCTGCAAAGTTGGTTCGTTCTTGCGTGAGGAGATTGGTACGTCACTAGGGTCACTAACGTCACTAAGAACCCATGAAAGCCTTGCCCCGCAAGGGTTTTTGGCCCGAAGCTCTTAGTGACGCTCCAGTGACGTGGGGTGACGCCCTCCGGGCCACTCCCGGCCACCTGGAGGCTCACCAGCCCTCCTCGCTAGCCGTCGGGACACTGACTCCGTCCCTGAGCCGCAGCCCTTGCCCCTTGTGCTCCACGTACCTCCAGTGGCCGTTGAGCTTCTGGGAGACGATGTCCCGCTCCCGCAGGGCCAGGCTGAAGGTGTCTCCCCTCATCACGGGGAGGAGCTCCTGCCTGCACCACCGGGCGTAGACGGCCTTCAGGTCTTTGCAGGGGACGCTGTTCGATTTCACGGGCTCCGGCTCGAGAACGTCTTCAAGGAAGCGGCCGATGGCGTCGGAGCCCGCGGCGGCCTCGGCGGAGTCGAGGTCGATCTGGGTCGGCACGACGAGGACGCGCCCCTCGGCGTCCCACTCCTGCAGGCCGCGGTAGGCCCAGGCGAGGAAGGCGGCCCCGCCCTCGGGGGACGAGGCCCACGGCCGCAGGCCCGGATCCTTCTCCTCCCTCGTCACATACTGGCGGACGAACCGGACGACCCGCATCCGCCCCTCAACCGCCTTGTCGCCCACGGCGGGCGGGTCGTAGTTGGTGAACATGATGACCATGAACTGGCCGGGGTAGCTGAACGGCCGACCGCCGGGCGACCGGGCCTCCAGCAACGGCTCCTCGCCCGTCACAGTCTTCAGCAGCGAGCTTTTGAGCCTCGCCCCCCGCTCCAGCTCGTGGGCGATGATGCAGCGGCGGCCGACGAACTCGGCGAGGCTGTAGCGGGTGATGGCGTCGTCGCCGACCGTGAAGGTGCTCGGCTGGGTCACCCGGGCGTAGTCCCCGAGGGCGGCCATCAGCCCGTTCTCGGCGACCGTCTTGCCCGTGTTCGTCTTCCCCTGGACGACGAGGAACGACTTGTCCCGGGGCATCCCGCCGACGAGGGTCAGGCCGAAGTACCGCCGCACGTAGCCGACGGACTCGGCGTCGCCGTCGAGCCACTCGGTGAAGAGCCGCTCCCACCGGTCGGCGCCCGGGTGGTCGGGGTCGAAGTCGACCCGGGTGGTGCGGGTGACCCGGTGGTCCGGCGAGTGGGGCAGGACCTCGCCCGTGCTCAGGTCGGCCACCCCGTTCTTGCAGCAGAGCTTCCACGGGTCGGCGTCGAAGTTCCGCTCGGGCAGGACCCGGAGCTTGTTCCACAGCTCCCTGAGGACGGCCGCCCGGTCCCCGGCCACCAGGTCGGGGTGAACCTCCTCCATCTTCCCGTCGGCGCCGAAGCCCCGCTCGATGGACCAGGTGCCCTCGTCCTTGTCGTAGACCCACCAGCGGCCTCGGTTGTCGCCGTCCTGCTGCCGGAGCAGGTGCTTGCCCTGCGGCGACGCGAGGAAGGTCTCGGCCCGCACGTGGAGCACGGCCCGCGAGTCGGCCTTCGTCTTCCCCGTCTGCTTCTCGCCCCCGCCCGGCGGACGCTTGGCCGAGGCCAGGAGGTCGTCCAGCGGATCGCCCCGCTCGTCGTCTGCGGCATGATCGTTCACGGAAGCGTCCTCTCGGTCTCTTCCTTGGGTAGGGATTGGTTGTTGCGGTCGGTCCCCGGGGTTGGTCCCCTCGGGGGCCTTCCTCTTTGCTGGGTCATCGTCCGAGGTCCTCCGCGTGGAACAGGTCGGCGGCGGGCAGGTTGAGCATGCGGACGCACGCCTGCACCACCTTCGGCGACGGCCGGTACCGGCCGCTGAGGGAGTCGTTCACCAGCGCGTGGGAGCAGCCCGCCTCGTCCGCCACCTCGCGGATGCGGAAGCGCCTGCTCTTGATGATCGCCTTGGCCGGCTGCTCGGGCCGGTCGTACGGCCTCCGCTGGTTCTTCCTGGTCCTCTCGGTCATCGCAGTCCTCCATCGGTCGGCCTCGGGTGGGGCCGTCGAATAGATCGTGTCGTGACCGGTCTCCGCACGTGGAGCTAGTCGTGCGCTCAGCCCTTCGCCTCGTCCAGCACCTTCTTCGCCCCGTCGAGCCAGCTCCGCCCCACGTCGAGGATCGCCCGGGCGGTCACCTCGTCCCGGTACGCCTGCGCCGCGTCCGCCGCCCGCTTGGAGGGGCGGGCCCGGGAGGCCTTGCGGCACTGCTCCAGGTAGGTCTGCCCGTGGCGCTCCTGGGCGGCCTTGAACGACTGGTCCATCACCTCGTCGTTCTGGATCGCCTTGCTGACGAGCTCGGCGAGGCGCTCGAACTCCGGCCGCTGCCTCGGGGGCATCAGGTGCCCTCGGGCTTCAGGCGCAGGCGGATGAGGCCCTTCTCCTTGTCGTCGCTGCGCTCCAGCTGCCGCCCGTCGGCCCACGCCATCCGCCTGTACTTGTAGATCAGGCGGCTCCTCTCCCTCTCGGCCTCGGGCCTCGGAAGGCTCACCACCTTCCCCTCCCGTAGGGCGAGGAAGACGGGATCGTCGGCGGGCTCGGCCGGCTCCTTTGTCTCTGCCTCCTCCGGGAAGGCGTCGTCGTCCTCGACGGTGAACTCGGGCTCGCTCATCAGCCTTCTCCTCTCTCGGCGTGGGCGATCACGGCGGGGCCTACCCCCAGCACCGCCACGTCGCCGACCCTCGCCCCGGTGGCTGCCTCGACGACCCCCAGCACGAACCGGCCGAGGTCGGCGGCGTCGTCGCCCGCCTCGTGGACGTACAGGTGGGCCTCGACCTCGAGCACCTCGTCGTCCGGGGGGTCCCGCGGGGCCAGGCGGGTCAGCACCCGCAGGCCGTGCAGGTGGGCGACCGTCGCCGGGGGGGTCGCCCCCTCGAAGGTCGCCACCAGGCTCGACAGGTCCACGTCGTCGGCGTAGACGGCGACCCTGACCCACACCTCTCTGTCCTCCATCCCGTTCCTCCTCGGCTCCGTCGGCCGGGCTCCCCAGCCTGTCCGTACATCCTCAACCACTCGGCGTGGTCCCCAAACGTCGGGCCTCCGCTACTGGCATTTTCTGAATGTTCGGAGGGCCGAGGATGCCGAGCCAGAAGCGCTCGACGTAGGCGGACCGGGGGTCGTGGCCCAGCGCGTCGATCACGCTGTCGGGCCAGGGACGGACGGGCAGGATGGTGACGGACGGATTGTCCGCCGGGAGCACTGAGACCGAGCTCAAGAGAAGCCTCCGGGACGAGTACCGCGACGCCAGGGAAGAGCAAGGGGAAGCTCGTGTCATCTCATTACACTTCATCCGCAGACGCCGTGTCAAGGGCCCGTGCGCTCGTCGCCGGCGCCGGCCGCATCGTCGTCCTCACCGGCGCCGGCGTCTCCACCGACTCCGGCATCCCCGACTTCCGCGGCCCCCAGGGCGTGTGGACGAAGGACCCCGCGGCCCAGCGCAACTCGAACATCACCGACTACATGGCCGATCCCCAGGTGCGCCGGCGGGTGTGGCAGGGGCGGCTGGCCTCGCCGGCGTGGACGGCCGAGCCGAACCCCGGGCACCTCGCCATCGTCGACCTCGAACGCCGGGGCCGCCTGCATACCCTCGTCACCCAGAACATCGACGGCCTCCACCAGCTCGCCGGCAACGACCCCGCCACGGTCGTCGAGCTCCACGGGACCATGCGGGAGGCCATGTGCCTCGACTGCGGCGACCGGGGCCCGATGGAGCCCGTCCTCGACCGCTTGCGCGCCGGCGAGGAGGACCCCCCGTGCCTCCGCTGCGCCGGCATCCTCAAGTCGGCGACCATCTCCTTCGGCCAGTCGCTCGTCGTGGAGGACCTGCTCCGGGCCCACCGGGCCGCCACCGAGTGCGACCTGCTGCTGGCCGTCGGTTCCAGCCTCACCGTGTCGCCGGCCTGCGACCTGGTGGCGGTGGCCGCCGGCGCCGGCGCCGCGGTCGTCATCGTCAACGCCGAGCCCACGCCCTACGACGGCCTCGCCGGCGCCGTCGTGAGGGCGCCGATCAGCGACGTGCTGCCGGCGCTGGTGGATCGCTAGACGGGAATGTCGACCTGCGCGGTAGGGTTTAGGAGGTCTGAACCCGCGTCCATGAGGATCGACAACCATGCCCACCTTCCGTGACCTGCTCGCCGCCGCCAAGGCGTCGATCCGCGAGGTCGACACCGCCGGCGCCGAGGCCACCCTGGCCGCGGACCCGGCCACCGTCGTCCTCGACGTCCGTGAGCCCGACGAGTACGAGCAGGGCGCCCTGCCCAACGCCGTCCACATCCCCCGGGGCCACCTGGAAAGCCAGGTCGAGAGCCGGCTGGCCGACAAGTCGGCGCCGGTGCTGATCTATTGCGCCGGCGGTACCCGCTCCGCCTTCGCCGCCCGCACCCTGGCCGAGCTCGGCTACACCGACGTGGTCTCGATGGCCGGCGGCTTCAACAAGTGGAAGAACGAGAACCGGGAGTGGGCCGCCCCCCGCACCCTGAGCGCCGAGCAGCGCAACCGCTACCAGCGCCACCTGCTCCTCCCCGAGGTGGGCGAGGCCGGCCAGCAGGCGCTGCTGGACGCCAAGGTCCTGCTCCTCGGCGCCGGCGGCCTCGGTTCGCCCGCCGCTCTGTACCTGGCCGCCGCCGGCGTGGGCACGCTGGGCGTCGTCGACATGGACGTGGTCGACGAGTCCAACCTCCAGCGCCAGGTGCTCCACAACATGGACCGGGTGGGTGAGCGCAAGGTCGACTCGGCCAAGAAGACGCTGGTGAGCCTCAATCCTGACGTCAACGTGGTCACGTACGACGTCCGCCTGGGCGCCGACAACATCCTCGACGTCATCGACGGCTACGACGTCATCGTCGACGGCACCGACAACTTCCCCACTCGCTACCTGGTCAACGACGCCTCGCTGGTCAAGCGCATCCCCGTGGTCCACGGGTCGATCTTCCGCTTCGACGGCATGGTCACCGTCTACAACCCCTTCGTCGGCCCCTGCTACCGCTGCCAGGTGCCCGAGCCGCCCCCGCCGGAGCTGGCGCCGTCGTGCGCCGAGGCCGGCGTGCTGGGCGTGCTGCCCGGCATCATCGGCTCCATCCAGGCCATGGAGGCCATCAAGCTGATCCTGGGCCTGGGCGACCCCCTGGTCGGGCGGCTGCTGGCCTACGACGCCCTCGAGGAGTCGTTCCGCACGTTCAAGATCCGCCGTGACGAGGCGTGCCCGGCGTGCGGGCCCGAGGCCGGCGAGATCGTCATCGCCGAGTACGACGAGCTGTGCATGCCCCACCCCAAGGCGGCGCCGGCGGCCTGATCGCCGGAGCGATTGGTCACTGGCCGGCCCTAGACGCCCCCCGATTGACCACTCGATCCCTGGCGGGCCTCGAGTGGCTCGTCCTCGATCAGGAGGTCGGTCGCGGCCAGCGGCGCCGGCGTCGGTGTCGCAGGTCGCTGCCGGCGGCGGATCTTCAACCCCCGTTCCAGGCCCGGGGTGGCCTCCACGGTGCGGGGGTCGAGCAGGTCGCGGAGGCCGTCGCCGGCGAGGTTGAAGGCCAGCACCATGAGGGTGATGGCCAGGCCGGGCCACAGGAGGAGCACCGGCGCCCGGTCGAGGAACGACCGGGCCTCGGCCAGCATGGCGCCCCACTCCGGTGTCGGTGGCCCCACGCCGAAGCCGAGGAACGACAGGCCGGACACGGCCAGCAGGGTGCTGCCCATGTCGATGGTGCTGAACACCACCGTCGGCCCCAGCAGGTTGGGCGCCACATGGCGGAACATGATGCGTGGCCGCGACGCGCCCACCGCCCTGGCCGCCTCCACGAAGTCCTGCTCCCGGACCTTGAGGGCCATGCCCCGTACGAGCCGGGCGTAACGGGGCCAGCCGACGAGGATGATCGTGATGATCAGGTTCCGGAGCCCCTGACCCAAGAGGCCGACGACGACCAGCGCCAGGATCAGCGTCGGCAGGGCCAGCAGTACGTCCACGGAGCGCATGATGACGGTCTCGGCCAGCCGGCCGTACATGGCCGCCACCAGCCCGAGAATGACGCCGAGGACCGTGATGCCGACCGTCGCGCTCACGGCCATGCCCAGCGACAGGCGGGCGCCGTGCAGCAACCGGGCGAAGACGTCACGCCCGAGGTTGTCGGTGCCCAGAGGATGGCTGCGGCTGATGGACGCGAAGCGGTTGGAGAAGTTGGTCTGGACGGGGTCGTGACGGGCGATCCACGGCGCCAGCATGGCGGCCACCACCACGACGGCGATGATCACCAGGCCCAGGACGGCGGTGCGGTCCTTGAGCAGCCGGCGGAACATCCGCCGGCGCACAGGAACGAACGTCTCCCCGGCCTGGCGGAGGACCGCTTCGGAGGTGCTCACCGGCTCACCGCCTTCGGCGGCTCTCCCGCTTGGCGCGACACTGTGCTCGTCGGTCCGCTCGCCTGCGGCTCCCTCACGTTGTCACCGGGCTGCCGGCTCCAGGCGGATGCGGGGGTCGAGCAGGCCGTAGAGGACGTCGACGAGCAGGTTGCCCACGAGGTAGATGGCGCCGGCCATCAGCACCGCGGCCTGGATCAGGGGGTAGTCCCGCTGGGAGATGGCCTCCAGGGTCAGTAGCCCCAGCCCCGGCCAGGCGAAGATGAACTCGGTGATCACCACTCCCTCCAGCAGGGCGCCCAGAACGGTGCCGAGGTAGGTCACCACGGGGATGGAGGCGTTGCGCAAGCCGTGCCGGAGCACGACCTGCAGGGACCCCAACCCCTTCGAGCGGGCGGTGCGGATGTAGTCCTCGGTGAAGACCTCCAGGAGGCTGGCCCGCAGGAGCCGGGAGATGACCGCCGCCGGCGTGATGGCCACGACGATGGCCGGCATGATGAGGCTTTCCCAGCCCTGGCGGCCGGCCACCGGCAGCAGCTTCATCTCCGTGGCCAGCTGCACGATCAGCATGTAGGCCAGGAAGAACCCGGGTATGGAGGCGGCCATGAGCGCCGCCACCCGGAAGGCCTGGTCGGTCCAGTGGCGGTGGAACATGGCTGCCATCACCCCCAGCGGGAGCCCCACCACCAGGATGAGCAGCAATGCTGCCGTGGTCAGCTCCAGCGTGGCGGTGATGCGCTCCTTGAGGACGTCGTAGACCGGCCGGCGCTTGGCGAAGGACTCGCCCAGGTCGCCGGTGGCGAGGCCTTTGATCCACGACCCGTACTGGACGAAGAACGGCCGGTCGAGACCGAGCTCCTTCTGCGCGTTGCGTATGTCCTGAGCCGTGGCCTCCTGCGACCCCGACCGCTTCCTGGCGTACTCCTCGGCTGGGTCTCCCGGTGCGTTGGTGACGAGGAGGAAGATCAGGAAGGAGAGCGCCAGGAGGGTCGGGATGGCGATGAGCAGGCGCCGGGCGAGGTACCTCGCCACTGCCCCGGGCTACCGGGCCGAGGTCATCGAGAGGCTGAACCAGGTCTGGTTGGTGAACGACGGGTGCGGGTCACCGAGGCTCACGTTCTTGGCCATGCCGTAGATGCGGAAGGCGTCGGCCAGGGGGACCACCAGGTAGTCCTTGTTGATGAGGATGTTCATCATCTTGGCCGCCGCGTCCTGGACCTCGGCGGTGGTCTTGGCCTGGTCCGATCTGGTCACCTCGGCCTCGAAGGCGGGGCCGTTGGGCGTCGCCGGCGGGGCGTCGGGTGCGAACTGGACGTTGGTGGCACTGCGCTTGGCCATCCGCAGCACGGGCAGGAAGGCCGGGTTGGCGTCGTTCTGGTTGGGCGGCTCGAGGTCGAGGTCGAAGTCACCCTTGCCCTGGGCGTAGAGCGAGTTCCGGGTGGCCACGTCGGGCGTCTTCTTGATCTCGACGTCGATGCCCACGTCCTTCAGGTTCGACTGGATGACGAGGAGGGCCGACTCGGGTACCTCCTGCTGGCCGAGCAGCTTGAGGCTGAGGCGCTTGCCGTCCTTGCTGCGGATGCCGTCGGAGCCGACCCGCCAGCCGGCGTCGTCGAGGACCTTGCGGCTGCGGGCCAGGTCACGCGGGATCGCCTGCACCTGGCTGGCCGCCGAACCGAGCACGGAGCCCGGCGCCATGTACCGCCCGGGGGCGGCGTTGCCGTCGAGCACGACGTCGACGTAGGACTGGCGGTCGATGGCGTAGGTGACCGCCTCACGAATGGCGGGCTCGGTGGTGAGGCGGTCGGGGAGCTTGTTGACGTAGAGCAGGTGGTTCCGCCCCGCCTTCGACTTCACGACCTTGAAGTTGGGGTCGTTGGTGAGCGACTTGGTGGCGTCGGCGGGGAGGTCGATGGCCAGGTCGGCCTGCCCCGACTTCAGGGCCTCGAGCCGGGTCTGGGGGTCCGGGTAGAAGCGGATGTCCATCTTGCGGACCTGCGGCTTCTCGCCCCAGTAGTTGTCGTTGCGGACGAACGAGGCGGTCTGCTTGGGGGTGTAGCTCTCGTACTTCCACGGGCCGGTGCCGGCGTAGGGCGGGGTGTCGTTGTGGGTGTTGGCCTTCACGATGGCGCCCTCGGGGTGCCCGATCTGCTCGGGCAGGCGCAGGTTGGTCTGCGCCGGGGTGAAGTCGACGGTGAACTGGTCGATCTTCTTCACCGAGTCGGGGCCGAGGGTGTTGAGGACGGTGGTCAGGGTCCGGCCTTCGGGCTGGCGCACCCCCCACGTCCAGACGACGTCGTCGGCGCTGAACGGGGTGCCGTCGTGGAAGGTGACGCCCTGGCGGAGGAAGAAGCGCCACGTCTTGCCGTCGGGCTGCAGCTCCCACCGGGTGGCCAGGCCGGGCTTCAGCGTGTAGTCGCTGGCGATGTAGACGAGCGGCTCGTAGACCTGGACGTTGTAGACGTACATGAAGTGGTACGACTTGGCGCCGGTACCACCCTCGGTCCACTGGTCCTCGTTGGCCGCCACCCTCACGGTGGCGTTGAGGTCCGGTTGGCCGGATGCCTGGCCGCCGGCGCTGTCCGACGGGCTGCCGTCTCCACCGCAGGCGCCTGCCAGCAGGCCGAGCAGCATGACGATGGCGAGTGCTTTGCGACGCATGATTTCTTCCCCCTGAGAGATGCGGCGAGACGGCGCAGGTGCCCAGCGCACCCCGACCGCCGTCTCTAGCGCGATTGTGGCATGTAGCCAGAAACACCGCACGTCGTCCGCCTACTGTTTCGGAGCACATGGCCGCCGTACTCGACATCAAGGATCTGGAAGTCACTTTCCCGACGCTGGAGGGACGGGTCCAGGCGGTCCGGGGCGTCAACCTCACCTTGGACCCGGGCCGGATACGGGGCGTGGTGGGCGAGTCCGGCTCGGGCAAGACGGTGACGATGCTCGCCGCCCTCGGTCTCCTGCCCTCCACCGCCGAGGTGACGGGCTCGGTGAGGTACAAGGGCAGGGAGCTCCTGGGGCTGCCGCCGTCGGAGCTGCGCAAGGTGCGCGGCTCCGGCATCGCCATGATCTTCCAGGACCCCCGTACGTCGCTCAACCCGGTGCACACCATCGGCCACCAGATCGTGGAGGGCATCCGCATCCACCATCCCGAGGTGCACCGCAAGGAGGCGCTCAAGCGGGCGGTGGAGCTGCTGGCGCTCGTCGGCATACCCCAGCCCGACAAGCGGGCGCGGGACTACCCCCACCAGTTCTCCGGCGGCATGTGCCAGCGGGTCATGGTGGCC
Organism: Acidimicrobiales bacterium; assembly: GCA_035540095.1. Taxonomy (GTDB): domain Bacteria; phylum Actinomycetota; class Acidimicrobiia; order Acidimicrobiales; family AC-14; genus CADCTB01. Next base: position 34,110 of record DATLHA010000142.1, on the reverse strand, counting down.
ATGGCCGTGGCCAACGACCCCGACGTGCTGGTTGCCGACGAGCCGACCACCGCCCTCGACGTCACCATCCAGGCCCAGATCCTCGACCTCCTCCGCGACATCCGCCGGGAGAAGGGCGTGGCCATCGTCATCATCAGCCACGACCTCGGGGTCGTGGCCGGCCTGGCCGACGAGGTGTCGGTCATGTACGCAGGCCGGGTCGTGGAGCGCGGCACCGTCGACGACGTCTACGCCCAGGCCCGCCATCCCTACACGCGGGGTCTGCTCTCGTCGGTCCCCCGGCTCACCGACACCCGGCGGGGTCCCCTGACCTCCATCGGCGGCGGCGCCCCGTCGCTGCTCGCGCTGCCCAAGGGCTGCGCCTTCCATCCCCGCTGCTCCCACGAGCGGCCGAACTGCCGGGTCGACGACCCCCGCCTGCGCCGGGTCGGCCCGGTGGAGGCCGCCTGCCACTATGCCGAAGAGATGGGGCCGGTAGGGGCGGACGTGTCATGAGTGAAGTGATCCTCGAGGTCCGGGATCTGGTCAAGGAGTTCCCCGTGCGGGGAGGCGGGAAGGTCCACGCCATCTCGGGGGTGTCCTTCGACCTCCACGAGGGGGAGACGCTCGGCCTGGTAGGGGAGTCGGGTTGCGGGAAGTCGACCACCGCCCGCTGCGTGCTGCGCCTGATCGAGCCGACCAGCGGCGAGGTCGTCTTTCGCGGGCGCGACGTGCTCAAGCTGGGGCGCAAGGAGCTCCGCAAGCTGCGGGCCGACCTCCAGATCGTCTTCCAGGACCCCTACGCCTCGCTCAACCCCCGCATGCAGGTGTGGTCGATCGTGGCCGAGCCGCTGATCGTCCACGGCATGGCCACCAAGGAGGCCCGGGCCCGGGCCAACGAGCTGCTGGAGCTGGTGCGGCTCCGTCCCGAGCACGCCAACCGGTACCCCCACGAGTTCTCCAGCGGCCAGCGCCAGCGCATCGGCGTGGCCCGCGCCCTCGCCCTGGAGCCGGACGTGCTGGTGCTCGACGAGCCGGTCTCCGCTCTGGACGTGAGCATCCAGGCCGGTGTGCTGAACCTGCTGGAGGAGCTCCGCGGTCGCCTGAACCTGGCCTACCTGTTCATCGCCCACGACCTCTCGGTCGTCCGCCATATCTCCGACCGGGTGGCGGTGATGTACCTGGGCAAGGTCGTCGAGATCGGCACCCGGGACGACATCTACAACCACCCGGCCATGCCCTACACCCAGGCACTGCTGTCCTCGGTGCCCGTCCCCGACCCGCCGGTGGAACGCAAGCGCAAGCGCATCGTGCTCCAGGGCGACCTGCCCAGCCCGGCCGACCCCCCCTCCGGCTGCCGGTTCCGAACCCGCTGCTGGAAGGCCCAGGACATCTGCGCCGAGGAGGAGCCGGCGCTGATCGACCGGGGCCAGGGCCACCCCGCCGCCTGCCACTTCGCCGAGGAGCTACAGGTGGTGCCCTGAGCATCACGGGCCCCCTCGCCGTCGTCGTCCATCGAAGTTCTTCCTAACCTGGACGCATGGCCGTGCGCTTCGTCATCATCGGGGGAGGCCCCGCCGGCAACCAGGCCGCCAGCCATGCGGCGCGCCACGGGGCCAGAGTCACCCTCGTCGAGCGCGACGTCGTCGGTGGCGCCGCCCACCTGTGGGACTGCATCCCCTCCAAGGCCATGATCGCCACCGGCGGGGCCATGGCCTTCGTCGAGCGGTCCGGAGGCATGGGCCTGGCCGCCCTCGACGCCGGTCTGGACCACGACGCCCTGAAGCGGCGCATCACCGGCATCGAGGACCGCCTGCGCACCTCGGTGGAGGATCTGCTGTCCGACCAGGGCGTCCGGGTGATCCTGGGCACCGGACGGCTCACCGGGCCACACACCGTCGCGGTCGGCAGCGCCGGAGGCACCGAGGAGCTCGAGGCCGACGCCATCCTGGTCGCCACCGGCAGCCGGCCCCGCGTCCCCGACTGGTGCGAGCCCGACGGCGACCGCGTCCTCACCACGCGCCAGGCCTATCCGCCGCCGGTCATGCCCGAGCACCTGGTGGTGATCGGTTCGGGGGTGACCGGCGTGGAGTTCGTCCACATGTTCGCCTCGTTCGGGTCGAAGGTGACGCTGGTGGTCAGCCGCCAGCAGGTGCTGCCCAACAAGGACCCCGAGGTCGCCGCCGCCCTGGAGGACGAGTTCCTCCGCCGCGGCGTGAAGCTGTTCATCGGGGCCCGGGCCGTCGGCATCGACCGGACCGACGAGGGGGTCGCCGTCCGCTGCGACGACGGCCGCATCGCCCGGGGCAGCCACGCCCTGCTGGCCATCGGCCTGGTGCCGAACTCCGAGGGCCTCGGTTTGCAGGAGGCCGGAGTGGACGTCGACGACCGGGGGTTCGTGCCGGTCAACCAGCACTGCCAGACCAACCTGCCCCACGTCTACGCCGCCGGCGACCTGTCGGGCAAGCTGCCACTGTCGTCGGTGGCGGCCATGCAGGGGCGCAAGATCGCCGAGCACGTGATGGGCATGCAGACCCGCGAGCACCGCCACCTCGACTACGACAAGGCGCCCCAGGCCGTGTTCACCGAGCCGGAGATCGCCGAGGTGGGCGTGGCCGAGGCCGAGGCCTTCGCCACCGGCCGCAAGATCCGGGTCACCAAGGTCCCGTTCTCGGCCAACCCCAAGGCGCTCATCAACCACGACCCCCGGGGCTTCGTGAAGATCGTCTCCGACCCGGCCACCGGCATCGTGCTGGGCGGGTCGATCGTCGGCGCCCACGCCGCCGAGCTGATCTCGGTGTTGGCACTGGCGGTGAACTGCAACCTGCGGGTGGCCGACGTGGTCGACAGCCTCCTCGTCCACCCCTCGGTGGCCGAGTCCCTCACCGAGGCGGCGGAGTAGCGCAGCTGCCTCGCCGAGGAAGCGCTGCTCCCGGCGGCGACTACTCGAGGACGAACAGGACGTCGCCGGCGCTGACGTTGTCGCCGGGCGACACCCGGACCTCGGTGACCGTGCCCGCCCGCTCGGCGTCGACCTCGTTCTCCATCTTCATCGCCTCGAGCACGCACAGGGCCTGGCCGGCGGTGACCGTGTCGCCCACCCCCACCATGACCTCGATGATCGTCCCCTGCATGGGGGCGGTGATGCGGCCGCCGGCCGGGCCCGCCGCGGCCACACCCGAGATGCGCTTGGCCCGAGGCGCCGGCCTGCCGGCGCTCACGCCGGCCTGTTCGGGCAACCACACCCGCACCTCGTAACGCCGGCCGTCGACCTCGACGGTGACGTCGCGTGGGATCTCGCCGGGCGGCGCTTCGCCGGTCCCGCCGGCGCCGGCCGGGGGCATGTCCGAGAAGTCGATCCGTTCCTCCACCCAACGGGTGGAGTGGCGGTTCTCGATGAAGTCGGGATGCTCGAGGAGGCGCAGGTGGGCCGGGATGTTGGTGGCCACGCCGTCGACGGTCATCTCCCGCAGCACCCGCAGCATGCGGCGGCGGGCCTCCTCCCGGAAGCCGCCCCAGGTGAGGACCTTGGCGATGAGGTTGTCGTAGTGCTGGCTGACGGCGTCGCCCTCGCCGTAGCCGACGTCGATGCGCACCCCGAAGCCGCCCGGTCGGGAGAAGCGGGTCAGCGTGCCGGGGGAGGGCATGAACCGCCCGCCGGCGATGTCCTCTGCGTTGACCCGGCACTCGATGGCGTGGCCCCGGGGGTCGATGGTGTCCTGGGTGAACGACAGGGGAGACCCCGACGCCACCCGTAGCTGCTCGGCGACCAGGTCGACGCCGCAGGCCAGCTCGGTGAGCGGGTGCTCCACCTGGAGGCGGGTGTTCATCTCGAGGAAGAAGAACTCGTCGTCCTGGACGAGGAACTCCACGGTGCCGGCGTTGGCGTAGCCGCACGCCAGGGTGACGGCCACCGCCGCCTCCCCCATGGCCTGGCGGACGGCCGGCGCCAGCCCCGGCGCCGGTGTCTCCTCGATGAGCTTCTGGTGCCGGCGCTGGCTCGAGCAGTCCCGCTCACCCATCCACACCGCGTTGCCGTGGGTGTCGGAGAACACCTGCATCTCGATGTGGCGGGGCCAGTCGAGGTAGCGCTCCAGGTACACCTCGGCGTTCCCGAAGTACGCCTGCCCCTCCCGTTTGGCCGACTCCAGCTGGGACGCGGCGTCCTCCGGGCCGGCGACCACCTTCATGCCCCGGCCCCCGCCGCCGTAGGAAGCCTTGATCGCCACCGGCCAGCCGTGGCTGGCGCCGAAGGCCACGATCTCCTCGGCGGTCGTGACCGCGCCGTCGCTGCCCGGCACCACGGGCACGCCGGCGGCGATGGCGGCCTGCCGGGACGACACCTTGTCGCCCATGACCTCCATGGCCTCGGGCGGCGGCCCGACGAAGACCGCTCCCCGTGACGCGACGCTACGGGCGAAGGCGGGGTTCTCACTGAAGAACCCGTATCCGGGGTGGACGGCGTCGGCGCCGCTCGCGGTGATGGCGTCGAGGACGGCCTCGGTGTTGAGGTAGCTCTCGGTCGCCGTCTCCCCTCCGAGGGCGAAGGCCTCGTCGGCCAGGCGGACGTGCAGCGATCGGCGGTCGACCTCCGAGTAGACGGCGACGCTGGCGATGCCGAGCTCCCGGCAGGCCCGGATGACCCGGACGGCGATCTCGCCCCGGTTGGCGATCAGGACCTTGGAGAACATGTGGCGTCATCATGGCGCAATGGGAGAGACGGCCGGCCGCTTCGCAGACGTCCGCTGGTTCGCCGAGCTGGACTCCACCAACCGGCTGGCCGCCGACCTGGCCCGGGCCGGCGCCGGCGACGGCGTCGTGGTGGGCGCCGACCACCAGACCGCCGGCCGGGGCCGGCGGGGCCGCACCTGGGAGTCCCGGCCCGGGGCCTCGTTGCTGGTCTCGGTCATCCTCCGGCCGGCGCCGGCCCTGGTCACGCTGGCCGCCGGGGTGGCCGCGGCCGAGGCGTGCGCGGCGGTGGCCGGCGCCGCGGTAAGCCTGAAGTGGCCCAACGACCTGCTCCTCGACGGCCTCAAGCTGGGCGGGATCCTTTCCGAGCTGGTGGCCGGCGCCGCCGTCGTGGGCCTGGGACTGAACCTGGCGTGGGCGCCGGCCGGCGCCGCCTGCCTCGGTGCGGCGGTCGACCGCCACGCCGTCCTCGACGCCTACCTTGCCGGCCTGGAAGCCCCCGGCGACGTCCTGGCCCGCTACCGCGACCGGTGCACGACGCTCGGCCGGCGGGTCCGGGTGGAGGCCCCCGGCGGCGCCGTCGAGGGGTTCGCCACCGGTGTGGACGAGCACGGCCAACTCGTCGTCGGCGGCCGCGCCATCGCCGCCGGCGACGTGATCCACCTCCGCTGATCCGCTATGTAACCGGAGGGTAGAGCGGATCTGCCTCTATTGAATGCCGAGGACGCGGACCCTAAGACTTGCCCGATGAACAAGCGACTACGCAAGGTTGGGGCTTTGCTGGTGGGGGTGGCGGCGGTCACGCTGCCGACGGTCACCGGCGTCGAGGCCCAGGTCCAGCCGGTCTGCGGGCAGACCATCACCCAGAGCACCACGCTCACGGCCGACCTCGGGCCCTGCCCGAACTACGGCCTCATCATCGGCGCCGACGGCATCGTCCTCGACCTGGGCGGGCACCGCATCTTCGGCACGCCGAACTTCAACGACAACGCCGGCGTCTACATGCTGGGCCGCACCGGCGTCAGGGTCCAGAACGGCACCGTCTCCGACTTCGACGGCGGGGTGATCATCGAGGGCGGCTCCCGCAACACCGTGGCCGGCATCACCGCCATCCGCAACATCGGGCGCAGCTCCGGCGGCATCAACACCCGATTCGGTGAGGGCATCGGCATCATGTCGTCCAGCTACAACCAGATCCTGAACAACCGGACCGAGGACAACGGGCCCTACGCCGGCATCGGGGTGTACTCCCTGGTCGACGCCGACCACCCCCGGCCCACCTCCGGCCCGTCGACCAATAACGTGATCTCCAACAACGAGGTCCTCAACAACGTCGTCGGCCGTGACGGGTTCACCCAGGCGACCGACAACGACGGCATCCGAATCGAGCCCACGTACGCCGGCACCGCCTTCGTGATGGCGTCCAACCAGATCCTCGACAACACCGTGATCGGCAACGGCCTCGACGGCATCGCCATCTTCGCCCGGTCGCCGGGCAACGTGATCCGGGGCAACACGTCGAACAACAACGGCCTGTTCCGGTCGAGTGCCCGCCGGGGAGACGGCATCATCGTCTTCAACTTCTCCGACCGCACGACCATCCAGGGCAACTTCACCAGCGGCAACGGGGACAACGGCATCCGGATCCGCGGCCCGCTGGGCGTCAACGCCGGCTCGCAGAACAACGTCATCCAGGGCAACACCTCGGTCGGCAACGCGGTCAGGCCCACCATCCCCAGCGCGGCGTTCGGCAACGCGGCCTACGACCTCCACGACCAGAACCCGAACTGCGACAACAACCAGTGGTTCGGCAACCGTTACCGGACGGCGTTCCCGCCCTGCACCACGACGGGCGGCCAGCAGATCTAAGGGTCGAGCTCCCGGCCCACCAATCCCTTGAACGCAGTCCCGGCCCCCTCGGTGAGGGGGCCGGGGCATTTCCGGAGCGGGCGGCCGTCCACGGCCCGGATGGGCTGGACGTCGCGGGTGCTCGAGGTCAGGAACGCCTCCTCGACCCGGTCGAGCGCCCGGATGGGCACGTCCTCCTCGACGACCTCCACCAGCTCCAGGACAAGCTCGCGGGTGACGCCGGCGAGACAGCCGGCCGACAGCGGCGGTGTGAGCAGCCGGCCACCGAGGCCGACGAAGACGTTGGTCCCGGTGCCCTCGCACAGGTTCCCGGCCAGGTTGGCGAACAGGGCTTCGCCGGCGTCGCGGTCCCGGGCGTAGGCCAGGGCGACGACGTTCTCCCCATAGGACACCGACTTCACCCCGGTGAGGGCCCCCCGCTCGTTGCGGGGCCACGGGGCGACGGCGACGTCGGCCGCCGGCGGCCATGCCGGCTGGGGCCCGCCGGCCACGATCACCGTCGGCTCCACCGCCGCCCGGTCCGAGCCCAGCGGGCCCGGACCGCCGGTGACGGTGACCCGAAGCCGGCCCTGGTCCCAACCGTTGGCCCGGATGACCTCGTCGATGGCGGCCGCCACGAGGTCGCGGGGAGGGCACGGCAGCCGCATGCCCGTCGTCGACCGGGCCAGGCGGTCGAGGTGCCGGCGGACGGCGAAGGCCCGGCCCCGCACGATCTTCATGGTCTCGAAGACGCCGTCACCCGTGAGCAGCCCATGGTCGAACGGCGACACCCTCGCCTCGCGCTCGTCCATCAGGGCCCCGTCGACCCAGACGATCGTCATGAGCCGGCGGCGACGGCGAGCAGCCGCCGAGCCTTGAGCTCCGTCTCCGCCCACTCGCCCGCCGGCGTCGAGTCCCAGGTGATCGCCCCTCCCGTGCCGAGGTGGAGGCGGCCGTCCTCCACCCAGAACGTGCGGATGGCGACGTTGAGGTCGCCGGCGAGTGCCTCGGTGTCCACCCAGCCCACGGCCCCGCAGTACACGCCGCGAGGGACGGGCTCCAGGCGGCGGATCACCTCGAGGGCGGCCAGCTTCGGCGCGCCGGTGACCGAGCCGGGCGGGAACGTCGCCGCCAGCAGCTCGGCCCACCCCACGCCGGCCCTGAGCCGGCCCCGTACCGTGCTGACGAGATGGGACAGGCCGGGGTGATGCTCCTGCCGGCACAGGTCGGGCACCTCGACCGTGCCGTACCGGCACACCCGGCCCAGGTCGTTGCGCATGAGGTCGACGATCATGACGTTCTCGGCCCCGTCCTTGGCCAGGAAGTGGCCGCCGGGCGACGTGGTGCCCTTGATGGGGCGGGTCTCCACCACGTCGCCCCGGCGGCGAAGGAACAGCTCGGGCGACGCCGAGGCCACGGCCAGGCCGGCCGAGTCGATGCGCACGGCGGCGGCGTGGGGGGCGGGGTTGGCCTCGGCCAGGGCGGCGGCCAGGCCGAGCACGTCGAAGCCCGGAGGGACCGGGGCCGACAGCCGCCGGCACAGGTTGACCTGGTAGACGTCGCCGTTGCCGATGGCCTCCCGTATGGCCTCCACCCCCTTGGAGAAACCGTCCTCGTCGAGGCTCGACGTCCATGAGGCCAGGGGGACGGCTGCCGTCGCCGCCGGCGCCGACGATGGGGCCGGCGCCCACCGCTCGAACCGGGCACAGACCGGCGCGGCGTCGAAGGGAACCACGACCGCCCACCGACCGTGACCGCGCGCGTCCAGGACGGTAAGGTCATTGGTCACGTCGCGCAGGCCCGTCAGCAGGCATCCGCCTACGACGGCCGTCTCCACCCGCCGGATCCTACGAGAGAGGTCATGACCCCTGCCTATCGCCGTGCGACCGTCGCGAGCACCGGGCTGACGCTCGCGCCGGCGGCGTAAGCCATGAGCGACCTGCGCATCGCAGCTACCCGCGCCGGCCACCAGAACGGCGACGGGCCCGACGGCAACGGGCGGTCGGCGGCCACCGAGGGTGGCCGCCGACTGGCCGATGCACCGCCGGAGGTCGCCCGCCGGGTGCGCCGGCGGCCGGTCACCAAGCCGACCGCGCCGGCGAAGGCACCCCGGGCGCCGAAGCCCCCCGAGGTGGCAACAGCGACCGGGCCCGCGCCGCCAGCCCGCCGGCCGCCGATCTCCAAGGAGCGGGCCAAGGTGCTCCGCCAGCGCCGGCGCCGGCGCCGGGCGCTGATCGCCTTCACCGCCTTCACCGCCTTCTGCACCTTCTTCGTCGGCCTCGGCTACGTCTACGTCCAGCACAAGCTCGGCCAGATCACCCGCCTCGATCTGCCGGCGCTGGCCCAGGATTCGGGCCCGGTCATGAACGTGCTGCTGGTGGGCTCGGACAGCCGGGCCAACCTGGCCGCCGGCGACGCCAAGGGCTTCGGGCAGGACGTGGTGGGCGGACAGCGAAGCGACACCATCATGCTGCTGCATGTCGACCCCGCAGAGCAGCGGGCGGCCATCGTGTCGGTGCCCCGGGACCTCTACGTGCCCATCGCCAACACCAACGTCTCCGACCGGGTCAACGCCGCGTTCGCGCTCGGCGGGGCCGACCAGCTGATCGCCACCCTGCAGCGCACGCTGGGCATCACCATCCACCACTACATGCAGGTCGACTTCAGCGGCTTCAAGGACATCGTCGACACGGTCGGTGGCGTGACGATGTACGTGCCGTATCCCGTGCGGGACAGCGGAAGCGGGCTGGACCTCGGCCGGGCCGGGTGCTGGGAGCTGGACGGGAACAAGGGTCTGTCCTGGGTCCGCAGCCGCGACATGGAGTTCCTCATCAACGGCACCTGGCAGGCCGACGGCCGGGGTGACCTGGGCCGCATCGAGCGCCAGCAGGACTTCATCCGCCGGATGATGAAGAAGGCGCTGTCCTCGGGCATCTCCAACCCGCTGACGCTCAACCGCCTGATCGGGGTGGGCGTGCGCGACGTCACCTTCGACTCCGCCCTTTCCACCAAGGACCTCACCGCCCTCGGCCGGCGGTTCAGCTCCCTCGACCCCGACAGGGTCGTCCTCCGCACCTTGCCGACCGACCCCGCCGACATCAACGGCAAGTCGGTCCTCAAGCTCCAGACCGCCCAGGCCCAGCCCATGATCGACCTGCTCAACGGCAAGACGACGGTCGACGGCATCCCGACGACCACTGTGCCCGCCCCGACCACCACGGCGCCGGCCTCGAGCGTCAAGCCGGCGGACGTCCGGGTCCGGGTGCTCAACGGTGTCGGCACCGCGGGGCTGGCGGGCCGGACCGCCACCAGCCTCACCGGCGCCGGGTACGTGGTCGTCGACAGAGGCGACGCGCCGGCGCTGGCGCCGCAGACGACCGTCTCCTACGGCAGCGGCCAGCTGGCCAAGGCCCAGTCGGTCCAGAGCACCTTGGCCGGGCCCGCGGTGCTGAAGGAAGACCCGACCCTCAAGTCGGCAGACGTGAACCTGCTCCTCGGCGCCGACTTCGCGGGCACGAAGGCCGACGTGGGGGCGGCGGCGCCCACGACGGTGGCGCCCACGACCACCGCCCCTCCCGGGATCAACCCCGTTCCCCTGCCGAAGGGCACCACCGCTCCCCCCTGTTAGTTCGCCGGTCCGCCACCACGTCACCTACCGTTGAGGCGTGAAACTTCTCGTGACCGGCGGGGCCGGGTTCATCGGCGCCAACTTCGTCCGCTACTGGTCCGAGGCCCATCCGGACGACCGGGTCGTGGTCTACGACCTGCTCACCTACGCCGGCAACCGGGCCAACCTGGCCGGTCTCGACGACACCGTGGGGTTCGTCCGGGCCGACATCGCCGACCAGGCCACCGCCGAGCACGTCATGCGTGACGAGCAGATCGACGTGGTCGTCAACTTCGCCGCCGAGTCCCACAACAGCCTGGCCGTACTCGACCCTGCCCTGTTCTTCCGAACCAACGTGCTGGGCACCCAGGCCCTGCTGGAGGCGTCCCGCCAGGTCGGCATCGCCCGCTTCCACCACATCTCGACCTGCGAGGTCTACGGCGACCTCGACCTCGACACCGACGAGTCCTTCACCGAGGAGTCCCCCTACCGGCCCCGCACCCCGTACAACGCCTCCAAGGCCGGTGCCGACCACGCCGTGCGGGCCTACCACGAGACCTACGAGCTGCCGGTCACCGTCACCAACTGCTGCAACAACTACGGGCCCTACCAGTTCCCGGAGAAGGTGATCCCCCTCTTCACCACCTTCGCCCTCGACGACACCCCCCTGCCCATGTACGCCTCCACCAAGAACCGGCGGGAGTGGCTGCACGTCGTCGACCACTGCCGGGCCATCGAGGCCGTCCTCGATCGGGGCCGCGTCGGCGAGACCTACAACGTGGGCAGCGGCGTGGAGCGCAGCATCGAGGAGATCGCCGACGGCGTGCTGGCGTCGCTCGGGAAGCCGGCCGACCTCCGGGTCATCGTGCCCGACCGGCCGGGCCACGACCGTCGCTACCTGCTCGACTCCACGAAGATCAGGACCGAGCTGGGGTGGGCGCCCCAGGTGCCGTTCGAGCAGGGCCTGGCCGAGACCACCCGCTGGTACGCCGAGAACCGGGAGTGGTGGGAGCCACTGCGTGACCGGGCGCCGGTCGAGGAGACGGCGTGGGAGGGGCGGGCCGACGCAGCGGGCCAGGGCTGATGCGGGTCCTGGTCACCGGCGCCGGCGGGCAGCTGGGCCGTGAAGTCGTCGACCTCTGCAACGCGGCGGGCGACGAGGTGGTGGCGTGCGACCATGCCGCGCTCGACGTGTCCGACCGCGACGCGGTGCTGCAGACCGTTGTGGCCGCCGCCCCCGACACGGTCGTCCACGCCGGCGCCTGGACCAACGTCGACGGGTGCGAGACCGAGCCCGACCGGGCCTACGCCGTCAATGCCCTGGGCACCCGCCACATCGCCGAGGGGGCGCGGATCGCCGGCTCACGGGTCCTGTACGTGTCGACCGACTACGTCTTCGACGGCACGGGCACCCGCCCGTACCACGAGTGGGACGCCACCAACCCGCTCTCGGTCTACGGGCGCTCCAAGCTGGGTGGCGAGTCGGCGCTCGGTCCCGACGACACTGTCGTGCGCACGTCCTGGGTGTGCGGTCGCCACGGCCGCAACTTCGTCAAGACCATCCTCGTTCGGGCCGTGGACGGCCACGCGTTGACCGTTGTCGACGACCAGCACGGGTGCCCGGCCTTCACCGAGGATCTCGCGGCCATGATCCGCCGGCTGGCGGTGGCTCGACTCCCGGGGACCTTCCACGTCACCAACCAGGGGCCGACCACCTGGTACGGGTTCGCCCGCGACATCGTGGCCGCCGCCGGCCTCGACACCGGGCTCGTCAGTCCCATCACCACCCCCGAGATGCAGCCCCCGAGGCCGGCGCCCCGTCCCGCGTACAGCGTGCTCGACAACGCCGCCCTGCGCCTTTCGGGCATCCCGCTGCTTCCCGATCACCACGAGCCGCTGGAGCGTCTCGTCAAGGAGCTCCTCGCGTGAGCGAGGTCGCGGTCATCGGCGCCGGCTACGTGGGCCTGACGACCGCCGCCTGCTTCGCCCACCTGGGCCACACCGTCACCTGCGCCGACATCGTGCCCGAGCGGGTGGAGCGCCTGTCCCGGGGCGACATCCCCATCCTCGAGGCCGGGATGCCGGAGCTGGTGCGCGAGGGGCTCGACAGCGGGCGGCTCACGTTCGTACTGGGGGCAGCTGCCGCGGTCGAGGGCGCCGAGTTCGTCTACCTCTGCGTCCCCACACCGCAGTCCGACGACGGCTCCGCCGACCTGTCCTACATCCGGGCGGCGGCGTCCGAGATCGGGCCGCTGCTGGACCCGGAGTGCATCGTGGTGAACAAGTCGACCGTGCCGGTGGGCTCGGCCCGGGTGGTCGAGGAGGTGCTGGGACGCGACGACGTGAGCGTGGTCTCCAACCCCGAGTTCCTCCGGGAGGGCTCGGCCGTGCACGACAGCCTCCACCCCGACCGGATCGTGATCGGCTCCCACGACCAGGTCGCCGCCGCCCGTGTCGCCCGGCTGTTCAGCGCCCTCCGGGCACCGGTGATCGTCACCGACCCCGCCTCGGCGGAGACCATCAAGTACGCCTCCAACGCCTTCCTGGCCTCCAAGGTCACCTTCGCCAACGCCGTCGCCAACGTGTGCGAGGCGGTGGGCGCCGACGTGCGGGACGTCCTGTTGGGCATGGGCTACGACAAGCGCATCGGTTTCGAGTTCCTGCGCCCGGGCCCCGGATACGGCGGGAGCTGTTTCCCGAAGGACATACGGGCCCTCATCCGCATCGCCGAGGACGCCGGCTACGAGTTCGCGTTGCTGCGAGGTGTCGACGAGGTCAACAACGCCCAGTTCGAGCGGGTGGTCGACAAGGCGCGGCGCATGGCCGGGGGGTCGGTCGAGGGCAAGATCGTCGCCGGCTGGGGTCTCACGTTCAAGGCCCGTACCGACGACCTGCGCCAGTCGCCGGCCCTGGAGGTCCTGCACCGGCTGGGTGCGCTGGGGGCCCACCCCCGGGCCTACGATCCGGCCGTGCCGGTCAGCGCCGCGGCCACCGACTCGCGACTGGACGGTATCGAGGTCGTCGGAGACCCTTATGGCGCCTGCGAAGGGGCGGCGGTGCTGGTCGTGCTCACGGAGTGGGACGAGTTCCGGCGGCTCGACTTCGCCAAGGTCGCAGCCGCCATGGAGGCACCCGGCGTGGTCGACGCCCGGAACCTCCTGGATCCGGCGGCCCTGCGCCGGCGGGGCTTCGCCTACGAGGGCATCGGCCGGTGAGGGCGTGAGCAGGGTCGTGGTCACCGGCGGCGCCGGCTTCCTTGGGTCCCACCTGTGCCGCGAGCTCCTCGACCGCGGCGACACCGTCGTCGCCGTCGACAACCTCGTCACCGGGAACCTCGACAACCTCAGCGTCCTCTCCGGGCACCACGGATTCACCTTCGTCCACTCCGACGTGAGCGACTTCCTCCACGTCCCCGGTCCCGTGGACGCCGTCCTGCACTTCGCCAGCCCGGCCTCCCCGGCCGACTTCGAGCGCATCCCGATCCAGATCCTGAAGGTCGGCAGCAGGGGCACGCTCAACACCCTCGGCCTGGCCAAGGACAAGGGCGCCCGCTACTTCCTGGCCTCCACCAGCGAGGTCTACGGCGACCCACTCGTGCACCCCCAGCCCGAGACCTATTGGGGCAACGTCAACCCCATCGGCCCTCGGGGCGTCTACGACGAGTCCAAGCGCTTCGCCGAGGCCCTCACCATGGCCTACCACCGCCACCACGGCGTCGACGTCCGCATCGCGCGCATCTTCAACACCTACGGTCCCCAGATGCGCCCCGACGACGGGCGGGTGGTGTCCAACTTCATCGTGCAGGCCCTCGCCGGCAAGCCGATCACCGTCCACGGCGACGGCAAGCAGTCGCGTAGCTTCTGCTACGTCGACGACGAGGTGCGCGGCCTGCTCGCCCTGCTCGACTCGGAGTACGTAGGCCCGGTCAACATCGGCAACCCCAACGAGTTCACGGTGCTGGAGCTGGCGGAGAAGGTGCTCGCCCTCACCGCCTCGTCGTCGGAGCTGCAGTTCGACCCGCGGCCGGTGGACGACCCGACCCAGCGCCGGCCCGACCTCACCCTGGCCCGGTCGGTGGTGGGCTGGGAGCCGGAGGTCAGCCTCGAGGAGGGGCTGGTCCGCACCACCGAGTGGTTCGCCGAGGTCGTCGGGCGTGGCTGAGATCGAGCGCGACCCGGAGGGCCGCACCCTGTCGGTGATCGTGCCGGTCTTCGACGAACGGAACACCGTGGTCGAGGCCATCCGGCGCATGCGCCGGGTGGAGCTTCCCGTCGACCTCGAGATCGTGGTCGTCGACGACGGCTCCACCGACGGGACGTCGCAGATCCTCGGCGCGTTGGAGGACTCCACCGTCATGGTCGTGCGCCATCCCACGAACATGGGCAAGGGCGCCGCCATCCGCACCGGCCTGCAGCACGTGCGCGGTGATCTCGTCCTGATCCAGGACGCCGACCTCGAGTACGACCCCGAGGACTGGCCGCGCCTCTTGCGGCCCATCCTCCGCGGCCGCTCCGAGGTGGTCTACGGCAGCCGGTTCAACGGGGAGGGCGGCAGCATGGCCGCCTCGGACTGGGTGGGCAACCGGGCGCTGTCGTTGGCCACCAACCTGCTCTACAACACCAGCCTGTCCGACATGGAGTGCGGCTACAAGCTGTTCACCCGCAAGGTCCTCGACGACATCACCATCGAGTCGGACCGGTTCGACTTCGAGCCCGAGATCACGGCGAAGGTGCTGCGGAGGGGCTACCGCATCTACGAGGTGCCGATCTCGTACTCCGGCCGGCCGGCCAGCGAGGGTCGCAAGTTCGCCTGGAAGGACGGCGTGCGGGCGCTGTCCACCCTCGTCCGCTACCGGTGGGGCAAGCTGGCGTGATCAGTCACGTGAGCGCCGTGGTCGTGAGCTACAACTCGGCCGCCGACCTGCCCGACTGCCTCCGCAGCCTCCGCTCCGAGGGCGTGGTCGACGTCGTGGTCGTCGACAACGCGTCCGCGGACGGGTCGGTGGAGGTGGTGAGCCACGTGGACCCCGACGCCATGGTGGTGCGGTCGGGCGCCAACCTCGGGTTCGGCACCGCCGCCAACCGCGGCGTTGCCGTGACCACCGGTGACCACGTGCTCATCATGAACCCCGACACCGTGGTGGAGCCGGGCACCGTCAAGGCCCTCTCGGAGGCGCTGGACCGCGATCCCGGCCTGGCCGCCGTCGGGCCCCGCCTCGAGAACGTCGACGGCAGCCTGTACCCGTCGGTGCGGCGCTTTCCCGACCTCATGGTCGCCTTCGGCCACGCCTTCGTGGGGCTGGTGTGGCCCGCCAACCCGGCCACCCGGCGCTACCGCATGCTCGACCTGGACCACGACGAGCCGTCGGCCGCCGTCGACTGGGTGAGCGGGGCGTGCGTGCTGATCCGCCGGAGCGCCTTCGACATGGTGGGCGGCTTCGACGAGGCCTACTTCATGTACGTGGAGGACGTCGACCTGTGCTGGCGGCTGGGCAAAGCCGGCTGGCGCATCGGCTACGAGCCGGCGGGCCGGGTGGTCCATGCCCTCGGCGGATCCAGCCGGCTGGTTCCCTACCGGATGATCGCCGAGCACCACCGCTCGCTGCTGCGCTTCGTCTCCAAGTCCAGCGCCGGCGCCCGGCGCGCCATCCTTCCCCTTGTCGCCGCCGGCCTCGGCGTGCGCACCGTGGCCGCCTGGGCCCACCACGCGATCGAGGGTGCTCGACGTCAGCAGGCGAGACGCACCTAGTAGCGTCGGATCCCAATGGGTAAGGCATCTTCAGCGAAGAAAGTGGCGCGCGCGGCGCGTACGGGCGGCGGTCGCACGAGGCGAGGCACGACCTCATGGGCCTGGCCGGCGGTCATGGCGCTGGTCGTCATCGTGGGAACAGCGACCATCGTGCAAAGCCGCTCGGAGCGACAGCCCGACAACAGCCGTCCCTTCGCCGCCAGCGCCGGCCGGGCCGGCGACCACTGGCACGCCGCCATCGGCTTCTACATCTGCGGGTCCTTCGTCCCCGACCTGCCCGAGGGCGAGGACCCTCTCGGCATCCACAGCCACGGCGACAACGTCGTCCACATCCACCCGTTCGGCGCCTCGGCGGCGGGCAAGCGGGCGACGCTGGGGGTGTTCTTCGACAGCGTCGGCGCCAGAATCTCCGCCACCAGGATGGACCTGCCGGGGCAGGACACCAAGCGCAACGGCGACAGGTGCGAGAACGGCGAAGGCGTCATCCGGACGAAGGTCTGGGACACGCGAGACCCCTCGGACCCGGGCCGCATCGTCGAGGGCGACCCCTCGAACATCCGTCCCCAGGACAACCAGCTGATCACCATCGCCTTCGGCCCGGAGAACCAGGACATCCCCAAGCCGCCCTCGGAGCGCAACCTCGACAACCTCACCGACGTCGCGCCCCCGATCGGTGTCACAACGACCACTTCGGTCGACCCGAACGACTCGACCACGTCCTCCTCCACGACGACCGCGCCCACCACCAGTACCAGCACCCCGTGAAAGCGGTGGTCCTGGTGGGTGGGACGGGCACGCGCCTGCGCCCGCTCACCCTGACCGTCCCCAAGCAGGTCCTGCCCATCGTCGAGGTGCCGATGATCGAGCGGGTGCTGGCCTACCTGGAGCACCACGGCGTCGACGAGGCGGTGCTGTCGCTCGGCTACCTGCACGGGGCGTTCCAGGCCCTGTTCCCCGAGCACCGCAGCGGCAATGTCCGCCTCACCTACGCCGTCGAGCCGGTGCCGCTCGACACCGCCGGCGCCGTCGGCTTCGCCGCCCGCCACGCCGGCATCGCCGACCGCTTCCTGGTCGTCAACGGCGACATCCTCACCGACCTCGATGTCACCGCCATGATGGCCTTCCACGAGGCGCGGGGGGCAGAGGCCACCATCTCGCTGACCAAGGTCGCCGACCCCTCGGCGTTCGGGCTGGTGCCCATCGACGGCCAGGGCAAGGTCGTCGCCTTCGTGGAGAAGCCGGCGCCCGGCACCGTGGGGCCGAGCTTCATCAACGCCGGCACCTACGTGCTCGAACCGTCGGTCCTCGACCACATCCCCGACGGGCAACGGATCTCCATCGAGCGCCAGGTGTTCCCGCTGCTGGCCGCCGCCGGCACGCTCTACGGATACGCATCCGAGGGGTACTGGACCGACACGGGCACGCCCCTGCAGTACCTGCAGGCGCAACTCGACCTCATCGACGGCGGCCGGCCCGGGGTGCCCGCGCCCGGCGCCCGGCGCGACGAGCGCGGCGTCTGGTCGATCGGCGACGCCGACTTCGGGGCCGCCGTGGAGGCGCCGGCGCTCGTGGGCACCGGCGCATGGATCTCCGCCGACGCCTCGGTGGCCAACTCGGTCATCGGCGCCGGCTGCCGGGTCGAAGCCGGCGCCCGGGTGCTCGACTCGGTGCTGATGCCGGAGGTGGAGCTGGGCAAGGGAGCGGTCGTCAACCGCTCCATCCTCGGGCGGGCGGCGGGCGTGGGGGAGGCGGCCCGGGTGACCGGCCTGTCGGTCATCGGCGACGGGTACATGGTCGAGCCCGGCGCGCATCTCGACGGTGCCCGCCTCCCCGCCCCGGAAACCCTGTGAGGGCCCTGGTCACGGGCGGGGCCGGCTTCATCGGCTCCACCCTGGTGGACCGCCTGCTGGCCGAAGGCCACGCGGTGGACGTGGTCGACGACCTGTCGGCGGGCTCGCTGGCCAACCTGGCCGAGGCCCGGGGGACCCAGGGCTACGAGCTCACGTTCCACCGGCTCGACATCCGTGAGCCCGCCCTCGTCGAGCTGGTGGCCCACCGCCGGCCCGAGGTCATCTTCCACCTCGCCGCCCAGGCCGACGTGCGCGTCTCGGTCGAGCGGCCCGCCTTCGACGCCGAGGTCAACATCGTCGGCACCCTGAACGTCCTCGAAGGGGCCCGGGCGGCCGGCAGCCGGAAGGTCGTGTTCGCGGCCAGCGGGGGCACCCTCTACGGGGAGCCGGAGAAACTGCCGGTGCCCGAGTCGCATCCCCAGCGGCCGCTGTCGCCCTACGGGGTGTCGAAGAAGGCGGCGTGCGACTACCTCGCCGCCTACCGGGAGCTGCACGGCATCGAGTTCACCGCCCTGGCCCTGGCCAACGTCTACGGGCCCCGGCAGGACCCTCACGGTGAAGCCGGCGTGGTCGCCATCTTCGCCGGGCGCCTGCTCGCCGGCCAGACCTGCACCATCTTCGGCGACGGCAACCAGACCCGCGACTTCGTCTACGTCGACGACGTGGTCGACGCCTTCGCCCGCGCCGCGAGCAAGGGTAGCGGCCTGCTGATGAACATCGGCACCGGGGTGGAGACGTCGGTGAACGAGCTGTACCTCACCATGGCCGCCGCCGCCGGCACCGATGCTCCGGGGGCGTACGCGCCGCCGAGACCCGGCGAGTTGGCCCGCTCGTCGCTGGATCCGAGCCGGGCGGGAATCCACCTGGGTTGGAAGCCGTGGACGACGATGGAGGCCGGCGCAGCCGAGGTTCTGCGCTGGTTCGCCGCCCGCGCCGGCTGAGGCCAGGCTTCCCCGGGGCGGCCTCGGGGTCTGTCATACTGATGGCGGTTGAACCGCCAGCCCGACGACGTTCCTGAGGAACCTCGCTCCTGTGGCTCGGTAAGCCGCCCGGTGAGGTCTCCCTCCGGATGTTTCTCTTCGGGAGGTGACGGGGTTTGCAGGTCAGCGAGACGAGCCCGTGGTCCAAGGATGTGCAGCGGCTGTTGTGGGCGGCGGGTGAGGCCCGGGTCCGTACCAGCCGGCGGGAGCGCAACCGCCCGGCGATTCGGCGTCGCCTCGCCGAGAGGTCGGCGCCGGCGGCCGGCGCCGACTTCTTCACCGAGTGGCAACCAGCCACCGGGTGACAGCCGGCCGGCAGAAGATTCCTCGCGGCCGTCGAAGGTCCGGCCTTAGACTGCAACACGAGACCGGCATCGGTCCGTGCCTGGGTTCGTTCCGTCAGAACCTGGCGACGGCCATGCAGTCCCGGGCGGTCATCGAGCAGGCCAAGGGCATCCTCATGGCGGCCCAGCGTCGTAACGCCGACGAGGCGTTCCAGATCTCGGAGGAGATCGTGCACCGGGCTCAGCAGACCTCGACCGACGGGGGAGAAGGATGACATTGGGTACGGACCGGACGACTGTTCCCGGCTACCTGGACTTCGCCGTCTCGGTGAGCACGGCCGACGATGTCACGGTGGTGGCGGTGAGCGGAGACCTCGACTGCTATACCGCTCCCAAGCTGCGGGCCGTCCTGCTGGACCTGGCGGACGGCCCCCGCAAGGTGATCCTGGATGTGGCCAGCAGCGACTTCATCGACTCCACCGGCCTCGGCGTGGTCGTCGGTGGGCTCAAGCGGTTCCGTCAACAGGGCGGCGACATGGTGGTGCGCTCGCCGAGCATGATGACCTCGCGGCTGTTCGAGGTGACCGGCGTCATCAAGCTTTTCGAGGTGGCCTGAGCGGCCCTCGCCTAGTCGTGACGGTCGGGAGCGACCTGGTGGGCGACGAGTACGTCCCGCACGATGCCGGCCCGCCGCTCGGCTGCCCGTGACACCCGGGCGTGGCGGGACGCGCCTTCGGCGTCCTGCCGCTGCTGGGCCCGCTGCGACAGCCGCTTGGCCAGTGCCGCCTTCTCCTCGAGGGCACGCACCGCCGCCCACAGGGCGTCCTCGACGGCGACGGCCTTGGCGTCCAGCAGGGAGTCGAGGGGGAGGACGTGACCGGTGCGGCACTCCAGCTTCACCTCGCCCTGGTCGGCGAATTCACCCAGGACCCCGCCGCAGCGGGGGCAGCTCAGCCCGGTGGGTGACCCCGGCAGGCCCAGGCCGCCGATGCCGACGTCCTCGGCGGCGGTAGGCGGCCGGCTTCCTGCCATTCCCGCGATCCTCAGGTGGCCTCGGCGCGCTCCAAGCGGCGCTGGCGGCTGGACACGAAGAGGCCGGCGCCGAGGAGCACGAGGAGTCCGACGACCACGAAGGCGATGGCCGACGAGCCGCCACCGCCGCCTCCGTCATCGCCTGCGGGCGACCCGGCCCCACCACCGGTGGCGCCGCCCTGGCCCGGCGTCGTCCGGTTGCCGGCGGTACCGTCGCCGCCGGTGTTGGAGCCGCTCTGGTTGCTGACGCCACCCTGGCTCGGCGCCGAGCCCGAGTCGCTGGGCTGGCCGCCGCCGCCGCTCGGGGAGTTGGTCTGGGCGTGGGCCGAAGGGCCGACGAGCGCCAGAGCGAGCAACGACAGCACGGAGATGACCAGGGCGGCCCTCGCCGTCCTGCGGGGGGGTCCTGGCTGGTATCGGGTCGACATGCCGCGCCCCCTACCCAGGCGCTTGAGGCGTCTAACGGTCCGGGCCGAAGGAGGCGTCGGACGTGCCGATCTTGCGCACGAGGGTGAGGTGGCCGCCGAAGTAGCCCCCGAGGGTGGCCACCACGCCGCCGCCCACCCCGAGTGCGACCGCGCTGCGGTGGGCGCCTCGCCGGCGGGCCAGCCACGAGCACCCGTACAGGAGGGTGGCCGTGGAGTTGATGCCGGCGTGGACGGCACCCACCCGGCGGGCGCCGCCGCCGGTGTCCCGCCACTCGGCCAGGCCGGCGGCTGCGGTGGGGACGGCGACAAGGAGTCCGAAGCCGACCAGGCGCTGGGACGCCGGCCGGGCCCGGTCGCCGCCGAACAGGTCGAGGAAGGACGCGCTCATCCAGGCGCCCAGCGGGAAGTCGGTGAGGAGGGGATGGAGGGCGTGGCCGAGCCACACCCCCCTGAGGGCGTCCGCAGTCCCAGGGGAGCGCACCACGGCCCCCGCGACCGCCTCCAGGCGGCCGGCGAGACCGTCGACCCGGGAGTCGCCCTCGATCCGGCGCATGGCCGCGACAAGAGCGCCCGGAGTGCGTCCGGGGGCCTCGTCCTGGTAGCCGGCGGTGGGCTCGGCCGTACTACTCGTCGGCCGTCTCCTCGGAGTCGGGCCCGTCCGCGCTCGGCGCCACGGGGTCGGTCTCGGTGGGCCCGGTTTCGCCCTCTGTGGTGGCGGGCTCGCCCGGACGCTCGTTCTGCATGTCGGACATGGGCGTCCTCCTGCGCGCAGGTGGGAGGGCATCGCTCTGAGCCCGTGGTGACTCTTCCCGGTCCGGCCGGAGGCAAACGACAGAGGAGAGAAGCGGTAAACTCCGATGTTCACGGCTTCAACCCAGCAGGCTGCGATTCCCTCCCGACTGGGGGCCGTGGTGCAGGAACTACCTCCTGAGACCGTCGAGAAGCTTGCCCGGGTGACCCGGCTGCTCAAGACGCAGCGGACCCTTCCCGCTCAACTGGAAGCGGTGGTCGAGATCGTCAAGCGGGCCGTCCCCAACACCGACTCTGCCGGCATCGTCCTGCTCGTCGACGGCGAGCCCACAAGCGTCGCGGTGACCGACCGGCTGACCATGGAGATCGACCTCGTCCAGTACCAGAACGACGAGGGGCCCTGCCTGGCGGCCATGAACGACGGCGACGTGGTCCGCATCGACATCCTCGAGCGCGACAGCCGGTTCACCCGCTTCGCGCCGGGGGCACTCGACCTCAACCTGCACAGCGTCCTGTCGATGCCGCTCGAGGCGAACGGGCGCAGTGTCGGGGCGCTGAACATGTACTCCACCCAGCTGCATGCGTTCGACGCCGGCACCCTCGAGACGGTGCGGCCCATGGCCGAGTACGCCGGCCAGGTCATCGGGACCTCGCCCCTGTACGCCTACTCGCTGGACATGGTCCACGGCCTGGTGGAGGACCTCGAGAGCAGGGCCATCATCGACCAGGCCACCGGCGTCCTCCTGGCCACCCAGGAAGAGACCACCGAGGACGCCTTGGACCGGTTGCGGGGGCTCGCCCTAAGCAGCGGGGAGTCGATGCGCACGGTGGCCGAGTGGGTGATCAAGGAACGCCCGACCGGCCCGTAGGCGCGCCGGCCACGGCAGCGCCCTCAGCGGAACAGGTCCTCGGCCGGCGGGCGGACGATCTCGGACCGGACCGAGGCGTCGCGGAACCACGACCGGTCCACCCCGCGGATGATGGCCGCAGCCACGCCGGTCGCCTTGCCCATCACCAGTTCGCCGGCGGAGGCCAGCTCGTCGGCCACCGCCACCTCGGTAACTTCCAGCGCCCGGCCCAGGGCGTCGGTGGTGCCGCGGAGGTCGACGACGGCGGCGATGCCGGCGCAGCCGATGGCCACGTCGGTCACGCCCTGGCGCCAGGGCCGGCCGAAGGTGTCCGAGACGATCACCGCCACCTCCACGCCCAGGGAGGCCCGGAGGCCGTCGCGGATGCGGCGGGCCGAGCGGTCGGCGTCGAGGGGGAGCAGGGTGACGTAGCCGTCGGGCACGTTCGAGCGGTCGACGCCGGCGTTGGCGCAGACGAAGCCGGCGGCCGTCTCGGCGATCACCAGGTCGCCCCGCCGGCGCAGGATGCGGACGCACTCGGCCTCGATGACGGCTGCGTAGGCCCCGGGGTCGTCGGGGTCGACGGCCACCACGCGCCCCTCCGCCTTGGACACCACCTTCTGGGTCACCACCACCACGTCGCCGTCGGCCAGCTCGGCGCAGGCGGCCAGCATGGGGGCGAGGCGGTCGCCGGGGCGCACCTCCGGCAGGCCGGTGACGGGGATGATCTCCAGTCCCGTCATACCGCGGCCAGGACGGCGCCGGCCAGGGCGGCGGCCTCGGCCGGCCCGGTCATGACCGACGGGGTGACGACACAGCGCATGCCCTCGGCCTCGACCGCCGGCGCCAGGGCGGCGTCGGCCTCGTCCACCACCAGGGTGGCGGCCAGGGGGGCGTAGAGGCGAGCGACGCCGGCCACGGACACCTCGTGGCCCAGCTCGGCCAGCAGGCGGTCGGCGGGGCCCTTGAGGGCGGCGCCGGCGATGATCGGCGACACCGCCACGACCTGCTCCCGGCGGGCGCCGACCGCCTCCCGCACGCCCCGAACGGCCAGCAGCGGTCCGATGGAGACGATGGGGTTGGAAGGGCAGATCACCACGGTGCCGGCCGAGCGCAGAGCGTCGAGGACACCGGGGGCCGGCCTGGCCACCTCGGCGCCGGCGAACCGCACGCCCCGCACGGCCACCGAGTGGCGCCGGCGCACGAAGTAGTCCTGGAAGCCGATCTCGCCCTCGTCCTCGACGTCCATCCTGGTCTCGAGCGGGTCGTCGGTCACCGGCAGGACGCACACCTCCACGCCCCAGGCGCCGGCGATCTCGGCGGTGACCGTCGACAGCGGCGCCCCGTCGCCCAGGCGCTGGGTGCGGAACATGTGGGTCGCCAGGTCGCGGTCGCCGAGACCGAACCACCAGAAGGGCGACGGGTAGCGGGCCAGCGCCTCCATGGCCGCCCATGTCTCGCCCTCCAGGCCCCAGCCCCGGTCCCGGCTGATGGCGCCGGCCAGCGTGTAGACGACCGTGTCGAGGTCGGGGCTGACGTGGAGGCCGTGGAGGACGGTGTCATCACCGGTGTTGACCACGGCGACGACCTGGCGCGGGTCGACGACATCGACCAGCCCGCGCAGGAGACGCGCCGCACCCACCCCTCCGCACAGGGCGGCGACCCGAGGCCGGATCAGCGACGCTCTCTCGTCTCGACGCCCCGGTCGGGGTGCCAAGAACGGATGACCAGGTGGTCACCGGACACCGTCGTGACCACCACCTCGGTGACGTCGATGCGGACCCGGTGATGCTCCTCGGCCGGCGCCTCGACACCCAGGCCGGCGAGCTTGGCGTCACCGATCCAGGAGTCGGGGCTCCCTTCCGGGGCGTCCTCGGTGGGGCAGTGGAGGGCGAGGCGGGGGTCGCGCTTGATGTCCAGGGCCTTCAAGGACCCCGACATCATGCCCAGGTAGATCTCGCCGTCGTCGGCGAACTCCACCTCGGTGCCGCTGATCCGCGGCGAGCCGTCCCGCCGCAGGGTGGCCAGGGTGGCGTGCTTGCGGATGGCGAAGCACCGGCGCACGTGCGCCGCCAGATCCGGGTCTGCCGCCACGACGTCCTGCCAACGGGCCATCGAGCGCACGCTATCGTGCGGCATCGAGGACTTCAGCCGAGACGTCGTCGTCATCGGTGGTTGCGGGCGGGTCGGGCTTCCGCTGGGGCTGGCCTTCGCCGACCGCGGCCTCCGAGTGACCCTCTTCGACATCAACCCCGCCGCGGTCGCGCGGGTGGAGGCCGGCGAGCTGCCCTTCGACGAACCGGGGGCGCCCGAGGTCATGGCCCGGGTGGCGGGACGGACGCTCGACGCCACCACCGATCCCGGCTGCGTGGCGCTGGCCGAGCACGTGGTCATCGTGGTCGGCACCCCGGTCGACGAGCACCTCAACCCCGAGCCCCACGTGGTGCCCCGGGCCGTGGAGGCGGTGGCCGACCACCTGCGCGACGGCCAGCTCCTCATCCTGCGCAGCACGCTCTACCCGGGCGTCACGGCCATGGTCGAGCGTCTGGTGGCCGGCATGGGCAAGGACGTCGACGTGGCGTTCTGCCCCGAGCGCATCGCCGAGGGCAAGGCCATGACCGAGCTGTTCGAACTGCCCCAGCTGGTGGCCGCCCGCTCGGACCGGGCCATGGAGCGCTCGGCCAAGCTCTTCCACACCCTCACCGCCGAGGTCGTGCCTCTGGCGCCGGAGGAGGCGGAGCTGGCCAAGCTGTTCACCAACACCTGGCGCTACATCCGCTTCGCCATCGCCAACCAGCTGTTCATGATCGCCAATGACTTCGGGCTCGACTTCGAGCGCATCCGGGGCGCCATGGCCTACGACTACCCCCGGGCCGCCGACCTGCCCGGCGCCGGCTTCGCCGCCGGCCCCTGCCTGCTCAAGGACACCATGCAGCTGGCGGCGTTCAACAACAACAACTTCACCCTCGGGCACGCGGCGATGATGGTGAACGAAGGCCTGCCGCTCTACCTGGTCCACCGGCTGGAGCAGCGCTACGACCTGTCGACCATGACCGTGGGCATCCTGGGCATGGGTTTCAAGGCCGACTCCGACGACCCCCGCGACAGCCTCAGCTACAAGCTCAAGCGCATCCTGGCGTTCAAGGCCGCCGGCGTGTTGACCTCCGACCCGCACGTCACCGGCGATCCCGAGCTGGTGCCCCTGGAAGACGTGCTGGGGCGGGCCGACCTGCTGGTGATCGGCGCCCCGCACCGCGCCTACGCCGGCCTGAAGCCGCGCCAGCCGGTGATCGACATCTGGGACCTCTACGGCAACGGGGTGGTGGTGTGACCGCGGGCGCTCCTCGCGTCTCCGTCGTCATCCCGGCCCACGACGAGGGCGAGAACATCGTGGCCTGCCTTGACCGGGTGTTCGAGGCGGTCACCCTGCGGTGTGAGATCCTCGTGGTGTACGACACGCCGGAGGACACCACGGTGCCGTACGTCGAGAAGTACGCACGGGAGGAGCCCCGTCTGGTCCCGACGCTGAACCGGTACGGCCGCGGTCCCGCCGACGCCATGCGCTACGGCGTCGACCAGGCTCAGGCGCCGGTGGTCGTCGTCACCATGGCCGACGGCTGCGACGACCCCCAACAGATCGACGCCCTCGCCCGCCTGGTCGAGCGCGGCGTGGTGGTCGCCGCCGCCTCCCGCTACTCCCGCGGCGGCCAGCAGGTGGGCGTGCCCACACTCAAGCGGGCCATGTCGAAGGCCGCCGGCCTCACCCTGCACTGGTTCGCCCGGGTGGGCACCCACGACGCCACCAACTCGTTCAAGGCCTATTCCAGGGCCTTCATCCAGGAGGTGGGCATCCAGTCCGACGCCGGCTTCGAGATGGGCATCGAGCTCGTCGCCAAGGCCCGCCGGCTGCGCCGGCCGGTGGCCGAGCTGCCGACCATCTGGCTCGACCGCACCGCCGGCGTGTCCAACTTCAAGATGGCGGCCTGGTTGTCGCGCTACCTCCGCTGGTACTTCCTGGCCTTCGGGCCCAGGCTCGACCTGGCGGAGCTCAACCGGCGTACCGGAAGGGATGCGCAGTGAGAGTCCTGGTCAGCGGGGCGCAGGGTTTCATCGGCGGCTACGTCGTCGAGGAGCTGCTGGCGCGGGGCCATTCCGTCGTCGGTGTGGACGACTTCTCCAAGTACGGCAAGGTGGCCAAGTCCTTCGACGACCACCCCGACTACGAGCTCGTCGAGGGCGACTGCCGCGACGTCGAGCTGATGACCCGGCTGCTCTCCGAGTGCGACCATTTCATCGCCGGCGCCGCCCTCATCGGGGGCATCTCCTACTTCCACGCCTACGCCTACGACCTCCTGGCGACCAACGAGCGGATCATGGCCGCCAGCTGCGACGCCGCCATCGCGGCCCACCGCGGCGGCCGGCTGCAGAAGGTGACCTACATGTCGTCGTCGATGGTCTTCGAGTCGGCCGACTCGTGGCCGTCCTACGAGGGCCAGCAGCGCGAGGTGCCGCCGCCGAAGTCCTCCTACGGGTTCCAGAAGCTGGCGGTGGAGTACTTCGCCCAAGCGGCGTGGGACCAGTACCGGCTGCCCTTCACCATCGTCCGGCCGTTCAACTGCGTGGGCATCGGCGAGGGCCGGGCCCTGGGCGAGGCGGAGGTCCTCTCCGGCAACGTGAAGCTGGCCATGAGCCACGTGGTGCCCGACCTGGTCCAGAAGGTGCTCAAGGGCCAGGACCCGCTGCACATCCTCGGTGACGGCTCCCAGATCCGCCACTACACCTACGGCGGCGACCTGGCCAAGGGCATCGTCACCGCCATGGAGCACCCTGCGGCCCTGAACGAGGACTTCAACCTGTCCACCGCGGCGTCCACGACTGTCCTGGAGCTGGCCGAGCTCATCTGGCGCAAGATCAAGGGCCCCGAAGTGCCCTTCCGCTACGTGTCCGACGACCCCTTCGAGCACGACGTGCAACGCCGGGTGCCGGCGACGGACAAGGCTCGTGAGGTGCTCGGATTCGAGGCCACCACCCCCCTGGAGGAGATCCTCGACGAGGTCATCCCCTGGATCGAAAAGGCGGTCGTCGACGGATCGATCTAGGCCCGCTAGGCGGGAACCAGCCGGCTCAGGGCGATCACGTGGCGCACGTAGTCGTCGGAGCGGTTGTAGTTCCATATCGCCGACGCCAGCCGCTCGGGATCGCCGCCGCCGTTGGCGCAGAGCAGCCGGGCGGCACCGTGCACTGCGTCGACGGTGTTCATGATGTCCGTGGAGCCGTCGCCGTCACCGTCGACGCCATAGGCCGCCCACGTCGCCGGGAGGAACTGCATCGGTCCCATGGCGCCGGCCGGGGAGGTCCACGTCTGGAGACCGAGGCTGCTCTCGATCTGGCCGATGGCGACCAGGACCGACGACGGCAGTCCGGGGCAGGTGGCGGCCGCCTTCCTCGCCAGTGGCACCCAGGTCGCCCGCACGCCGGGCACGGGCGGGATGACCGTC
This sequence comes from Acidimicrobiales bacterium, assembly GCA_035540095.1. Lineage (GTDB taxonomy): Bacteria > Actinomycetota > Acidimicrobiia > Acidimicrobiales > AC-14 > CADCTB01. Next base: position 6,569 of record DATLHA010000142.1, on the reverse strand, counting down.
TCCGGTAGCTCCGCGGGTTGGGCGACCGGCGCCGGGGTGGTCGTGGCGCCGGCCTGAGCCACGACCGCCGGCCCGAGCACGCTGGCCACGCACGCCACGATCAGGCGGCCGGGGCGGCGCACCAAGTGGGCGCTCAGCCGTTTGGCGAACCCGCCGGCGTCGTCGACCAGTGGCGCAGGGGGGAGAGCAGGAGGGACGGCGGGGACGCCGGTGAACACGTCGGAGAGCGCGGCCCAGGCACCTCGCAGCGACCTCAAACCCGAACGTCCGCGTTGCCGGTGCTCCCCGGGGAAGCCCCGGAGAACCGGGGAGGGGCGAAGGCATCCGTGATGGCGCGGACGTGCGGACGGTGGTGGATGACGCTGTCTCCTTCCTGCTGCTGGCCGCCTGCGGACTCCGCCGGACCTGCAAGCGCAACGGGCCTCAAGCGGTGCGAGGCCCGGTCGTGCTCAGGGCGTGACCCGACCACCCTAGGCACGCGCCCATGCGGCGGGTCAAACCGCGCCTGACCGGGAAGGCACACGCCATGCCCGAAGTTCTCGTGACCGATCCGTCCACCGGCGAAGAAGTGGGCCGGCTGCCGTGCTCCGATCCCGACCGCCTGGTGAAGGTGGCCCGAGCCGCCCAGCCGGCGTGGGCTCGCACCGGTGCCGGCGAGCGGGCCGCCGCCCTCAAGGCCGGCGCCCGGCGCCTGCGGGGGGCCATCGACGACGTCGCCCTGCTCCAGTCCTGCGAGGGCGGCAAGCCGCTGGCCGACTCCAGGGGCGGCGTGGAGGCCGGCATCGGCGCGGTGGAGCAGTACGCCGAGCTGGGGCCGTTGCACCGGGGACGAGCCCTCCAGGGGACCTGGGACGCCACTGACGCCATGATCCGGGTCCCCCGGGGCGTCGCCGCCCTGTGCCTGCCCTGGAACGACCCCGTGGCCATCGCCTGCGCCCAGGTCGCCGCCAACCTGGTCGTCGGCAACACAGTGATCTGCAAGCCCAGCGAGAAGACGCCGCTGGCCACCGCCGAGGTCATCCGCCTTCTGAACGAGGAGCTGCCTGAAGGCGTCCTCCAGTTCGCCGCCGGCGACGGCGCTGTGGGCGCCGCTCTCGCCGGCCACCCCGGCGTCGACGTGGTGGTGCACGTGGGCTCCATCCTCACCGGACGGTCGGTGGCCGCGGCGTGCGCCGCCCGGGGCGCCAAGGCGGTGCTCGAGCTGGGCGGGAAGGACGCCATGATCGTCGACGCCGGCGTCGACCCCGCGTGGGCCGCGGGCCAGGCCGCCGCCGGCTGCTTCGCCAACGCCGGCCAGATCTGCACCTCGGTCGAGCGCGTCTACGTCCATGCCTCGGTGGCCGACGCGTTCGTCGACGAGCTGGTGGGAAAGGCCAAGGCCCTCCGGGTCGGCCCGGCCACGGAGCCGACCACCGACATGGGGCCCATGATCGACGCCGGCCAGCGGGCCGTCGTCGAGCGTCACGTGCGCGAGGCCGTGGAGGCCGGCGCCGAGCTGCGTTGTGGCGGGTCGCCGCTCGAAGGCGGGGGGTTCTACTACCCGCCGACGGTCCTCACCGGCGTCCGGCCGGGCATGGCCGTGGTCGAGGAGGAGACGTTCGGGCCGGTGGCCGCGGTGCAGGTGGTCGAGTCCTTCGACGAGGCGCTGGCCCTGGCCGAGGGCACGCCGTACGGCCTGGCCGCCGTGGTCCTCACGCCCGACATGGGCCACGCCCAGCGGGCGACGAGGGAGCTGTCGGTCGGCACGGTGAAGGTCAACGCCGCCTTCGGTGGCGCCCCCGGTGGGGCGGCGACCCCCCACGGCGCTTCGGGCGACGGCTTCGGCTACGGCCCCGAGCTGCTCGACGAGCTCACCCGGGTGCGGGTGGTCCACGTCGAGCCCGCGCCCTCACCGGATGTTGCAGACCTCGGTCGGTCCTGACGTCGGGACCCGCAGCACGACCTGGTCCACCGGGGCGGTCACGTTCACGTAGGCCGGCACGCCGCCGCCCACCTTGTCGACATGAGGGGCGCCGGTCAGGACGGTGGGGGTGAAGAGGCGGAGGTACCCGGTGAGCTCGCCCGAGGCGAAGGTGGTGACCCGCAGCGACATGGGCTGGCCGCCGACCAGGTGCAACTCGACGGTCGGCCCGGTCGGGGACAGCCGGATGCAGCCGGCAATGGTGTCGTAGGTGCTCTCGGCACCCACCACGCCGTCGACCAGGGCGGGGGCGAAGGGCGTCGAGAGCGGTTTCGGGTCGACGGCGTACTGGAGGACGGTCGCCACGGTGATCCGGTCGTCGGGGGTTATGCGCTCCGGCCTGGGCAGCTTGCCGTCGCGGTGCATGCGGCGCAGGTCCTCGATCACGATGTCGGGGCTGTACTCCGGCTCGGGGTTGCCGCCGAGAATGACCGCCGGCGAGTTGACCAGCTGGGCGGCGGCGAGGATCCGGGCCTTCAGCCGCTGCTCCAACCGCTTCTCCACGCGCGACTTCTCGACCAGGAGGCCGGCGTTGTGGACCCCCACGAACAGCAGGAGCAGGCAGACCGCGGCCCGCCGGCCGGCGGTGGCCACACCGTCGTGGCCGACCAGCTCGGCCAGGGCCAGCCCCATGGCCGGCACGGCCAGGGCGATGACCAGGTACGTGTAGCGGGAGGCGCCCGATGACTCGATACCCAGCCCGGCCCGTCCGGTGGCGATGATGGCGAAGAGCATCAGCGCGCCGAGGGCGCAGGCGAAGGCCGGCGCCGCCGGTCCCCGGGACCGCTCGCCCTGGCGCAGGAGGAAGGCGGCCAGACCCAGCAGGATGACCGCGCCCCCGCCGGGGAAACCGACAGTCGCCTCCACGGCCGTGCGCAGGCCGTTCCAGATGTACTCGGGGTACTTGAAGACGTCGTCGAGGCTGCGCTCCTCGTCGCCCACGTTCCGGTTCCCCGTGAGGAAGAACCAGGTGAGGTAGACCGCCCCTGGCACCGACACGGTGAGGGCGGCGTGGCGCCACCCTCGCCGCATGAGGACGGCCAGGCCGGCGACGGTGACCATGGTCACGCTGACGCCGGAGAACATCAGCCCGACGATCGACACCGCCCACCCGCCGTAGTCGCGGGCGCCCCAGCGGCCGTCGTGGTTGACCAGGAGCAGGGCGGCCATGCCCAGGGCGACCGAGCCGATGAAGCCGATCTGGAACGCCCACAGCAGGTTCTCGTAGCCGGCGCCCAGGAAGACGAAGACGGTGGCCACCGCGGTGGCGATGGTCCGGTCGACGCCGGCCTGGAGCAGCAGCCGCCACAGCAGGTGGGCCACGGCGATGTGGAACAGGGCGAGCACCACCACGTAGGGCACGTACGTGCGCACGCCGTACAGGGAGTACAGGGCCCGGTAGATGAGGATGGGAACCGTGGACCAGTGCTCGGTGTGTGGCTCCCAGAGGCTGAGATCGGCCCCGGAGAGGCCCCGGTGGGCCAGGAAGTCCCACTCGTCGCCGAAGAACCACTGGTCGCGGTTGCAGTAGAGGAGGACGACGAAGCCCGCCACCAGCGTCAACAGGTGGATGGCCAGGGCCACCGGGCTTGATTGCCTGTGGCCCTCGGTCACCGCAGGGACGATACCGGCGGCGGACCGGGCTGATCCGCCGCCGGTATCGTCAGGGAGATCAGGCTGTGAACCAGCCCTGCACGTCGGCCACCACCACGGTGGAGCCGAGGTTGTTGTAGATGGTCACCTGCCCGCTCGGGCTGAGCTTGGCGATCACCAGGTTCGGCACCGTCTGGCCGCGGACGAAGTTCAGGTTCGACGCCAGTGGTCGGGCGGTGCCCGTCGGGTAGACGGTGAGGTAGCTGTCGGGGCCCGGGGAGTCGGCCGCGGTCACGTTCAGGACCACCGACGTGGCGTTCGCCGGCACGCCCCCCTGGCCGGTCACCTGGAGGTCGAGGGTGCTCTGGGTGCCCAGTTGGCCCTGGTGCCCGCCGGGGACGCCGAGGCCGGTGCGGGTGTCGAGGATCCGGGCGGGGTTCGCCGGGTAGTACACCGAGCCGGGCCGCGGCGGCTCCGCCACCGGATGGGCGAAGAAGCCCTGGGTGTCGGCCACCACGTCGACGTTTCCGACGTTGTTGTAGATCGAGATCCTGCCTTCGGCGCCGACCCGGGCGATGACCAGGTTGGGCACGGTCTGGCCCTGGATGAAGTTCAGGTTGGACGCCACGGGCCGGTTCTGGCCTGACGGCCAGACGGTGAGGTAGCTCTCGAGGCCGCTCACGTTGGTGGCGGTGACGTTGAGGGCCACTGCGGTGCCGCCGGACGCCGGCACGCCGCCGGCGTCGGTGACCTTCAGCTCGATGGTGCCGCCCGGGCCGACCGGAGCGGAGGTGCCCCCCGTGCCGACGCGGGTGTCGAGGATCCGGGCCGGCGCCAGCGGGACGTAGGTCGAGCCGGTGGTGTCACCCTGGAAGTAGCCCTGGATGTCGGCGGCCACGTTGACCGAGCCCAGGTTGTTGTACATGGAAACCTTGCCGTCGACACCGACCCGGGCGATGACCAGGTTGGGCACGGACACGCCCGGCACGTAGTTCAAGTTCGACGCCAAGGGGCGGGCCTGGCCAGCGGGCCACACGGTGAGGTAGCTCGGAGGGCCGACCACGTCGGTGGCCACCACGTTCAGGGCCACCGCGGTCACATTGGTGGCCGGCACGCCCAGCAGGTCGGTGACCTTGACGTCGATCTGGCCGCCGGCGCCGATCTTGTTGATGGCGCCGCCGACGCCGAGACCGGTGCGGGTGTCGAGGACACGGGCCGGGTTCAGCGGGAAGTAGGTCGAGCCGGGGATGACCGGCACGGTGACGGTGAACAGGCTCCCCGGGCCGCCCTTGGACGTCGTGGCGCAGAGGACGAACGGGATGTACCCGCCCGGCTCCAGGCCGGCGGAGTCGAGTTGGAAGGCGAAGGTGCCCTCGGCGGTGGACACGAAGGTGACCTGGGTCGACGCGATCGGCGTCTGGCTGCCTTGGGGCGCCAGGAACGCTATCCCGTCGAACTCGGCGGTCGCGCTGTGGGGGCATCCGGTGCCGGTGATGTCGATCTTGGTCCCCGCCGGCCCCGACAGCGGGGTGAACGTGAACTCGACCTCGGGTGTGGTCTGTCCTGCGGACGGGCCGGCGGTGCCGACCAGCTGCAGCACCATCGCCGCCGCCGCCAACGCGGTCCACACGTTGCGCTTCCTCATGCATCTCTCCTTGTCGAGCCAAGGGCCCCGTGACAGGCGATCACCTGACCGCACCTGGGGACCGAGGCGATTGCCGAGCCGCCTTCGGGCGTCGTCACCATAGCCGCCCACCTTCTCAGACGCAGGGACGGGCCCTTCGGTTGACACCTCCAGGACTTTTCCTGCCTGCCAACACGAGGCCCCCCAGGACGACGAGGGCGGCGCCGGCCACCAGCCGGCCCCGCATCTCGTGGGGGTTGCGATAGGAGAAGGCGACCGTGTGGCGGCCCGGCGGGAGGACGACGCCCCGGAAGGGACCGTCGGCCCGAAAGACCTGGGCGCGCCGGCCGTCGACCGTCGCCGACCAGCCCGGATCCCACCGGCCGCCGACGCGGAGGAACCCGCCGGCGGGGGCGTCGACGTCCCAGCGCTCCCGGTCCGCGGGGGCGGCCAGAGCGGTGACGGTGCCGCCGGCGCCGGCGATCGGCCGGTCGAGGCCCACGACGGCGGCGCTGGCCGCGGGGTCCCAGCCGGCGGCGGCCACGCGGGCCCACATCTCCGCCTCCGTCGCCGGGGCGGCGCTGGCCACCACCATGGCGCCGCCGGGGCTCGGGCGCTCGTAGACCCACGGCTCGGTCTCCGGGGGCACGAGGATCCGGTAGCGCCCGGGGATGGGGACGTCACGCTCGGCCACGACCGTCCGCACGTCGAGCACGTCGAGGAGGGGGGAGGCCAGCTGCTCGCCGTCGATCAGCGACGGGGCCAGGTTGAACTCCTCGGCGTAGAGCCCATAGTCGTCGATCAGGCGCAGGTACCGGTCGTAGTCCTTCGGGAAGAGCACCGACAGCCCGTGGGCGTCGGCGACGCCGTAGACCATGGCGACGTCGGGGGCGAAGGGCGGGAAGGGGGTGCGGGCGCCGACGGTGACCAACCGGCCACCCCGGGCGCGAGCGATGTCGCTCACCGCAGTCTCGGGGTACGCCGTCGACTGGCGGATGCTCGGGTACCAGCGGGGCGTGTGGAAGGCGATCTCGCCCAGGGCGGCGGCGGCCACCACGGCCACGGCCAGCCGGGGCCGGGCGCGGGCCACCCAGCCGGCGCCGGCGACCACCGCCAGCAGGCCGGCGGCCAGCAGGGCCCGGTTGCGGAAGTACGCCACCGGGGCCTCCGGCTGGCCCTGCTCGTAGGCGAACCAGCCGGCGACGGCCACCGCGGCGACGGCGGCGGTGGCCACGAGGGCGAGCCGGGCCCGGTGGAACCCGGAGAGCAGGTCCTGGAGGCCCAGGGCGGCGAGAGGCAGGGCGAAGGCGGGGAGCAGGAACAGCCATCGGGGGCTGGAGCGGAACCGGTCGTAGCCGGGGACGATCTCGTAGAGAACCTGGTGGGGCACGG
>DATLHA010000141.1:0-25002 GCA_035540095.1 Acidimicrobiales bacterium | reverse complement strand
ATCCGCTACCCGAAGGCTGCGTAACCATGTCAAGAAGACCGTCGGAAAGCCGTGTGCGGGAAAACCGCACGCACGGATTGAAAGGGGGATGGGGAAACGTGCTCGCTGGTCGAGCGGCGCGCCCCTGACTACCAATGGACGAGGCGCTGGTCGATCTGCTGTGTTGCCCTCGCGACCAGGGCTACCCGTTGGCCCGGACCGCCGGCTCCCTCGAGTGCCCCACGTGCGGGACCCTGTTCCCGGTCGTCGACGGGATCGTCGTCTTCCTGAACGCCCAGCAGCTGTCGGACCAGGAGGAGAAGGAGCGCGACCTCCGCGGCCAGGAGAGCGAGTGGTACGACGACATGTACGTCGGCTACACCGATCTCGTCGAGGTGCCGACCGTGGTGCGCCGGCTCGGCCGCCCCTTCGGGCCCATCCTCGACGCCGGCTGTGGCACCGGGCGCATCACCGGGGCGCTGGTCCCGCTGGGCCAGCCGATCGTCGCCATCGACTACAGCGAGGCATGCCTGCGCCGGATGCGGGCCCGCACCGAGGGCACCCGGGTTCTGGCCGTGCAGTCCGACCTCCGCAACCTCCCGCTGCGCTCGGAGGTCATGTCGGCGGCCATCTCCATCGAGGTGCACCCCCACCTGCGCGACGGTGACCGCGAGCGGTACCTGTCGGAACTGGCCCGGGTGCTCGTGCCCGGCGGGCCACTGTCGATCTCGACCCTCAACCACAACCTGGTGTTCCGGGCCTGGCAGGCCGTCGGCAACGACGGCGCACGCGAGGGCGATCACCTCCTCGGCAACGACTACCACTACCGTCGATTCGACAAGTCCGAGTTCGCTCGGGAGGTGTCGGCCCACTTCGAGGTGGAGGAGCTCACCGGCATCCGCAACATCCCGGCTCGCAGCCTGGCGGGGGTGGTCAGCAAGGTCGGCTGGCGCCAGGGCGGCGACAAGCTCCTGGGCCTCATGAACCGGAAGGGCTACAAGGCCGACCACTTCCTGGAGCGAACGGCGGTGGCCGGAATGGTGGGCTTCTTCTGGCTGGCCAAGGCGGTCAAGAGGCCTTCCGCGCCCCGCGGCTAGGGGCGGCGAGGCGGGGTTCGGCGGCCTGGAGGCTGGGATGGGCCGGCTCGGGGGAGAGCAGGAACAGGATGCCGTCTCGGGTGACGGCCTCATACGGGCCGATGCGGCCCCAGTAAGCGGGTGGGGCGTCGGCTTCCCCCGCCGAGCGCCGGCGCCGAAGGGCTCGGAGGAGGGCTCGCCCGGCGCTCATGCCGACATCTTGGTGCCTCGGCGGGCCGTCGGGGTGCATCCCCCGGGCCGGCGCGGCATAGAGTCCGGCGCATGGCAACCGAAGAGGAACTTCAGCAGGCTTGGATCAACACCCGTCTGGCGGTGCTCCAGGCCATCGATGGGCAAGTGTCATCTGGCAAGGTGACGGTGGACAACGCGTCGCAGGCGCTGGATCTGGCCGAGGCGTACGCCTGGCTGACCCGCCCCGACCAGCCGCACGGCAAGGGCGCGTAGGGCAGTTCGTTCAGGGGCGGGTGGTGGCCGCGCACCCGGCGGGGTGCGGGGGGCGGTGCAGAAGGCAGGAGAGGCCTGGACCGGCGCGGTCCAGGCCTCTCCGGGGCACCGTCTCACCGGCGAGGGCGCCGGCGCCCTGCTACGGGTACCACCCTTGGAGGTCGGCGACGACGTGGGTGGCGCCCAGGTTGTTGTAGAGCGATACCTTCCCGTCGACCCCCAACCGGGCGAAGACCAGGTTGGCCCTCGTCTGACCGGAGACGAAGTTGAGGTTCGACGCCAGCGGCCGCCCGCCGCCGGCGGGATAGACGGTGAGATAGCTCTCCGGGCCGATGTGGTCGGTGGTGGTGACGTTGAGGACGGCGCCCCGCACGCCGGCGGGAACCCCGCCGGCGCCGGCGACTCTGAGGTCGATGTGGGTGCCCGCCTGCACCTTCCCCACGGTCCCACCGGTTCCGGTACGGGTGTCGAGTAGGCGGAGGGGGGTCGTCGACAGGTAGGCGGCCTCGGCGTCGGGCGCATACCACCCCTGGACGTCGGCGACGAGGTGCACGGTGCCGGCGTTGCTGTACAGGGTCACCCGGCCGTCTCCGGTGGGCGTCACCACCAGATTCGGCACCGACTGCCCCCCGGTCACGTTGAGGTTCGACGCCAGCGGCCGCGGCACGCCGGCGGGGTAGACCGTGACGAAGGTGTCGGTCCCGTCGAGGTCGGTTGCGGTGACGTTCAGTACGACGGCGCCGACGGTGGATGGCAGCCCCCCCACACCCCGCACGTCGAGGTCGATCGAGGTGCCGCCGCCGACCTTGCCCAGCGTGCCGCCCGTTCCGGTCCGGGTGTCGAGGACCCTGGCCGGCGCCACCGGCGTGTAGCGACCGCCGGCGCCCGGTGCGCCGTACCAACCCTGGACGTCGGCGACCACCGCCGTGGTGCCGGCGTTGTTGTAGATGCTGACCTTGCCGCCGGCGCCGACCCGCGCCAGGACCAGGTTGGGCACGGACTGTCCCGCCAGCATGTTGAGCGACGACGCCAGCGGTCTCGGCGCGCCGGTGGGGAAGACGGTGAGGAAGCTCTCCGTCGCGGTGACGTCGGTGGCGGTCACGTTCAACACCACCGCGGCCACACCGGACACCGGCACCCCGCCGACCCCCGTCACCGCGACGTCGATCTGGTTCCCGGGGCCGACCGGCGCCCTCGGCGCTCCGGTGCCCGTCCGGGTGTCGAGGATGCGGGCCGGCGTGACCGCCTGGTAGGTCGACGCCGCCGGCTCCCAGAGGAACGACACCGTCAGCCAGGCGTTCTCCAGGGGCTTCAGCCCCAGCTGGGCCGCGGCCGCCACCGACAGGTCGATGCCCGCCGGGTTCAACACGCACCGGCCGAACTGGTCGGCGCCGGCGGTGCGGGTGGTGGGATTGTGGTCGACGTCCTTGCAGTTGGCCACGGTGTTGTAGCTGTCGTAGAAGGCGGCCTGGGCTTCAGGCGTGCCCGTCGGCAGGTTGGTGAACAGCCGGCGGGGGCGGAGGGTGCCCGAGGTGCCGTTCCAGTAGTTGTCGTCGAGGTTCCAGGGGCCGACCTCCTTGACGGGGAACGTGGCCACTCCGGCGTTGTTGTCGCGAGCGACGGTGACGCGGTAGTCCAGGCCCAGCGGGTAGCCCGGCCCGCAGTTGGCGTTGGCCAGGGCGGTGGTGTTGCCGAGCGATGCGAACTTCACGCACCGGTCGGGCAACGCCACCTCGACCGCGCCTTGGGTGTGCGGCTGGTACTGGGTGGCGAACACCCGGTAGGTGACGAACCCGGCCCGGGAAAGGTTGTCCGCGTCGTTGGTCACGGGGGAGCCCTCCCCGGCGTTGAGCGACGGCACCGGCGGCTGGTTCGACCGCGGGCCGCCGGCGTCGGCGCCGGCGCCGGCCGCAGCCTCGGGATCCCGCGGTGTGGGCAGGGCGTCGACCTGCGCTCCCGCCGGCACGGGACCGAGCGTGGCGACGCTGCACAGCAGCGCCGCCACCAGCCACAGCCACCCGATGCGCCGGCGCCGTCTCACCTGTTCAGCCAACTGAAGAGCGTCCCTTCCTCGTCCACCGGCCGGCATGGCCCGCGGCCCGCCGGTCGCGCAGAGAGGCTAGTGCCGCGAGACCCGCGGACCACGGCATTGACACCGGACAGGTGCCTGATGGCCGGCGGTACGTCGACTCAGACGGGTTCTTGCGCGCCGAACATGCTCGATCAGGAACACGGTGACCCGGCGGAGAAGCGAGGTGGGGGAAGCCCTCGGTGACCGGCGGCACGACATCGCCGTAGCGAGGTATCCCGACCGCCTCCTGCGGGGCTCGATCCAGCCGGGCGGTCGGCGAGGGTGAGTGCCGTCAGAGCGCGGAGTGGCAGGTGGCGGTCTCGCGCCGGGCCGACGTGGGCCGTATGGACCTCATCGTCGGCGAGAAACGCGAAGCACGTGCCCGGAGCGGGATTCGAACCCGCACGCCCTTTCGGACAATGGGTTTTGAGCCCATAGTGTCTACCATTCCACCATCCGGGCGGGCGCGAAAGGTGGAGCCCCGAGGAAGATTCCCTTCTTCCGGCCCGAGAGCCAGCTTCCAGGTTGCCCCCTTGGGACTCCGAGAGTCACTGTAAGGACGGCACCTCAGGCTGTCAAGGGGCTTCTCACACGCCCCACGCCGGCGCCTGCTCCAGCAGGAAGCGGCTCACGGCCAGGCAGCGATCGAGCAGGTCGCACAACAACTCCTCGCCGGCCCACACCTTGGCCAGCGACACCTGCTGGCGGGCCACGATGGTCAGGCTGCGCTCGGGGGCGTCGGTGACCGAGCCGAAGGAGTCGATGGCCGAGACCTCCAGCGGCAGTTCCGGTCCGCCCACGCCGGCCAGGTCCGTCGCCAGTACCAGCAGGTCCGGCCCGTTGGGCAGCGGGGGCAGCGCCCAGGTGAAGGTCAACGGGAACGAGAAGTCATCCGGCGGCTCGTCGTCCTCGGGCAGGTTGGCGGCCACGTCCTCGAACGCCAGGAGGACCCGAGGCTCGACCTCGAGGGCGAGATGCAGGTCGAGGGGGCCGCCGCACCCCTCCTCGGGATGGAGATCGACCTCCCAGACCTGGCGGAGCGAGTACGTCTCGACGAAGTGACGCTCGTCGTGGACATGGAACCCATGGTCCACGGCGTGGTCCTTCAATTCGGCGACGTACCCCGCCACGTCGATGGCGGCCAAGCACTACCTCCTGGGGCGGCGGGACGGACGGGCCGAGCGTAGGCGAGGCGCCCCCCCAACCGAAGTAGCGTGAACGGGGGTGACCGACGACGCGCTTCTCGCCGTGCTGTCCGAGGCGGCCCTTGCCGTCCGGGCCGCCCTGGACGACCTGGGCGACTGGGGGCCGGCGGGCACGAGGCCGGGCCAGTACTTCTCGGACATCGCCGCCGACGAGGCCGCCCTCGACGTCCTCGGCCGCGCCGGGCTGGGTGTCCTCAGCGAGGAGACGGGCCCGCACGAGACGGAGCGGGACCTCGTGGTCGTGCTCGACCCCGTCGACGGCTCCACCAATGCCGCCCGGGGCATCCCGTGGTTCGCCACGAGCCTGTGCGCCGTCGACGCCGCCGGCGCCCGCGTGGCGCTGGTGGTGAACCAGGCCACAGGTGAGCGGTTCGAGGCCGTCCGGGGTGGGGGGGCCCTGCGCGACGGCCGCCCGGCAAGGCCAACCGCCTGCACCCGCCTCGACGACGCCGTCCTGGGCATCACCGGCTACCCGCCGGCGGACCTGGGTTGGCGCCAGATGCGCTCGCTGGGCGCCGCAGCCCTCGACCTCTGCGCCGTGGCCTGTGGCCACCTCGACGCCTATATCGACTGCTCGAACCACGCCCACAGCCCCTGGGACTACCTGGGTGGGATGCTGATCTGCCAGGAGGCGGGAGCGTCGATCGCCGAGGCCTCCGGCCGGGAACTGGTCACCCTCGGCTGGAGCGACCGGCGGGTCCCCGTAGCGGCGGCGACGCCCCAGTTGCTGGCCGAAGCGGTGGCGGCCCGGGGCGGCTTCCCGGTCCCGGCCACCGTCGCCTGAGCCGTTGCCGCCTCGCCGGGCCCAGACCGTCTTCTTCGCCGCCTACAAGCGGCTGCCGCAGGCGCTCAAGTCCGTCCTGGTCCGCGTCGGCACGCCGTCGTTCCACGTGGGGGCGATCTGCGTGGTCGAACGCCGGGACGGCCACATGCTGATGGTGCGCCAGTCCTACCGGCAGGAGGGTTGGGGCTTCCCCGGTGGGCTGATGCGCCGGGGAGAGGAACCGGCCGATGCCGCCGTCCGGGAGCTGCGGGAGGAGTTGGGCATCGACGTCGAACTCCAAGGCCTGCCCGTCGTGGTGATCGACTCCCCCCAACGGCGGGTCGACGTCGTGTTCAACGCCCGGCTCACCGAAGGGTCCGAACCGCCGGAACACACCACCCACTCGCCGGAGATCTCCGACGCCCGCTGGTTCCCGCCCGACGGCCTGCCCGAACTGCTGCCCGAGGCGACGGACGCCCTCATCCAGCTGGGCCGCACCTTCCGGCCCCGGTAGCGTCGAGAGGGCGACGGGCGCTTAGCTCAGCTTGGTCAGAGCACTTCCCTTACAAGGAAGGGGTCGGGGGTTCGAGTCCCTCAGCGCCCACCCCCCGTGACCTGCGGTTATGCCCTCGTGCTGGTCGGTGAGACGACCCCGGGCCTCGCCCAGGCCGGGGGAGTTTCGCGCCACATGGGTGTCGAGTCCCGCGGCGATGCGTTCGCCAAGACCCGACCACCGCCGTCCCGATGCCCCGCCCGCGCCGGTTGGGCACGACGTACAGCTCGTCGAGGAGGGCCACCGGGCCGGCGTACCGGACCTTTGGACGCAACGTGACCAGGGCAACGGCGCCGGCCGGCTTTCCGGCCAGATGGCACGGTCTGGTCGCCGGCGAATGCCCCTTCGCCCTCATCTTCGCGAGCCGTTCCACACGGGTCAGGAGCCGCAGTTGTTGCCACTTTGGCACGTCCACCCGGAGACCCGTCCCTGAGTGGATGAAAGGTGGGCGGGTTCCGGTCTGGTGGGTGGGCACCTCGGTGTCGGACGGTGGTCGGGACCCGAGGGAGAGGAGCCCGAGATGGGACGAGTCGGTGGGCGAGCGGTGGTGGTGGGGGCGAGCATGGCCGGTCTGTTGGCCGCCCGGGTGCTCGCCGATGCGTACGAACACGTCACGGTGCTGGACCGCGATCAGCTCGGCGATGACAATGCGCGCCGAAGGGGAGTACCGCAGGGCGCGCACGCCCACGCCCTGCTTCCCGGTGGGCAGGCGGCGCTCGACGAGCTGTTCCCGGGGCTCACCGCCGAGCTCGTCGCGGGCGGCGCGGCCACGGGCGACGGGCTCGGGCAGCTCCGCTGGCACTTGGGAGGCCACCGGTTCCGCCGGCCATGGCTCGGCGTGGAGGGCCTGTTCGCCACCCGACCGTTCATCGAGTCGCGGGTGCGAGCCCGGACGAGCGCCATCCCGAACATCGACATCACCGACCGCTGCGACGTGCTCGGGCTCACGGCCCACGACGGGACGGTGGACGGCGTCCGGCTGCTGCGTCGCCTCGACGGGAGCGCCGAAGAGGTCCTCGCCGCGGACCTCGTGGTCGACTGCTCCGGTCGCGGGTCGCGGACGCCGGCTCGCCTCTCCGACCTGGGGTTCGGTCCGCCGCCCGAGGACGGCACCCGCCTGGGGCTCGGGTACGCCAGCCGCCTGTTCCGCGTCCCCCCCGGGACGCTCGGCGACGACCGGGCTGTGATGATCGACGCGACCGTCCAGAACCTGCGTGGCGGCGTCATGTTTGCCGTGGAGGGCGACCGGTGGCTGGTGACGTTGTCCGGCCTGCTCGGCGAGCACCCGCCCACCGACGACCGCGGGTTCGCCGCCTTCGCACGGTCGCTCGCCGCCCCGGACATCGCCGATGCCACCGAGCAGGGCCACGCCCTCAGCGATCCCGTGGCCTTCAAGTACCCGGCCAGCCTGCGCCGTCGCTACGAGGCGCTCCGCTCGTTCCCGGACGGGTTGCTGGTGATGGGCGACGCCGTCGCCAGCTTCAACCCGATCTACGGGCAGGGAATGACCGTGGCGGCGCTCGAGGCCCAGGTGCTCCAGCGGCTCCTCGAGCGGGGTCGGCCGCCCTCACCCCGTCAGTACTTCGCCCGGATCGCCAAGGTCGTGGACGTCGCCTGGGATATGGCCCTGGGCGCCGACCTGAGCTACCCCCAGGTCGAGGGCGAGCGCACCCGCCGGACCCGCATGCTGAACCGCTACGCGGCCCGGGCCCAGGCCGCCGCCGCCCGCGACGCCACGGTCGCGGGAACGTTCATCCGCGTCACCGGGCTGGTCGACCCGCCGCAGCGGCTGCTGGCTCCCCGCGTCGCCTGGCGCGTGCTTCGGAAGGGCCATGGCCCGCGCCCCGCGAGATCCCGATCCCCGATCGGACGACCGATCGTGTCCTGTCCAAGGAGGCCTCGTGAGCCCGCTCGACCATCACATCCTGCACGTCAACGGCATCCGCACCCCGATCCTCGAGACCGGCCCCCGTTCGACCGAGGCCGTGGTCTTCGTCCACGGGAACCCAGGCCCGAAGGAGGACTGGGCGCCGATGCTGAGCGCGATCGGTGAGCACGCTCGGGCCCTCGCCTGGGACCACCCGGGCTACGGCGCAGCCGGCCGACCGGCCGGTTTCGACTACACCGTCGACGGCTATGCCCAGCAGCTGGACGACACCATGCAGGCGCTCGACGTCGAGCGCGCCCACCTGGTGCTACACGACTTCGGTGGACCCTGGGGGCTCCGGTGGGCGACGCGGTACCCGGACCGCCTGGCCAGCGTCGTCCTCGTCAACACCGGGGTGATGATCGGCTACCGCTGGCACACCCTGGCGAGGATCTGGCGAGCACCGGTCATCGGAGAGCTGTTCATGGCCACGACACCCGGCTGGGCCCTCCGCCGGGTCGTCAACCACAACGAGCCCCGGCCGCTCCCGCGTGAGTTCTTCGACCGCGTGCTGGCGACGATGGACCGCGGGCACAAGCGCGCCGTGCGGCGCCTCTACCGCTCGGTGGACGATCCGGCTGCGCTCGGCGCCGAGCTGGCAGCAGCCCTCTGTGCGCTCGACAAGCCGGCGCTGGTGATCTGGGGCCGAGGTGACGCATACCTGCCTGAGGAGCTGGCCGAGCGCCAGCGCACCGCGTTCCCGAGCGCTCGGATCGAGATGCTCGACGGTGGCGGTCACTGGCCGATGGTCGCCGACCCGGACCGGGTGGCTGCGCTGATCGCGGACTTCGTCCGCACCCCGGCCACCCCCGCTCGCGGAGGGCCGCCTAGGTCCCACGACGCTCGACCGTGACCCGCCGCTGACCCCAGGAACGCCCCGCCGGGCCGTGGCAGTCTGGACCAGGATGACCCGCATCGGAGACCGCCTCTCCAGGGCTCGGGGGCAGCGCTTCGTCGGGCGGAGCGGCGAGCTCGAGCTCTTCCGCTCGGCGCTGGTCGCGCCTGAACCGGCCTTCGCCGTGCTGTTCATCCACGGCCCCGGCGGGGTCGGCAAGACCGCGCTGCTCAGCGCCTTCGCCCGCTTGGCCGACGAGCTCGGCATCCCCGCGGGACAGGTCGACATGCGCGCCGTCGACCCGTCACCGGCGGCCTTCACGGCTGCTGCTGCGGAGGCGCTCGGGGTGGCCGCCGGCGCGCTGGCGGGCGGCAGCGCCGAGGGCAGGCGGGTCTTGCTCATCGACACCTACGAGCAGGCCTCCCATCTCGATGGATGGCTCCGCGAGACCTTCCTGCCGGAGCTCTCCGTCGCAGTGACCGTGGTCATCGCCGGCCGGCAACCGCCGGCGCCGGCCTGGCGAGCCGACCCGGGGTGGCACGAGCTGCTCCGGGTCATCTCGCTGCGCAACCTGCGCCCGGACGAGAGCCTCGAGTACCTGGCGATCGAGGGCCTCGACGAGCGCGTACGCAAACGGGTGCTGGGCCTGACCTATGGACATCCGCTGGCCATGTCCCTCTACGTGGCCGTTCTGGCCCAAGGTGGCACCGGTGTGGAGTCCAGCACTGCCCCTGAGCTCCACGATGCTCCCGACATCGTGTCGACGCTCTTGCGCTCGTTCCTGGGCGGAGCGCCGAGCGAGCAGCACCGCGCCGCGCTCGGCGTCGCCAGCAGAGTGCGCTACACCGATGAGGGCGTCCTCGCTGCTGCCCTCGACGGCGGGCGCGCCCCCGAGCTGCTCGAGTGGCTACGGTCGTTGTCCTTCGTCGAGCAGGACGCGTTCGGCGTCTTCCCCCACGACCTCGCCCGGGAGGTGCTCGACGCCGACCTCCGTTGGCGTGACCGCACCGCTTTCGAAACGCTGCATCACCGCGCCCGCGCCCACATCCTCGACCGCGTGCGCCGATCCGAGGGCGCCGTCCAGCAACGGGCCGCGGTCGATCTCGCCTTCCTGCACCGCTCGAACCCCGTGATGAGCAGCTTCCTGAACTGGTCGACGCTGGGGAGCACCCACGCCGATCCGCTGAGGTCTGCCGACGTGCCCGAGGTGCTGGCCCTGATCGAGCGATTCCAGGGATCCGAGCAGGCAGGGCTGGCCGAGCGGTGGATCTCGCTCCAGCCCGAAGGTTTCATCGTGGTCCGCGACGGGCAGGGCGATTCGCTCAGCGCCGCCGGGATGCTGCGGCTCGACCGGGCCGCCGTCGCCGACATCGAGGCCGATCCGGGAACGGCCGCGGCGTGGTGGTACGCCCATCGCGAGCGCCCGCCCCGGGAGCACGAGGCCTTCACCGTGGCCCGGTTCTTCGTCGACCGCGAGAGCTACCAGGCCGTGCCGTCCTACACCCTCAACACCGTGTCGGTCTGGCACTCGCAGCACATCATCACGACCGCGTCGATGGCCTGGGACTTCGTCATCGCGTTCGAGAGGCCGGAAACCGTCGAGCAGCTGTTCTCGTACATCTTCTTCGACCGAATGCCCGAGGCGGACTACGAGGTCGGTGGGCGGCGCTACGGGGCCTTCGGCCATGACTGGCGCGTCATGGACGTGGCGTCGTGGCTCGACGCCACCGGTCGCCAGGAGGTCAGCGACGAAGCGCCGCCGCCGCGATCGGGCGTGCTCGACCCGTCGAGGGTCGCGCTCTCCCAACCGGAGTTCGCCGCCGCCGTGCGGGCCGCGCTCCGCGACCTGCATCGGCCCGAGCGGCTCGCGCAGAACCCGCTCGTGCGGTCCCGGGTCGTGACCGGCGGGGACAGCAGCGGCAGCGGCGACCCGGGCGACGTGCTGCGGGAAGCGCTCCATCACGCTGCGGACGCGCTGCGCTCACACCCGCGCGACGAGAAGCTGCATCGGGTGCTGGATCGCACCTACCTGCGTCCGGCCCCCACCCAGGAAGCGGCCATGGAGCTGCTCGACCTGCCTCCGACCACCTACCGCCGCCACCTCGGCCAAGCCGTCGAGCGCGTCGCCGAGTGGCTCTGGCAGCGAGACCTCTACGGCTCGCCTTGAGCGGGAGCCGGACGTCGTCCGACCGGTCCCGGACCCCCCAGCCCGTGGGCCAGCGCTCGGAGGAGAACCCTCCCGATCCGTTCGGGCGAAACGCTCCGTGTCACGACGAAGCCGACCGGGCAGCACGAAGAGCACGTCCGCGGCTGACCCCGGAAACCTGACCACGTGGCGGGTGGAACTCGATCAGATCGCAGTACTTTGGGCTGATGGGAGGTCAGCTCGAGGCTGGTAGGAGCGCATATGCGCGGCGAGATTGGCTCGTCGCTCGCAACGGGTTGGAGCTCGCTCGGGCCGAGGAGGGGTTGAGCGGCGACGACCTCTACGCCTTGGCGAACACCTACTGGTGGCTCGGGCAGCTGGACCGGGCGCTTCCCGCGCTGGCCGAAGCCCATCGGGTCCTGTTGGCGGAGGGGCGGCGGCGCACGGCGGCGCTCGTCGCGCTCGACACCGGATACACGTTCGCTCTGCGCGGCGAGGAGGCCCAGGCGAGCGGCTGGTTCAGCCGGGGCGTGCGTCTCCTCGACCAGGAGGGGGACTGCGCCGAGCGCGGCTACCTCCTGTACTGCGACGGCGAGGAGGCCTGCACCGCCCAGGACCTCGACACGGCGCTGACGATGGCCGGGGAGGTGCTCGACATCGGGCGGCGCTTCGGGGACGTGTGCCTGATCGCGCTCGGCGTGCTGCTGGAAGGCAGGGCCCGGGTCAAGCGAGGCGAGGTCGACGCCGGAATGGCGCTGCTCGATGAGGCGATGGTCGCCGCGGTCTCCGACGACCTCGACCCGGCGTGGGCGGGCAACATCTACTGCAACCTCATGCGCACGTGCTGGGAGCTGGCCGACTGGCACCGCGCTGGCGAGTGGACCACCGTCACCGCCCGCTGGTGCGAGGCCATGCCTGGTGCCGGGCCGTTCATGGGGATCTGCCGGGTGCACCGGGCCCAGGTCCTGGTGCTTCGCGGCGATTGGGCCAGCGCCGAGACCGAGGTCCGCCGGGTGTGCGACGAGCTGGCGGGCTTCCACGTGACCATGGTCGGCGAGGCGCACTACCAGCTCGGCGAGCTGGCCCGCAGGCGAGGCAACCTAGCCGGAGCGGAGGCCGCGTACGCCGACGCCCACCGGCTCGGCCGCGACCCCCAGCCCGGCCTGGCGCTGCTCTGCCTCGCCCAGGGCCGACCGGCGTCGGCCGCCGCGATGGTGACTCGCGCCTTGACCGCGGCGGGCACCGATTCCCTCGCCCGGGCCCCGATCCTGCCGGCCGCCGTCGAGATCTTTCTTGGCCTCGGAGAGCCGGCTCGCGCCTGCGACGCAGCAGACGAGCTCACCTCGCTGGCGGCGAGGTACCCCACGGCCGGCATGCGCGCCGTCGCGGCCACCGCAGGCGGGGCGGTGGCGCTCGCGAACGACGACGCTGCCACCGCATTCGTCCTCCTCCGTGACGCGGTCCACGGCTGGCAGCGCATCGACGCCCGGTACGAGACCGCGCAGGCGCGGCGCCTGTTCGCCCGGGCGCTCTTCGGGTTCGGTGACCTCGACGGCGCCGCCGCCGAGCGCGACGCTGCCCGCCGGGAACTGGGGTTGCTGGGCGCGCCGTGGCCCCGGGAAGCTCCGATGCCCCGACCCGACGGCCTGTCGGCTCGGGAGGTCGAGGTGCTGCGGCTCGTCGCCGACGGCCGGTCGAACGAGGAGATCGCCGAGGCGCTGGTGCTCAGCGTCCGCACCGTCGAGCGCCACCTGGCCACCGCGTACCAGAAGCTCGGGCTGCACGGCCGGTCCGCCCGGGCCGCCGCGGTCCGCCACATCCTCGGGACCGACGCAGTTACGTAGTCGAATGGGTGGTGGCACCGATGCGCCAGCGGCGCCGTTGCGTCAACGTGGCACCCATGACGAACACCCTGACCATGACGCAGACCGCCGTCGACCGTGACGGTGCGGTGGCGGCGTTGGTGACCGCCTTCGGCACCGACCCGCTGATCCGTTGGCTTTACCCGGACCCCGACCGCTACCTCCGGTTCTTCCCCCGGCTCGTGGAGCTCCTCGGCGGCGACGCCTTCGCCGCCGGCACGGCCGAGGTGAGCGCCGACCGCAGCGGCGTGGCCCTGTGGGTCGCTCCCGACGCCGTCCTCGACGACGTGGCACTCGGCGCGCTGTTCGAGGAGTCGATCGACCCGCACCGCAGCGACGCCGTCATGGGGCTGCTCGAGCAGGTGGTCGCGCACCACCCACCCGACCCCGTGTGGTACCTGCCGTTTGTCGGCGTCGACCCGCGGGCCCAGGGGCGAGGCATCGGCAGCCGTCTCCTCGCCGCCGGGCTCACTCGAGCCGACACGGACGGGCTTCCTGCCTACCTCGAGGCCAGCACCCCCAGGAACCGGGCCCTGTACGAGCGGCATGGCTTCAATGTCCTCGGCGAGCTCCGCGCCGCGGGCTCGCCGCCGCTGTGGCCGATGCTGCGCCTCCCGCGGGAAGCTGCCGAGCGATGAGTAACGACACCGACGCGCCCGACACGCCGGCGCGCGCCTATCAGGAGTACTTCGGGCCGGCGATCTTCGAGCCCCTGGCCGTGCAGGTGCTCGCCGTAGCCCCACCCCGCACCGGCGACCGGGTCCTCGAAGTCGCCTGCGGGACCGGTATCCTCGCCCGCCGCCTCGCCGGGACCGCAGGCGCGAACGGCCGGATCACCGGTGTCGACGTCAACCCGGCCATGCTCGACGTGGCCCGGACGCTGGCCGCCAGCGGGGCGCCCGTCGAGTACCGCCAGGGTGACGGGACCGCCCTCGACCTGCCCCGTGCCACCTTCGACGCCGTGTACTGCCAGCAGGGGCTCCAGTTCTTCCCCGACCGGGCCGCCGGTGCCCGCGAGATGCGCCGCGTGCTTCGCGACGGCGGCCGGGCCGTGGTCGCCACCTGGCGGGGACTGGACCACCACCCCCTCTACGCCGCGCTGGCTGACGCCGAAGAACCCCACCTCGCCGCCCTCGGCGTCGAGGTCAGCCGCGCCGAGCTCGAAGCCCCCTTCTCCCTGGGCGATCCCGACGAGCTCGCCGCACTCCTTCGCGACGCCGGCTTCACCGACGTCGTCGTCCACGACGTCTCCATCGAGGCCCGCTTCGCCGACGCCGACCACTTCGTTGAACGCATGGAGTTCGCCTACGCCGCCGTCATTCCTCAGTTCGCCGAGGACCGAGCCGCCTTCGCCGCCTACCTCCAGGCCATCGCCGGCGACACCGGCCAGATCGTCGCAGACCACCGCGACGGCGACACCGTCGTCGTGCCCATGCACGCCAACATCGCAGTCGCCACCTGACCGTGCGCCCGCGCCTCGAGCGGCCTCCAACTCCAGGGACGTGCTCGATGGCGACCGAGGTCGCCCGGCCCGGCACGTTCGAGCAGCATCGCCGCGTGGCACGACCGGACCTCGGCCCGCTCGACGCGATATGGGATGTCGTCCGCCTGCCGTAAGGCACGCTCCCGATGCTGTTGAGCGTCGTCCCAGCGTGCTCCCACCAGCTACGGCGGCGGGCGAGGGTGCCCGGTCAACCGGCAATGCCGCCCCAAGGTGAGCCCGAGCCGTCGCTCCGGCGGTCGCGTCCCCTACTCCGCCGGTCCCACCGGTCACGCCGAGGTGAGGCGTGGAGCACATCATCTGCGTCGACGCGCGGCGCGCGGCGCAGGCACGGGCGCGACACTGTGGCCCGTGGTGCAGAATCTGGGAGGACTGCTGGATGATGCGCGACGGCGGTCCTTCGTCGGGCGAAGAGAGGAGATCGCGAGCTTCGAGTCCGCCCTGCGTGCGACGGGGCTCCACCGTGCTCTGTTCCTCCACGGTCCGGGCGGTGTCGGCAAGACGGCGTTGCTCGAGCAGCTGCGCCTGCGGGCCGAGGAGGAGGGGCGGCGGGTCGTCCATGTGGACGGCACGGCGGAGAACGTCGACCACGAGGCACTCGCCGCCGCGGTGGCCGCCGGTGGCCGCCCTCCGGTCGCCCTCCTCGTCGACGGCTACGAGGCACTGACCGGCCTCGACGGATGGTTCCGCGAGGTCCTCCTGCCGTCGCTTCCCGTCGACGCCGTCGCCGTCCTGGCCGGCCGGGAGCCGCCGCGCATGGCGTGGCGCAGCGATCTCGGGTGGCGTTCGCTGCTCGCCGTCCACCGGCTCGACATGCTCGAGGACGACGACGCCGACGAGCTGCTGGCCCGGGCCGGCGTCCCCGCCGACCGACGTCGCCGCCTCGTCGAGGTGGGCGCTGGGCACCCGCTGGCGCTGGCCCTCCTCGCCGACGCCGCGGCTCGCGGCCCGGTGCCCGACCACCTCGCGAAGGCGCCGGACGTCGTCTCCGCCCTTCTTCCCATAGTTGTGGGCGAGGCACCCGATGCCGACCATGAGCGCGGGCTCGAGGCATGCGTGCACGCCTGGCTGCTGACGCGCGACCTGCTGGAGGAGGCGATTGGCGAGCGGGCGGGCGAGGTGTGGTCGTGGCTCGCCTCGCGGCCGTTCATCGTCCGGTCTCCCCGGGGGTTGTACCCCCACGAGCTCACGAGACAGTTGCTCGAGGCCGAGCTCGAGCGGCGGTCGCCGCAGGGCCGACGTCGGATGCAACGCCTCGTCAACCGTCACGCCAACCGGCTGCTGGTGGAGGCGTCGGGGGCCGAGCGGATCCACCACGCCATGCAGCTGCTCTGGCTGCACCGAGCCACACCCGTGGGGCAGGGGCTGTGGTCGCTCCGCGATGGTGAAGGGGTCAGCGTGACGGCTGGGTCGCTCAAGGACCACACGGCGGTCGCCGGGATCCTCGCCGCAGAGGAGGGACCCCGGGCGGCTCGGCTCGCCGAGGCGTGGCTCGAGGTCCAGCCCGAGAGCCTCGTGGTCGTCCGGCGCGACGGCGACGTCGCCGCCTTCGCCGTCGAACTCATCCTCCCGGCCGCACCGGCGCTGGAGAACGACGACCCGGTCGTGCGCGCCCTGAACGACGAGATGGCCCGGCTGGCACCGCTGCGAGCCGGCGAGCGGTGGTCGCTGGGGCGGTTCTTCGGCGGGCGCGACGGCTTTCAGCGGGGGCCGCTCGCCGTGCTCGCCGGCTCGACCTCGTCGTGCATCACCTGGCTGACGCGGCCGAACGCCTGGTCGTGGATCGTCACCGTCGACCCCGAGTTCTGGGAGCCGGTCTTCTCCTACCTCGCCCTCGACCACCGCCTCGACATCGAGGTCGACGGCCGGAGGCAGGTGGCGTTCGGGATGGACTGGAGGCGGGCCGGCCGAGACGTCTGGCTCGAAGTGATGGCCGAACGCGAGCTCACGGGTGATTCCGGGCCGCTCCCCGTCGACCGGACCCGGCCACCGCCGCTGGCCCGCGACGCCTTCGACCGTGCGGTGCGGGAGGCGCTCCGGGCCCTTCACCGGCCCCCAGAGCTGAGACGAAGCCCGCTCATGGGGACCCGGCTCGCCTCCGGCCCACCGGATGAGCGCGTCGTGCGGCTGCAGCAGCAGCTCCGGGTCGCCGTCGACCGCGTCGGAGACGGCGGCGACGGCGACGAGCTGCGACGGGTGCTCGACCGGACCTTCGTGCGCCCCGCGCCCAGCCAGGAGGCGGCCGCCGAGGTGCTCGACATGGCCTTCAGCACCTACCGGCGAAGACTGGCGCGGGCGCTCGACCGGGTGGTCGACGTGCTGTGGGCGGTCGAGATCGGCGAGGTGGACCTCGATTGAGCAGAAGGTGAGCAGCACGTGGCCTGGTAGGTGAACAGCCGGCTCCCTGACGATCCCCTCATCGATCAAGGAGGGGACATGGCAGAGGTGCTCGTGCTGGGAGCCGGGATGAACGGGCTGACGACCGCCATGCTGCTGGCCCAGGACGGTCACGAGGTCACCGTCGTCGAGCGTGACCCGTCGGGGCCGGCGGGCGGGGCACACGAGGCGTGGGACAGCTGGGAGCGGCGGGGTGTCAACCAGTTCCGCATGGCCCACTTCATGGTCCCCCGGTGGGCGACCGAGATCGGGGCCGTCCTGCCGGCGGTGCTCGACGAGCTGCGGGGGCTGGGGGGGCTCGACCTCGACCTCGTGGGCATGCTGCCCGAGGCGCTGACCCGCGGCCCTGCGGCGGGCGACGAGCGCCTCCGGACGGTGACCGGCCGGCGGCCCGTCCTCGAGATGGCGCTGGCCGCCGTCGCCGATCGCACACCGGGCATCACCGTCCGCCGGGGCGTGACGGTGACGGGGCTGCGTACTGGACCGTCGCCGTCGGGGCGCCCGCCCCACGTGACGGGCGTGCTGACCGAGGGAGGCGGGGCGGTGCCCGCCGACCTCGTCATCGACACCGCCGGCCGCCGCTCGACCGTACCGGCCTGGTTGGAGGCCGTCGGCTCCCGCCGGCCCTACGAGGAACGGGAGGACTGCGGCTTCGTCTATTACCAGCGCACGTTCCGGTCAGGCGACGGCACCATCCCGCCGGCGTACGCCGCGCTCCTCCAGCACTACAGCTCGCTGTCGGTGCTGACGCTGCCCGCCGACAACGGCACGTGGGCGGTGGTGCTCGTGGCGAGCGGGCGGGACCGGCCGCTTCGGGCGCTGCGCGACGTCGACACCTGGACACGGGCGCTCGGCCGTTTCCCGCTCGCCGCGCACTGGGGCGACGGCGAGGCGCTCCACCCGGGAGTCGTGACCATGGCGTCGATCGAGGACCGCTTGCGGCGCTACGTCGTCGACGGAGAGCCGGTGGTCACGGGCCTTGTCGCCGTGGGGGACGCCTGGGCGTGCACGAACCCCTCGCTCGGGCGGGGCACGAGCATCGGGCTGCTGCACGCGCTTGCCCTCCGCGACGTCCTGCGGGACGTGGGGGTCGAGCAGCCGGCGAAGCTCGTGCGGCGCTTCGACGAGGTTACCGGCGCCGAGTTGGAGCCGATCTACCGCGCCACCCTTGCCTTCGACAGGCATCGCCTCGCGGAGCTGGAGTCGGACGCCGCCGGCCAGCGCTACAGCCCGGACGACCCCACGTGGTCGATCACCAAGGCGATGATGGCGGCGGCGCCGAGCGATCCGGCCGTGCTCCGGGCCTTCCTGGCCATCTCGGCGCTGCAGGCGACCCCCGAGGAGATCCTCGCCGTGCCCGGGATGTACGACCGGGTCGTCGAGGGCGGCGCAGACGCGCCGCAGTACGTGCTGCCGGGACCCGACCGTGCCGCCCTCCTGGCGGCCGTGCAGCGCTGAGGAGGACGTCGTGCGCATCGATGTGAACGGCACCGGGATCGAGCTGGCCCGACCACGGGAGCGGGCCGGCTGTCTCCACGACGCGTGACCGCGGAGGGGTCGTGAACCGACGCGGCGGGCGCACCGCCAACGACCATCTCTTTCCGTCGTCCGCTTGGACGTCCAGTCCGTTGTCAAGCGTCTAGAGATGTCCACGTCACGCTGATCGCCGGCCCGCCGGGGTAAACAGCCCCCATGGCGAGCCCGGAGGAGAACAAGAGGGCGGCGATGGCCTTCTACGACCTGATGTTCAATCAGAACCGACCGGCGGAGGCCGTCGAGCGGTACGCCGGAGACCATTACATCCAGCACAACCCCCACGTCGCCGACGGAAAGCAGGCGTTCGTCGACTACTTCGAGCGCATGGCCCGCGACTATCCCGGCAAGCGGGTCGAGTTCAGGCGGGCGGTCGCCGAGGGCGACCTGGCCGTCCTGCACTGCTACCAGCACTGGCCCGGGGACAAGGACTACGCCGGCATCGACATCTTCCGCTTCGACGGGGACAAGATCGTGGAGCACTGGGACGTCCTGCAGGTCATCCCCGAAACCTCGGCGAACGACAACGGCATGTTCTGACGGTTGCCGGGCCCGAGGTGGCAGGCTCGGGGGATGGCGATCACACTGCAGGGACTGAGGACCGTCATCTACCCGTCCCCCGACCTTGTTGCAGCCAAGGCATGGTGGACCGGCCTCCTCGGCATGGAGCCCTACTTCGACGAGCCGTTCTACGTGGGCTTCGAGGTCGCCGGCTACGAGCTCGGGCTGCTACCGGACGGCAACCCGGCCGACGGCGCTCTCTGCTATTGGGGGACCGCTGACGTGGCTGGCGCCGTCGACGCCGCCCTGGCCGACGGCGCCACGCCGCACGCGCCGGTGGTCGACGTCGGCGGCGGCATCATCACCGGGAGCGTGACCAACCCCCTGGGGATGATCGTCGGCTTCATCCACAACCCCCACTTCCGGGGCTAGGTGAGGGGCGCCAGCTCCGGGAGGCCCGCCGGCGCCGGCACCCGTCCGCGGGCCCCCCAGCCCCGGCGCACCGGCTCGGGGTTGGGCGCCACTGTCCCAGCCGGCGCCGGCGCTCGGACAGCCTGGTTCGCCCGGTGGGCGAGGAGGGCGATGTAGGCGATGAAGGAGTCCAACAGGAACAGGTGGACGATGAGGAGGGTGCGGAAGGTGGGGAGCAACCCGACAAGGAGCGTCGCCCCCATGGCGATGAGCAGGCCGCCGGCGATGCGCCGGCGGCACTGGACGCGCAGAGAGCGGATGACCGACGGATGGAGCGGCTCGTCGAGGGAGGGCCCCGATCCCGATCCCATGCTGGCGAGGAACGCTTCCTGACGCGCCGCGTGCGAGCGCAACGCCGGCGGCACCAGCACCACCACCCAGATGAGCGCGAGGAGCAGGAAGACGCCCATGGCGCGTGGCTAGCGGACCACCGCTCGTTCCGCCGCCCGTTCGGAGGAACCGCCTCGAGAGGCGAGCTTCACTTAGCGCGGGGGGCAGGTGCAGTTGTCGGTGGCCATGTTGCAGCCGTCGCAGGCGACCCGGCCTTCGTGGTTGTCGATGTGGACGCCCTTGCCGCACAGCGCACAGGTGCCTCTCGAGATGATGTCTTGCAGCTTGGTCATTCGCTTCTGCTCCTTCTCCACGACGCCGGCCTGTCACCGGTCGGGTCCAACGATGTGCCTGGACTCTAGCCAGCACAATCGTAGCGTCGTCGCCCCCGATAACAACGGGGGTGGGCGTATTCTGGACAGCGTACGAACATGAGAACGCAGCGCTTCTTGCACCGTCCGACCAGCCGGAGTGGGCATGGCCAGCAGTAGGGCGGTCTCGCGCAAGGTATACCGATGCCCGGAGTGCTACGCCCGAGTGGTCGGCGAGCCCGACGACGACGCCAAGACCACGCTCTGGCTGCACGGCCTGTCCGGCCGCTGCCGGGCGAAGCAGACGCCCAAGACCGAGAAGCCCCGCCGCAAGGAGCGGCTGGAAGCGATGCTCGGCGAGGAGTGGGGCTAGCGGAGCTGCGGCCCGGTCGGCGCGCGCCCCGGCCCGCCCCGGCGAAGTAGCGTTCGGGCGTGTTCGTGCCCGAATCCAGCCACCTAGGCCGCACCGCGGCGCGGGCCGCCGGCAAGGGCTCGCGGGTCATCGTCCAATTGGCGGTCACCGTGGGTGTTGCCGGGGCGGTCCTGGCCCTCCTGGGGGCCCTGCTGTTCAACCAGGCCAAGGCCTTCTTCACCGCCGGCGAGGCCGGCTCCGACGTCGCCAAGATCGAGTTGGCGCCCCTCGCCCAACGATCGGTCCTCTACGCCGCCGACGGCACGCTGCTCCAGTACCTCCACGGGGAGGAGGACCGGGTGCCCGTGAGCCTCGACAAGGTGCCGCAGCACGTCGTCACCGCCGTGCTCGACGCCGAGGACGAGCGCTACTTCGAGCACGGCCCCCTCGACCTGCGCTCCATGATGCGGGCCCTCGTCTCGAACCTGGAGGCGGGGGAGATCTCCGAGGGCGGGTCCACCATCACCCAGCAGCTGGTCAAGACTGCCCTGCTGAACCCCAAGCAGGACCTGAACCGGAAGCTCCAGGAGGCCTCGCTGGCCATTCGCCTCGAGCGGCAGATGTCCAAGGAGCAGATCCTCGAGCGTTACCTGAACACCGTCTACTTCGGCAACGGCGCCTACGGGCTGCAGGCCGCCGCCGAGCGGTACTACCAGACCGACGTCGACAAGCTCACCCTGGGCCAAGCCATCCTCCTCGCCGGGCTCATCCGCAACCCGGTGTACGCCGACCCGTACAACAACCCCGAAGACGCCCGGGGCCGGCGCGACGTGATCATCGACCGCATGGCCAGGCTGAACCACATCACGCCCGAGCAGGTCGTCGAGCTAAAGGCAGAGCCGCTGCCCCAGCCGGTGCCCCAGGAGGACTTCGACAGCAAGAACTACTTCACCCGCCACGTCGTGGACCAGTTGCTCAACGACCCCAAGTACCTGGGTGGTACCGACTCGGAGCGCAACCGGCTGGTGTTCCGGGGTGGCCTCAACATCACCACCACCCTGGTCCCCGGGGTGCAGGCCATGGCCGAGCAGTCGATCACCGACACGCTGCCGGCCGAGAGGGGAGAGTTCAACGCCGCTCTGGTCTCGGTGGAGCCGGCGAGCGGGGCGGTCCGGGCGGCAGTGAGCGGGCTCGACTTCGCCGACCACAAGATCGACATGATCACCGGCCGGGGCCGACAGACCGGGTCGTCGTTCAAGATGCTCACCCTCATGGCCGCGCTGGAGGCGGGCCACATCCCGGGCGACACCATCCTCGGCTCGGCCCCCTGCGTCATCCCGGATCCCAAGAGCGTCGAGGGGAAGTGGGACCCGAAGAACGTCGAAGGCCAGGCCGGCGGGGTCCTCACCCTCACCGACGCCACCGTCAGCTCCGTCAACTGCGCCTACGCCCGGCTCATCAAGCTGGTCACCCCGGAGAAGGTCGTCGAGGTCTCACGGCGTATGGGCATCAAGAACGCCGACCTGCAGCCCTTCCTCTCTCTGACCCTCGGCTCGGTCGACGTGACGCCCCTGGAGATGGCCACCGCCTACGCCACCCTGGCCAACGACGGTGAGTATCACGAGCCCTACTTCATCGATCGCATCGAGGACCGCGACGGCAACGTGCTGTACAAGAGCACGACCAAGGGCGAGCGGGCCGTATCGGTGCAGAACGCCCGCACCGCCCTGCAGATACTCACCCAGGTGGTCTCCCGGGGCACCGGCACGGCGGCGCAGGTGCCCCGCTGGCAGGTCGCCGGCAAGACCGGATCGACCGACAACGAGGCCGACGCCTGGTTCGTGGGCGTCACGCCCAGGCTGGCCAGCGCGGTCTGGATGGGCGCGCCGGCCGGTTACGGCACACCCATGCGGAACGTCGGGCCGTATCCGATCGTCTACGGCGGCACGTATCCGGCCCAGATCTACGGCGCCTTCATGCGCCAGTTCCTCGCCGGCCAACAGGTGATCGACTTCGCCGCCCCGGACCGGGTGCCGAACCAACGGGCGCCGAGGTTCCTCCAGGTCGACGGCGAGCTACCGGGGACACAGTCCCAGCGCCAGCCGCCCAGCAGCGCCTTCAACGGCTTCAACGGCTTCAATGGCAACCAAAGCAGCGGCAACGACGCCCCGGTGGCCACCGTGCCCCGGCCCACCGCCACCGTGCCGCCGCCGGTCGTCCCCCAGGTGCCGGTGATCACCGTCCCGTCCTTCCCCGACGTCACCACACCGAGGGTTACGACGCCACCCATCATCATCGATGATGACGACGACAGCCCACCGACGACACGCCGCAACCGCGGGTAGCCGTACGCTTGACGGTCTTCCACGACCTGTTGCGGGTCCAGGAGCACGACACCGCCGCCGACCGCCTCCGCCACCGCCGACGCACCCTCTCCGAGGTGGCCGAGCTACGGGCCGCCGAGGACGAGCTGTCGGGCCTGGAGGCGGTGCTCGCCGAGCTGGAGAACGAAGCGGCGGCGGCGTCCCGGGCACAGCGCAAGCTGGAAGGGGAGCTGTCGTTGCTGGAGTCGAAGCTCACCGAGCTCGACGCCAAGCTCTATTCCGGTGCCGTCACCGTGCCCCGTGAGCTGGCGGCCATGCAGAGCGAGGGCAAGGCCATGCGCGAGCGCCGGGCCGGCCTGGAGGACGAGGTGCTGGAGGCCATGGGAGCGCAGGAGGGCCTCGAGGAGCAGGTGGAGCGGCTGAAGGAGCGCCGGGCCGGGTTGGATGCCAAGTGCGCCGGCCTGCGGGCCACGATCGCGGAGGCGCAGGCCGGGGTCGACCGGGAGATGTCCGCCACCCTGGCCGCCCGGGCCGAAGCTGCCTCCGTCATCCCCGCCGACGTCGCTGCCCTCTACGAGCAGCTGCGGTCCCACCTGGGCGGTGTGGCTGCCGCGCCGCTGGTCAACGGCCGATGCGGCGGCTGCCACCTCGCCCTGCCGGCCACCGAGATCGACCGCATCCGCAAGGAACCGCCCGACTCCCTCGTCCGGTGCGACCAGTGCGAGCGCATTCTCGTCCGGCCCTGACGTGGTCTTCTGGCCCGCGGGGGTGGCCCTTGGACTGGTCTGGCTCGTCTTCCGGGACCCGGCCTTCGACTACCGGATGTTGGTCGTGGGCGCCCTCCTGCCCGACCTGATCGACGCCCCGCTCGGCGGCGCACGCCTGGCGCATACCCTCCTGGCCGCGGTGACCGTGCTCATGGCGGTGATGCTGGCCACCCGGGGCCGGCGCCACCTGCGCCGCAGCCTCCTGGCCGTGCCTATCGGCATGTTCGCCCACCTGGTGGCCGATGCCATGTGGGCCCGCACCGAGCACTTCTGGTATCCCGCCTTCGGCGGTCCCCTGACCGGCCGCCTGCCGGCGCTCGACCACGGCCTGGCCATCTTGTCGCTGAAGGAACTGGCCGGCTTTGTCGTCGTGGCCTGGTGCTGGCAGCGGTTCGGCCTGTCGGACCCGAAGGTCCGCCGCCACTTCCTCAGGAGCGGCCACCTCCCGAGAGGGATCTGAAACGCCGGCCCTCGCGGGCCGGCGTTTCAGACACCCGCGCCCGTGGCGCTCAGTAGCCGTTCCTGGCCTGGAACATGTGGTACAGCAGGATGAGCTGAGCGATGGCGAGGGGCTCGCTGCGCTTGCCCTCGTCGATGGTCCCCAGCGACTCCGGCACCTCCTCGTCGACGCCGAGCTCCTTCCAGATCTCGTGCTCCACCTCCTTGGTGATCTCCCGGGGCGCGTAGGAGTGGATGTGGAGGGCGTCGACGGGCT
Organism: Acidimicrobiales bacterium; assembly: GCA_035540095.1. Classification (GTDB taxonomy): domain Bacteria; phylum Actinomycetota; class Acidimicrobiia; order Acidimicrobiales; family AC-14; genus CADCTB01. The sequence continues at coordinate 918 of DATLHA010000141.1, read as the reverse complement.
TGCCGTCCTCGTCCCGGGTCAGCTTGAGGTGCATGGCTTCGCGATGGTCGTCCGTGAGGATGTTGGCGAGGTCGGGGTGGGAAATGGTCGGTCGCAGCAGGATGGTGGCCGATAGCGGGTCCGTGTCGGGGCGACCCTCGATCTTGTCGAAGCGGATGACGATGTCGGCCTGGGAGCGCTGGGGCCGGATGAACTGGGCCGACTCCGGTTCACGCTTCTCCAGGTCGGCGAGCACCTGCTCCTCGGTGTAGCCCCGTTTCTGGGTGTCGCGCTTGATCTTCCAGTCGTAGCGGACCGGCTCCGGCGGGTCGAGGTAGACGGTGGCGTCGAAGCAGGCCCGGGTCAGCTTGGAGTACAGCGGCAGGAGCCCCTCGATGATCACGTACTCACGGGGCTCGACGAGGACGGGCCGGCCGAGAGTGCCGTCGTTGTGGTTGTAGACGGGCTTCAGGATCGGGTGGCCGAGGGCCAGAAGCTGGAGGTGCTGCTCCATGATCTCGACGTAGTTGCAGTCCGGGTGCAGGGGCGTGAACGGCAGGTTCTTGCGCTCCACCCGGTCGTAGCGGTGGTAGTCGTCGACGCAGATCGACGTGATGCGGTCGGCGCCCAGGGCATCGACCAGGCCCTTGGTGATCGTCGTCTTGCCGGCGGCGCTGTCGCCGGCGATGGCCAGCATGATCGGCCGGCCGGGTCCGTCGCCACCGTTGCGCCAGGCCTTCTGGAGGTTGACCTGCTTGTCGGGCATTGAAGTCTCCCTTTCCTCAGTCAAGCGGCCAGGGCCTCTTCGGCCAGGCGTCGGAGCGTGGACACGGCGTCGGTGAGCCCGCCGGCGTGCTTGTACAGGGCGCTGCCGGCGATGAACACCCGGGCGCCGGCCGACGCTGCGCCGGCGATGGTGTCGGGCGAGATGCCGCCGTC
>DATLHA010000140.1:0-3550 GCA_035540095.1 Acidimicrobiales bacterium | reverse complement strand
TGGAGGTGCTGACGGTGGATACCGTACGTGAGCCGTGTCAGGACGTCTGCGAGCGCCTAGACCGGCTGGAAGCGCAGGTCGCCTACCTGCTGGGCGTGATCGCCGACATCGTCCGCGGCGGTAACGCTGGACCGTCACCGTTCCTAAGCCTCTTGCCGGGCGACGACGAATGAGCGGCCCCAGTTCCTCCGAACTGGCCGCCCGGTACATCGACGACTCCACGTCATCGGGCCGAGTCGCCAGCAACAGCGCCGGGGCTATGCGCTCGGTGCTCCGCCGGTTTGTCGATGCCAGCGGGGACCCGGCAGCGTCGAAGCTCACGGACGACCACATCCGCTCGTGGCTCGATTCGCAGTCGGCGGTGTCCGACCGGACCCGGCGCACCAACCTGGCGACGCTCAAAACCTGGTGCCGCTGGATGAAGGACCAGGGCTACATCTCCCGCGACCCGACGGAGAGGGTCAAGCTCGCCTACCAGCCACGGCCTCGGCGAGGGCCGGTGGCGGTGCCGACGGGCCGGTCAGCCCTCGTGCTCGGGGAGTACCGGGACCACCAGGAGCGCAGCGGCTTCACGCCAAAGACGATCACCGGGACGAGCCGGCTCCTGCGTTACTTCGCCGTCGCCCTCGAACCGAAGGACGTGCTCGACGCGGAAAAACGGGACATCGAGGCGTGGCTCGACGGCCGGCGCCTGTCTCCGAAGAGCCGGTACACCTACATATCGACCATCGCCAGCTTCTACGACTGGGCGGTCGACGAAGAGCTGCTGGCGCAGTCGCCCACCCGGCGCATCCGTCGTCCGCGCACTGGGCGGGCCCTGCCTCGTCCGGCCGACGACGGGGACCTGGCGCGGGCACTCGCCGAGGCGACGCCGCGTATGCGGGCGTGGCTGATGTTGGGGGCGTACCAGGGTCTGCGCTGCCACGAAATCGCGCTGCTGCAGGTCGACGACCTCCTACTGACTCGGCGACCGCCGTTGCTCGTCGTCAGCCACGGCAAGGGCGGGCGTGAACGGGTGCTGCCCCTCAACCCCCAGGTAGAGGCCGCTCTGCGTGCCTACGGTCTGCCACGCTCGGGCTACATCTTCACCAGCGACGGCACCCGCCCGCTGGTGGCCGAGAGCGTGTCGAACACGATCTGCAGGTACCTGCGCCTCATGGGTGGCGGAGCGACCGCCCACCAGCTGCGGCACTGGTTTGGCTCGGCGGTGTACCAGCGAACCCGCGACCTTCGGCTGACGCAGGAGCTCATGGGTCACGCATTCCCGTCCACCACGGCGATCTACGCGGCGTGGGACACCGAGGCCGCTGGCGACGTCGTTCGGTCCCTGGGAGCGCCCGATGAGGAATAGGCGGGCCGGTTGCTGGCGGCCGTGCTCAATCGACTACTGAGGGCCGCCCGTCCTGGAACTGCGGCGGACAGCCAGGACAGGGCGGCCGACTACAGGGTAACGGGGCCGACGACCTCCTAGTCGATGACGACCACGTAGGCCATGGCGACCACCAACGTGATCAGCGCTCCTGTCAGCATCCACAAAACCATGTCGGCGCGGGGCACCGGCGGGACCTACTTGGCCCGCGACGCCTTCTTGGCCACCGGCGCCTTCTCGACCTCGACCACGACCACACCCCGAGCCACCAGGGAGGCGGCGGTCCTGGGCTCGAGGTCGACCAGCTCGCCGGCGGCGTAGACCTTGCCGCCGATGTTGACCTGAGTGCCCTCGGCCACCTTCAGCCGGCGCTCGGTCACGGGGTAACCCCGGTGAGCACGACCACGCCGGCCGGGTTGAGCGGGGCGATGTCCATGCGGGCCACGACCCGGAGCGCCACCTGGTCCCAGTCGCCGTAGGTCTGGTCGAGGATGGTGAACGTCGGCTCGGCGTCGATGCCCACGGCTACCTGCTGCATGTCGGCGAGGATGATTTTCGACTCCGTGCCGGCGCCGCCGTTGGTGGGGATGCCGGTGGTCACGTAGACCGGGTGGCCCAGGAGGGTCAGGCGGCCGGCCTCGGTGGGGCTGGGCTGCAGGAGGTAGGCACCGGTCCCGGCGCCCTCTCGCTGCTTACGCAGGGCGGTGAGGTCACGGGGGGCCATGAACCACGCCGCGGTGGCCGGGTTGGCGTTGGCGGCCATGAGCTTGCCCTCGGCGTCGTACAGGTCATCGACGGTGGGAGTGCCCACGCCGGCGGTCGTCTGCACGCCGGTGGAGTTGGCGAGGCCGGTGACGGTGTTGGCCGCGCCGGTGCCCACCAGGGCGGCGGCGTCGAAGGCTCGGGCCACCTCGGAGACCATGGCGGTGCCGAGGGTGTTGGCGATGTCGGTCACCGCGTGGCGGGCCAGCTCGTTGGAGATGCGGTGCAGCACCTTGAGCGACTTCAGCGACGACGGCAGGAGCACCACCTCGCCGAAGTCGGGGTCCTCCTCTTTGATGAGCGTGTTCTCGGACCGCCAGGGGTCGGTGAGGTCGAAGGCGTCGAGGCGGGGGATGCGGAGGGGAACCCCGCCGTTCGAGAAGAACAGCCGGGGCCGGGCGGCGAGCACGACCGCCTGGGCCTTGAGCGGCTCGATGAGGATGGATTCGACCTGCTCGCGGGTGAGTGTTGCTCCGCCGGAGGCGGATGTGTAGCCGGAGGCCATGTTGGAGTCCTAACGGTTGCGGGGGCGGGGGAACCGTCGGCGCCGGGCCTGACGGGTGCGCCGCTGGCGCAACCTGAGCGGGGGCGGACACCTGGCCCGGAGCACCTGCTCGAAGGCCAAGTGTACCCGCCACCGCGGGACGGACGCCGGCTACCCGGCCCGGCCCCGGGCCCGGTCCCTGAGCACCTCGCTGAGACCGGGTTGGCCCGGTCGACCTGCACGGACGCCCTGGCCGATGTCGCCGAGCTGGTGCACCCGCCACGTGGGGTGGTCGGCGAGTACCCGAGCCTGAGCGGCGGCCACCTTGTCGGGGTCGACGGCGCCGGTCTCGGCGTCGACCAGCTCGGCCAGCTCGACGCCGGCCAGCCACAGGTCTTTCGGGTCACCGAGGCGGGGCCCGGTGTGGTCGACCACCAGGCGCTCGACCACCTGGCGCCGGGTGGCGTCGAGGTTGGCGGCGAGGGCGTCCCGTTCGGCCTCGGTCTCCCGCAGCCGGCGCCGGTACTTCGCCGCTTCGGTGTTCGGCGTCTCCTCCTCGGTGGTCGTCTCGTCGGTGATGGTGTCGTCGGTGCCCTCGTCGATGGTGTCGTCGGTGGGCTCGGTCCGGTCGGTGGTGGTGTCAGTCATCGTCTTCGCCTTTCTCTTCGCCGAACAGGAACCCGATGTCGGGGAACATGCCGTCGGTCTTCCTGACGCCGGTGGGCATGTCCTCGTCGTCCTCTCTCAGCTCGTGTAGTGCCCATGGTTGCCCGCTGGCGGCCTTGGCCCATTCCCGCTGCTCGGGAGTCGCTGCCTCCCACCAGTCCCTCCACATCTTTCGGTTCGCATTTTCAGTCATCGCACTTCCTTTCTCTGTTGTCGGTTCATCCGGCCCTGAGTGGTTTCTCGGAGCCGCAGTACTGGCACCGGGGACG
>DATLHA010000139.1:0-2696 GCA_035540095.1 Acidimicrobiales bacterium | reverse complement strand
AAATGTAGGTCCGCGATCACCGAAAGTGTCGGTGGTCCCGAGGCCCGGAGCGGGTCGTTGGTGATGGTAGGCAGATCACTCCTCGGGCGCCATCACCTCCTCCAGTAGATCCCGGACGGCGACCGGCCCGGCGCAGTGCGGGCAGGCGCCTCCGAGGCCGACGCGGGTGAGCCACACGCGGCAGTCAGGGCACCGGCCGGGCGCCAGGCTGCGGCGCCGGCAGACGGCGCAGGCGTAGACGTCGCCCGGTTCACCGGGGCTGGCGGCGACGTGCGTCGGTCCCGACGGCGGGACGGTGTGAGAGCGCTCCCACGCCGTCTTGCGGCACGCCGTCGAGCAGTGGCGGTGCCGGGACGAGCTCGGTGAGAACCACCGCTGGCACACCGGGCAGGCGGTCTCAGCCACGGGACGCCACCGCCTTGCGGGTGGCCTCGGCGCGGGCCCGGTGGCTGCGCATGCGATAGCTGTCGCCGTCGATGTTGACGACGACGCTGCGGTGCAGCAGGCGGTCCAGCATGGCGCCGGCCACCATGGCGTCGTCGTTGAACACCTTCCCCCAGCTGGCGATCCCCAGGTTGGTGGTCAACACGATGCTGCCCTTCAAGTAGCGCTGGCTGACCACCTGGAACAGCGCCGAGGCGGCCTCGGCCGGGAGCGGCAGGTAGCCCACCTCGTCGATGATGAGCACGCGCGGCCCGGCATAGAAGCGCATGGTCGTCGCCCACCGGCCCTCCAGGGCGGCTCGGTGACAGCGGGCGGCCAGCTCGGAGGCAGTGGTGTAGTAGGCCCGCATGCCGGCGGCCACCGCGGCGTGGCCGAGCCCGACGGCCAGCATCGTCTTGCCCACACCGGGCGGGCCGATGAACAACACGTTGGTGGCGTCCTCCACGAAGCGCAGGGTCCCCAGCTCGGCGATGAGGCTGCGGTCCACCGAGGGCTGGGCCGAGAAGTCGAAGTCGGCCAGGGTGAACGGCGACGGCAGGGAGGCGAAGCGGGCCAGGCTGGCCCGGCGGCGTTCGTCGACGGCCTCGACCTCGATGCCCAACAGGCGCTCCAGGAACGCCGAGTGGGAGAGCTTGGCCTTGGTGGCCTCCTCCAGCACCCCGGGCAGGGCCTCGGCCGCCGCTGCCATGCGCAGGAAGGCCAGGTGGGACCGGAGACGCTGGTAGTCCGAGGACGCGCTCATGCCGACACCTCGGTGGCACCGGGGAAGGCCAGGCGGATGACCTCGGCCATGCCCTCGAGGTCGACGGCCGGGTCGGCGCCGGCGGCGCCGAGGAGGCGGGCCCGCTCGGCCAGCGCCGCCTGCCCCGGCGGGCGGTTGGCCTTGCGATCGCAGGGCCTCGCCGTGGTGAACTGGCCGAGCACCACCTTCTCCAAGGCCTCGCGGTGCGCCTCGGTGCGCACCATGGCACCGGTGCCGGGCGCGGCCAGGCGGTGGGTGACGAGGACGACACCGGCGGGACCGACGATGTCAACGGTGGCGGTGCCGAGACGATGGCGCAGGGTCATGATCACCCCGGCCAGGCCGGGCGGCACCGAGTAGCGGTTGCCGCGGAAGGCCACGGTGGCCTGGTGGTCGACGGGGGCGGTGACCTCGACGGTGGCCGGATAGGCGGCCGCTGGCAGCGCCGACAACGGCTCGGCGGCGGCCAGTTCAGCGACGGTCGGCCACCGGGGCCGGGAACCGTCGGCCGGAGGATCCTCGATGCGGCCTGGACTGCGCAGGCGGGCGTCGCCGGTGCTGGCCCAGAACCGGTCCAGGCTCACCTGGGCGGCCTCGGGCGACTCCGCCGCAACGGTGCGCCACCACCGCCCGGTGGCGAAGCGCACAGCCGCCTCCACCGCCCCCTTGCGGTTGCCCCGCCGCGGCGGGCAGGGAACCACGACGGCCCCGTAGTGCTTCGCCACCGGGGCGAAGCTGGCCTGCACGTCGGCGCTGCCGGGCACGATCACCGTGGCCATGCGGTCCACCCGCCAGTGCCGGGCGGTGCCGCCCAGTCGGCGCAGCACGCCGTCCATGGCCTCGACGAGGTGGGCCTGATCGGTGGCCGGGGCAATCACCCCCCGGGAGCGGCCCGAGTGCGGCAGGGTGCCGAGCAGGACGTAGGCGGTGCCGCCCCACGGCGCCGAGCGGCGCTCGAACCAGTCCCATTGGATCTCCTCGCCGGCGGGGTGGGCGATGTCGATGGTGTCGCGGCCGACCACGCCGGTGCAGGCCTCGCAGCGCGGGCGCAGGCCGGCGGAGCGGAGCTGGCGGACGAAGCTCGGGTAGGCCCGGTCGTAGCCGAGGGGCACCACCTCGTCGAACAGCGCCGATGCCCATACGTGCGGGTCGTCGGCGAAGCGGGCGGCCAGGTAGGGCACGAACGCCTCCAGCGGGTCGGGGGCCGAGGACCGGCGGGTGCCGGGCTCCCGTCCATCCAGGTAGGCCTTGGCCGTTCGCCAGTCGCAGTCGATGTGGCGGCCGATCGCGGCGAACGACCAGCCCCTCTTCCTGAGTGCGTGGATCTCCACGTCTTCTCCCTGTGTGAGCATGAGCTCGGGCTTCCTCCTGGTGCTGGCCGGTATCGGAACCGTCAGCGTGGGAGGGAGCCCCAGCTCGTTGGTGGACCCTGCTTTCAAGGCCCACCCAGGGCACTCAGGACCTACATCTTCAGTGATCGCCTTCCTACAGACTCAGGTGATCCTCAACA
>DATLHA010000138.1:0-17972 GCA_035540095.1 Acidimicrobiales bacterium | reverse complement strand
GCGAGCTGGGCAACAAGGCCGAGCAGGCCGCCAGCGTGATCTTCCTCGGGGTGATCCTGCTGACCGCCCTCTCGATCGCCGGCTTCGTCCACGCCCTCGTCACCCCGAAGTCCAAGGGCTTCGCGGTCCCCGAGTTCAACGTGGGCACGACACGAGAGAAGGTGACCGTCTGACAGCAACCACCCACCGCTCCCACATGCATGCGCACCGAGGCCCCGCCGCCCAGCGGGGCCTCGCCGCTTTTTCTGCCGACCACCACGCGAGGAGGCGTGCCATGAAAGCAGTCGTCGTGTACGAGTCCATGTACGGCAACACCCACCGGGTGGCGGTCGCCATCGGCCGGGGCCTCGCCCCCGCCGGCGAGGTGGTCGTCGTCCCGGTCAGCGAGGCGGGGCCGGCGGTGGTGGGCGACGCCGACCTGGTCGTCGTCGGAGGCCCCACCCACGCCCACGGCATGAGCCGGCCCAGCACCCGCCAGGCCGCCGTCGACCAGGCCGAGCCTGAGAACTCCGTCGACCCGTCGGCGTCCGGCCCAGGGGTCCGGGAGTGGCTGGGCTCGATCCCGCCCATCTCCGCCTCGGCGGCGGCATTCGACACCCGGGTCGGCGTGGCCCCGCCGCTGCTCACCGGCCGGGCATCGAAGGGCATCGCCAAGCAGCTCCACCAGCACGGCTTCGGGCAGGTCGCCGAGCCCGAGAGCTTCCTCGTCGACAAGGGGAATCACCTCCAGCCCGGCGAGGAGGAACGGGCCCGGGCGTGGGGGGCCCGCCTGGCGGCGGCAGTCGCACCGCCGGGGCGCTAGCGTCGGCGCCAAGCGCGAACGCCCTCGCACGGCCCAAGCCGAGCCGTCAGGTTGACCGACCCGTCGCCGGCCACCGGCAGCGCGGCCCGCACCCCACGTCGAGCACCGCCGGCGGGGCGCCGGCTCCAGCCAGGCGAGAAAGGACCGGGCGACCGGCCGGCTCCACCGGCCGACGTAGGGCTCGTAGGCATCGCCGTCGGCCCACATCCTCAGAGGGCCTCGAAGGGGGCGGCGTAGCGGAAGGGGCCACGGAGGCCGTCGTGCCAGGTGGCCAGGGGCCGGGCCTGGAAGTGGTCGCCCCACCGGGCGTCGGGGGCGAGCACGCCGAGGGTCGACGCCGGGACGAACCCGAACTTGGGGTAGTAGTCGAGGTGGCCGAGCAGGGCAACCAGCGGGTGGTCGAGGGCGTCGGCGGCGGCGATGACGGCGTGCATCAGCGCCGAGCCCACGCCGGTGCGCTGGACGTCGGGCAGGACGCCGATGGGCCCCAACCCGACGACGGGCACCGACCCCACCGAGGCCAGGGTGCAGACGACGTGGCCGGTGACCCGACCGCCGGCGTCCTCGGCCAGGAGCGACAGCGCCGGTACCCAGCCGGCGTCGGCCCGCAGGGCGTGCACCAGGTCCGCCTCCACGGGGCCGGGAAACGCCTGCCGGTGCACGTGATCGATGGGGCCGACATCGGCGGGCGTCTCGCGTCGGACCAGCATCGGGCTCAGCAGGCTACGAGGTCGGCCGCCTCCTCCTCCAGCGTTTTGGTCGTCGTGAGGGTGCCGCCGGCCGGGCCGCAGTAGCTGCCGTGGGTCGGCGCCACATCGGCGTAGTCCCGACCGACGGCGACGGTGAGATACGACGCGCCGGCCAGACGGTCGTTGGTGGGATCGAAGGCCACGGCGACGAGCGAGGACCCGTCGCCGGCCGACGGCAGCAGCACCTCGGCCCAGGCGTGGCTGCCCCCCTCCCCCACCATGTGGCCCGAGACGTAGCGGGCCGGCAGCCCGCACAGCCGGCAGAGGGCGAGCATGACGTGGGCGTAGTCCTGGCACACGCCGGCCCCGACGGCCAGGGCCTCGGCGGCCGTGGTCCGGACGGTGGTGACGTCGTGGCGGTAGACCATGTGGGCCGCGACCCAGGCGTTGATCCGGTGGGCCAGGTCGAGGCCGGCGCCGCCGGCGTCGAGGAGAAGGCGGGCGGCGCCGTGCAGCGCCCCGTCCGGCTCGGTGAGCTCGGAGTGGGCCAGCAGCCGGAGGCGGTCCTCCGCCGGAGCGCCGGCGCCGGCGCCGGCGTGGCGCTCCACCGTCACCCGCACGACGAACTCGACGCTCACCGCCACCCGGGCGGCCCGGGCCCGCAGGGCGACGTTGCCGAACGAGTCGACCGACTCGGTGACCTCGACGCCGGCCCCCCGGACCTCGACGGAGGACTCGGTCCGCAGCTGGCCGCCGTGGCGGGCCGGCGGCAGCACCTTGAGATGGTGGTCGAGGCGGTGGATCGGCGACGGGTAGTCGTAGCGCAGCGTCTGGCGCAGCACGAGACGGTTCACCGGGTCACGCCTCGTCCGCCCAGACCTGCATGGTCTCGAGGACGGCGCCGCCGTAGGAGGTGACCATGGCGACGTCGAGGGCGTCGCGGCCCCGGCCGATAACGACCCGCCCGGTCCGGGGCACGTTGTTCCGGGGGTCGAACGTCCACCACCGGTCGCCCAGGTAGACCTCCAGCCAGGCGCAGAAGTCCATGGGCTCGTCGGGCGGGGGGACGCCGATGTCGGGCAGGTACCCGAAGACATAGCGGGCGGGGATGTTGAGGCTGCGGCAGAAGGTGACACCGAGCTGGGCGAAGTCGCGGCACACGCCCACCCTGGAGTTCCAGACGTCGACGGCGGTGGTGCTCGGCGTGCTGGCGCCGGCCTGGAACTTGACGTTCTCGTGCACCCAGTCGGAGACGGCCTGGGCCCGGGCCCAGCCGGGCTCGATGGCGCCGAACAGCTCCCAGGCCTCGTCGTACAGGAGGTCGGAGAGGCAGAACCGGCTGGGAAGCAGGTACACCAGGGTCTCGGCCGGGAGGTCCTCGATGGGGTGCTGCACGGCGCCGGCGTTCAAGGGGTCGAACTGCGACGGCACCTCCACCGTGGCGTCATAGCGGAGCAGGTTCTCGCCCTCGACCAGGCTGAGCCGGTCACAGACGTTGCCGTACATGTCGAAGTAGGTCGACACCGGCAGCGCCGGCGTGGTCGACCAGGTGTGGGACAGCAGGTAGTGCGGCCCCTCGGGCCGGGGGCGGACCTGCCAGATGGTCGGCGTCGGGGCCGGCGCCCGGTACCGGAACTCGCACCCGACTCGCACGTGCATCAGACGATCTTGCCCCGAAACGATGAACGCCGTGTATCGGCAGGGGGTCCGATCCGGTGAAGATCTGCGCCGGGGACGGGTCGAGGTGGAGGTCGATGGGGGGATTGCCGACCGGGTGAGGCATGAAGAAGGCGGTTCTTGGGGATCTGTTAGTGGCACCGATGCCGGAGCCCCGGCCACCATCCAAGGAGGAGCGGCGTGACGATCACCCTGCCCAACCCGCAGGACCTGCAAGGGCAGGTGCTCTACGACTCGACCGGGCAGGAGATCGGCCTCATCGAGGGCGTCTACCTCGACAACGAGACCCGCCGGCCGGAGTGGGCTGCGGTACGCCTCGGCCCCGACGCGCTCGCCCTTATCCCCCTGGCCGACGCCGTGCCCGCACCGGGCGGCGCCCGGGTGGAGTTCGACGTGGAGATGGTGCTCGAGGCTCCCTTCCAGCTCACCGCCCTCGACAACGAGGTCACCGAGGAGACCGAGCAGCTGCTCTACGACTACTACTTCGGCCTCGGGGACGGCTCGGGGAGCGCCGCGCCCGAGCAGGCCCGCGACGTCGGGGCCACGGTGAAGGACGAGGCGGCCGGCGTGGCCGCCTCGGCCCGAGAAGAGGCGGTCGATGTGGCGGAGACGGTGAAGGACGAGGCGGCCGACGTGGCGTCGTCCGCCAAGGCCCAGGCCGGGGAGGTGGTGGCCACCGCCCAGGAGCAGGCGGCGACGGTGGTGGAGCTGGCCAGGGAGGAGACGGCCGAGGTGGCCCAGGTGGTCTCGACCGAGGCCCGGGACATGGTCGAGACGACCGTCAGCGAGCTCGAGAGCCAGGCCGAGACCCAGCTCGAGCAGATCGCCGAGAGCCTGCACCGGCTGGCCGGCCAGGCGCTGGCCCTGGCCCGGGGCAACGCGGAGCAGGCCGGCCCCCTGGGCGACCTCGTCGGCAGGGCCGGCGAGGAGCTGCAGACGGTGGCCGCCGGCATCGAGGAGCGGGGTTCGGCCGGAGTGCTGCAGGACGCCCAACGGGCCGTCCGCCAGCGGCCTCGCGCCGCCATCATCGGCACCGCGGCCGCGGTCGTCGCCGGCGCCCGGCTCATGGGCACGCCGGCCGGCGATCGGCTGAAGGAGTACGTGGGCCCGCTGAAGGAGCAGGCCATCGAGGCGGGCCGGAACGTGGCCGAGGAGCTGAAGCCGATCGCCCAGCAGCGGGCCGAGCGGGTCAAGGAGGTCGCCACCCAGGCCGCCGATCAGGTCAAGCAGGACGCCCAGGGCACCGTCGAGGACGTGAAGGGCACGACCAAGCGGTCGACCCGGGCGGTCAAGGGGACGGCCAAGCGGTCGACGGCCACGGTGAAGGGCACGGCCAAGAACTCGGGCGCCACCGTGAAGAGAACGGCCAAGCGCACCTCCCGGGCGGCCGCGCCGGTCGCCTGAGCCATGGCGGGTCGTCTGACGAGGCTGGCGCCGGCGCTGCTCACGGCCGTAGCCGGCGCGGTCGCGGTCCGCCGCAGCCAGCGGCGCTGGGACCCCATCCCCGCGACCAGCACGCCGGTCGACACCGCGTCGCGGGCGGTGCCGGCCGGGCCTGACACCGCCGTGGCCCCGCCGGCCCCGCCGGCCCCACCCGGGGTCGACGCCGGCCCCGCGCCCAAGGAGGAGGAGCCGATCCCGACCCAAACCGGGAAGGAGCCGGGGCCGAGCTCACCGCTGGAGCTGCCCCCGCCGGACTGGAAGGCCAGCGTCAAGCGGGCCATCGCCGAGTTCAAAGAGGACAGGGGCACCCTCACTGCCGCCGGCATGGCCTTCTACTGGTTCCTGTCGATCTTCCCGCTCCTGGTCGCCGGCGTGGGGATGCTGAGCCTCGTCCGCGTCAGTGACGACGCCATCGCCAAGATCACAGAGTCGGTCACCGAGGCCCTCCCGGGCGGCGCCGGCCAGATTCTCAGCGACGCGGTGAACAACGCCACCCGGCAGTCCGACGGTGCGGTGCTCGCCGTCCTCTTCGGTCTGCTCATCGCCTTGTGGAGCGCGTCGGCCGGCTGCGTCGGCATGCAGATGGGCCTCGACGTGGCCTACGACGTGCGCGACAACCGGAAGTTCATCAAGAAGCGCCTGGTCGCCTTCCAGCTCATGCTGGCCGTCTTGGTCCTGGGGGGGACGGCCACCGCCCTCATCGTCTTCGGCGCCCCACTCGGCAACGCCCTGCGCGACAACCTGCCCTTCGGCGGAGCATTCGTCGTGCTGTGGACCGTGATCCGCTGGGCCGGCGGCCTCCTGGCTCTCACCGGCCTCTTCGCCACCATCTACTACCTGTCTCCCAACCGGGACACGCCCCGGTGGGTGTGGGTGAGCCCCGGTGGGATCCTCGCCGCCGCCATCTGGCTCATCGCATCCCTGGGGTTCTCGATCTACGTGGCGAGCTTCGCCGACTATGCCGAGACCTACGGCGCCCTGGCCGGCGTGGCCGTCCTGCTGTTCTGGCTGTACCTGACCGCCCTGGCCGTGGTCCTCGGCGGCGAGCTGAACGCGGAGCTGGAGCGCCAGAGCGCGGGCCGCAAGGGCCAGGTGCCTGCCCAGCGCCAGTAACGAGTCCGCTACCGGAAGTCCTCGGGATCGGCGTCCTCGCCGGCCTCGGTGACCTCCATGTACCGCCAGCAATCGGGCTGTGACCCGTCCACGTCGGTGAACCCGTACTCCCGGGCCAGCGTGCCGGCGTCGACCGACTGCTGGTGCCAGCGGTGGCGGCCGGCGTCCGAGGCCAGCGCCACGACGGCCCGACCGACGTACCGGGGGGTCTCCGAGACGGCGAACCCCGGCGGCGCCGTCGTCGACTCCCGCCAGTTCTCCTCGGTCACGCCGAAGATCTCCAGCATCATCTCCGAGCGCAGCCACCCGGGGGTGACCGCCACCGCCGTGGCCCCATGCGGTTCGAGCTCGTGGCCGAGGGAGTAGGCCAGCCGGTTCACCGACACCTTGGCCAGGTCGTAGTGGGCGTTCAGCCGGTAGTGCGAGGCGTTGTAGTTCGCAGTGCCGTCGGTGACCTCGACATGCAGCCCTCCCGGCCGATCGATGAGGAGGGGCAGCAGGTGGTGGGCGGTGATGAGGTGGGTGTCGACTGCCAGGCGGAGGATGCGCAGCCCGTTGGCCAGGTCGTGCTCCCAGACCGGCGTGTCCCACTCCGTCAGTAGCTCGCCGCCCCAGATGTCGTTGACGAGCACGTCGACGTGGCCGAAGCGCTCCCTGATCCGCGCCGCCAGGCCCGCCACCTGGTCCGAGTCGAGGTGGTCGACGACCTCGGCCACGCCGGTGCCGCCCAGGCTGGTGACCAGCTCCGCCGTCTCCTCGATCGTCTCCGTGCGGTCGTAGTCGGACCGGGGCGAGCCGCTCGTTCGCGACGTGCGGCCGGTGCAGACGACCGTCGCGCCGGCCTCCCCCAGGGCGGCGGCGATGCCGCGGCCCGCCCCCCGGGTGGCACCGGCGACGACCGCCACCCGGCCTCGCAGGGCCTCGGGATCGGGGGTCCGGTTCACGAAGGGCAACGGTACGCTCCCGGGGTGAACCGCCAGCCGGATTTAGCCAGGACCTGAAACAGCCCGCTCGGTCAACAGCATCCAGTCCTCCACCCCGGGGCCGCGGGAGACCAGGCGCAGGTCGGCGCGCGACGGGGGGAACCGCGCCTCGATGCGGGTGACGTTGTCGTCGGGGTCGACGAGCAGGTAGAGGCACGGATGACCCCAGTTGGCCCGGGGTTCCAGGTCGACGAAGACGAGGTGACTGGGGACGTCCACCGCGATGCGCTCGCGGCCGGCAAAGAGGTCCTCCCCGTCGCCGACGACCCCGGCGGTGACGTACACCGCGGACGACGCGCTCTCTTCGTCGGTGAGACCGGCGACGGCGACCTCCGCGGCTCGGGAAGAGGTCATCGGGCCGCCCTCCGCCTCCATCCTTGATCGTTCTAGGACGCCGGAGCCGCAGAGGCAAGCGATTGTTCAAGCCGCCGTCAAGTGGGCTTCAAGCGGCCACCGCCAGCATGCAGGGCGAGAGGACGGACCGCCCGGACGTCCGCAACGAAGAAGGAGCCAGACATGACCCTGCCCCTGAAGACGCGCGCCATCATCCGCTCCCGTTCCGCGTTCGCCGCCGCCGGCGCCGCGTTCGCCGTCGCCGTGGTGGGCACCACGACCGCCTTCGCCCACCACGACGCCAACGTGATCCACGCCTGCCAGCGCACCCAGACCGGCGCCATCCGGCTGGTGGCGTCGCCGGCGGACTGTCAGTCCACCGAGACCCCCGTCGAGTGGAACAAGCAGGGGCCGACCGGGGCGGTTGGTCCCGCCGGACCTGCAGGTCCCGCGGGGCCGGCGGGGCCGCAAGGTGAGACGGGGCCGGCAGGTCCGGCGGGGCCGGCAGGCGCCGGGGCCGGCGGCTACTCGGTGCGGGTGCCCGGGCCGGTAGACGTCTGGTGGTACTGCTCGGGCGGTGCGCCGTGCAACGTGTACAGCTCGGTCGGGTGGCTCGACCTGCCGGCGGGCAAGTACATCGTCAATGCCAAGGCCTGGTTCCGCAACACCCGAGGCGTCTTCGACGGTGACGCCGACGCCAAGTGCTACCTGTACGACCTCGGCGGCACGCAGCGGGACGACACCAACCTGTACCTGCCCCGCACCACCCTCGGCCACAGCGGCTTCGCGGCATCGTGGAGCATCGCCATCGACAACCCCCGCCCGGTGCAGGTCAACCTGATGTGCGGCAGCGGTGACAGCGACGGTCGCATCAAGGCCCACGACATCCGCATCACCGCGGTCAAGGTCGACGCACTCTCCGCGGCCTGAGCCCCTTCGGCGCCGGCACAACGGGCCTCCCTGCGAGGAGGCCCGTTGTGGCGCGCCAGATCACCGCCCGCCGGTCACGCGGGCACCTCGGCCGTCGTCGGGTCGATGATGGCGTGCACGGGGCGGGCGGCGTCGCACGGGAAGCCGCCCGCCGTGGCGTGCTCGGCCACGGTCTCGGCGTCGTCGGCGATGTAGACACAGAACAGCTTCTCGTCAGTGACGTAGGTCTGCAGCCACTGCGCCCGTCCGGCCATGGAGTCGAGGACCTCCACGGACTTCTGGGAGATGGCCTGGAGGTCTTCGGTCATGAGGTTGCCGGCGCCGGGTAGCGTGCGCTCGATAACGAACTTCGGCATTGTGATGTTCTCCTTGTGGGGTGGGCTGACACCATGAGTGTCCGCGCCGGAGGGTTCGAAGACCATGACCGCGACACCGCAGCACCTGACCGAGAAGCCGCTTGACGCGGTTCTGGCCCAGCTCCGTCTCGACGGGGCGATCTTCTTCCGCTCGGAGTTCACCGAGGGGTGGGGCTACGAGTCGCCCACCGCGCCCGAGATGGCCGGCATGCTGCATCCCGGCGCCGAGCGCCTGATCATGTTCCACATCGTCGCCGCAGGCCGGTGCTGGATGGCCCTCGACGACGGCGAGAGGCACTGGGCCGGCCACGGTGACGTGGTCGTCATGCCCTACGGTGACCACCACTCGGTGGGAGGGCAGGAGACGGCCGACGTGGTGCCCATCGCCACCCTCATCGCCCCTCCGCCTTGGCAGGCCCTGCCCGTCATCCAGTACGGCGCCGGCGGCGACCGCACCGACATCGTGTGTGGCTACCTCCACTCCCAGCATCCACTGTTCAACCCGGCCCTGCGGGCCCTGCCGCCGATCTTCGTCGTCCGTCCGCCCGAAGGGCCGGCGCTCGAATGGGTTCGGGCCAGCATCGACTTCGCCGTCGCCAGCTCCTCGGCCACACAACCCGTGCAGCCGGCCGACCCCAGGCTGGCCGAGCTCGTGTTCAAGGAGGTGCTGCGCCTGCACCTGGCCACGACACCGGCCATCGACCGGGGATGGCTCGCGGCCCTCAGCGACCCGGTGCTGGCGCCGGCGCTGGCCGCTCTCCACGCCGAGCCCGACCGCCGGTGGACAGTGACGGATCTGGCCGCCGGCGCCGCCGTCTCCCGCTCGGTGCTCGACGAGCGCTTCCGCCAGGTGCTCGGCCGGTCCCCCATCCGGTACCTCACCGAGTGGCGGATGCACATCGCCGAGGAGCTGCTGGCGGCCACCGACCACGGTGTGGCCGCCGTCGCCCGCCGGGTGGGCTATGACTCGGAGGAGGCGTTCAGCCGGGCCTTCAAGCGGGCCCACGGGCTGGCGCCGGGCGCCTGGAGGGCTGCTCGCCGGTAAGCCGGCCGTAGACTTCGCCGGTGCCCGAGTTGCCCGAGATGCAGGCGTTGGCCGAACGGCTGGAGGCGGCGGTCGGCGGGGCGGAGTTCGAGAAGGCGATGCCTCTGTCGTTCTCGGGGCTGAAGACGTACGCGCCGGCGCCGGAGTCGCTGGCCGGTCGGACCTTGGTCTCGGTGGGCCGGCGGGGCAAGTTCCTGATCCTCGATTTCGGTGGCCCCCGGGTCCTGGTCCACCTGTCCCAGGGCGGCCGGGTCGACGTGGAGGCGCCGCCCAAGAGCACCCGGCCCAAGTTCGGCGTCGTGCGGTTCCTCTTCGACGGCCGGCCCTCGGTGCTGGTCAAGGAGTTCGGCACCGAGAAGAAGGCCGGGTGGTGGGTGCTGGCCGAGGGCGACGACGGCCCGCTGGCCGGCCTGGGCCCGGAGCCCTTCTCCGACGAGTTCGCCCGGCTGATCCTCGACGGTGACGACGGCCGGCGGGTGCACACGCTGCTGCGCCGGCAGTCCACCGTCGCCGGCATCGGCCGGGGCTACACCGACGACAGCCTGCACCGGGCCCGGGTGTCGCCCTACGCGTCGTTGAGGTCGCTGTCGGGTGAGGAGCGGGAACGGTTGGTGGAGTCGGTGCGGGCGGTGCTCACCGAGGGGTTGGAGGTCGAGCGCCGGCGGAGCGGCGGGCTGCCGACCAAGGTCGGCGATCACTGGGTCGTGCACGGCCGCCACGGCACGCCGTGCCCCGTCTGCGGCGACGGCCTGCGCCGGGTGTCGTATGAGTCCTACGAGGTCACGTACTGCCCGGCGTGCCAGACCGGTGGCAAGGTCCTCGCCGACCGGCGGATGTCACGCCTGGTTCGCTGAGGCACCGGCGCCCTCGAAGACCGCGGCCTTGACGCCCCGGTCGGCCAGGGCGGCGAGGAACGGGCCCGGGTCGGCCAGCGACGCCAGCCCGCCGGCGCCGGTGCGGGCCAGGCGCCCGTCGACCACCCACCGGGCGGCGAGGGCGGCCACCGCGCCGGCGGCCACCGCCGGGCGGTCGACGGCCCCCAGCACCCGGTCGCTGTGAACCTCGCCGTGGCGGCCACGGACCTCGACCCGCACCCCGCCGAGGGTGCCCTCGGGATGGGGCCGGCGGAGCATGGGGAGGTGGGCGGTGGCCCGGTCCCGCCGGTTGGCGCCCACCCGGGCGGTGATCCGCTCGGCGTCCGGAAAGGCGGGGGCGAGCACGACCGGCTCCGGCAAGGCGGCGCGGTAGCAGTCCACCCCGCGCACCGGGTCGGGGAACCACATGAGGGCCCGGCCGGAACTGCCCCGGTGCCGGCGCCAGGTGCCCGGGCCGGCCTCGATGGCAGGACCCTGCAGGGCCACGTGGTGCTGGTGGGCGCACGCCGGCCCCCCCGTTCCCACCTTGGCCACGTGGATCTCCTCCACCGCCTCGAAGCTGCGGGCGGCGTGGGCGGCGAGGAGGCACGACAGCCCGGGCGAGAAGCCGGCGCCGACGACCACGTGGAGGCCCCGCTCGACGGCCTCGGAATCGAGGGCGAGCAGGGCGCGCACATCCTCGACGTCGTCGGAGACCGACACCACGGAGGCGCCGGCGTCGAGGGCCGACTCGGCGTACTCGCGGTGGCCGCGGGGACCGGTCAGCAGGACGACGTCTGCGCCCGCCGGGCTCACCACGGGCGTGGCCGGCTCCCCGAGGGACGCCACCACCGCCTCCAGCCGAGCCTGCTGAGGCTCGACGATGCCCAGCCCGTCGACCTGTCCGAGGAACAGCAGCTGGCGGGCGGCGCGCACGCCGACCGCTCCCGCCCCCACCACCACGGCGCGCACGGCTACTTCAGTTCCGGGCCACTGAGCTCGCGCCACCCGCCCTGCTGCAGGGGCACGGGACCGCCGCGCTTGAACCGCACGCCGGCGGCGGCGATGCCGGCCAGCACGAGGGCGAGGGCACCCCGTCGGAGTGCCTTCACCGGCGCCGGCCCGTCCGTGGGGCTAGCTGGAATCGAACCAGCGACCTCACCCTTATCAGGGGTGCGCTCTAACCGACTGAGCTATAGCCCCGAGACCCGTCATGACCACCGAGGGAGTCTACGGGCGATCATGGGCGGCGGCGAACGCAATCGCCCGGGGCGGCGGCTGCTTCCGCCGGTCGTGCGGTTCAGGGAATCGGCAACCGGCGGATGCGGCGCTGCTTTCACCAGAGAGTTTGGTAGTTCCGGCGCGACAGAGCGGCCCGGAACTACCAAACCGCGCTCTCTAGGAGAAGGCCGCCTCTGCGTGCCTGCTGTTCGTGGCGACGAAGCTCACGCACTGGCCCTGGTTCCTGAAGCCGTAGGCGTCCCACCGCCCGTTCTTGCAGTCCGCCAGGGTCTCCGCTTCGCACGTGCCCGTCGTGATGATCCGCAGCTCCTCCTGGTATGCGCTCACCTGCGCAGAGAACGTCACCGTGCGCCCGTCCACACTGACGCTGACGTAGGAGGGGCCGTCATAGCCCCGCGCGAGGGTGTCCGGCCCTTCCGGGTACTGGGTACCCGGTGCGCCCATTGTCGCGTCGGTCGAGTTGAGGGTCGGTGTGCGGTAGATCAGCCCGAGCACCGGTCGATCGAACGTCAATGTCCCGGAGACCGTGCCGCTGGATGTCTGGACCTGATCGAAATGGACGTAGTAGCTGTCCACTTGTGTCCCTGCCGGGATGACGCCCCGTTGTGTCAACACGTCGCTGTACGTTCCCGCCGGGTTGATGACGTCGACGGCCAGGCCCGTCGTCAGGGTGACGCACGCCTGTTCCACGAAGACGAAGGCCTGCGTATCACTGGCCAACACGTCGGGGCTCACGTCCGCAGGCGGTTCGGCAAGAACGTTCACGGCGCCCCCTGCGTCTTGGAGGATCGCTCCAGCAGAGGTTGTCCCGACGACGGCGCTCACGGCGATGCCGATGGCGATTCCCGCCACACGGCGCACAATTGTTCGCACGGGTCATTGTTCCTTTCTTGAGGGTCGCCGCTCAGCTCGCCGGCGGGAAGGGGCCGAAGAACTGGACCACGCGACGGAGGCGCCCGTCGGGCGCGAGCTCGCCGATGTCGAACCCGGTGAGGAGGACCGACTCGGGTCCACGGAGCTCCCACGTGTAGCGGACAAAGCCGTGGTGCTCGTCGGCGCCGCTCGTGATCACGACGCTGGCGCCCGGCCACCGATCGTTCAGGCCCGCGATCCGCTGCAGGACGGCATCGCGACCGCCCGCCCGGCCGTTGGGCTGGACCAGCTCGGCGTCCTCGGTCAGCACCAGCTCCAGCAGGCGGCGCTGTGCGGGACCCTCCTCGCTCCACGCCCGTTGGTAGGTCTCCACGACCTCGTTGACGCTCAGCTGCTCCTTTAGCTCCATGACGCTCTCCTTTGGTCAGAACCCGTACGACGAGAAGGCGTGCAATTGCCCTGAACGGCCGTTCAACGGGGCTGAACGACGAGGCGTTTAGACGTCCCAGACGGTCGGGGCGGCGGGATCGGGCTGGTAGGAGCAGAAGGTGCCGGTACGGACGGTGAGGCGAAGATGGTCGCCGAGCTGGGGGTTGGCGCCGGCGAGGCGCTGGACGGCGGACCGGATGGCCCGGGTGACGTTGAGGCGGGCCTTCTCGGCGGACGAGGCCGCCGGCCGGTTCCGGCCCCCGAGGCCCACCGCCCGGGCCAGCTCGGCCTTGAGCGCCTCCAGCTCCTCCTCGGCCCGGGCGGCACGCTCCGGGTCGTTGAACAACACCGCTTCGTCGAGCTCCTCGTTCAGCTCCTCCATGCGTCGCCGGTAGGCCGCCTTGGCCTTGGGGTCGAGGAGGGCGCCGGCGTCGCCGAAGCCGCGGCCTTGGGTCTCGTCCCAGGCCGGCGCCGGCACGGCAACTGCGGGCTCGCCGCCCTCGTACCCGAGGTCGAGCACATGGAACTCCCGGCCGGGTTCTCGGAGCAGCCGGGCCAGGTAGTGAAAGCCCTTCGCGTCACGGACCCGGACCACCTGGTCTGCGTAGTGGACGGTCCACACCTCGCCCTCTCTGCGCAGGCGGTTCCGGCGACTGGGCTCGGCTGTCCCGCCGTCGGGCGCCGGCGCCGGTCGCCCCCCGCCCGAGGCAACCAGCTGCTGGGTCAAGCCGGCCCGGCCCGTCATGCCGAGGGCGGCGTACTGCTGGATCGCCTCCTGGGCCAGCCGCCGCCCTCGTTCCTGGTCGCCCGGCCGGGCCCGTTCGAGCAGCATCGCCGCGTAGCAGCGGCGCACCTCGGCCATTTCGACCCGGTGAGGCAGCTCACCGGCCTGGCGCAGGGCCCGCTCGTAGTGCTGCTGGGCCTCCTCCCACCGGCCTCCCGCCGCCGCCGCCAGTCCCGCCACCCGCTCCAGAAGGCGCCCGCACCACAGGTCCAGGACCGCTCCCGTGGCGATGCCCTCGACGAGGACGGGGTAGAGCGAGCCCGCCCGCTCGCGCTCACCGATCACCACCAGCGCCTCGACGGTGGACAGCAGTGCGGACCACGACGCCAGCGGGTTGCGCACGCCGGACCGAGGCAGCTTGCCGTCCTGCTCCAACTGATCGATCACTGTGAGCGCCTGCTCCGGTTCACCGCAGTAGGCCAGCGACAGCGCGAGGCCGGCGGGGTCGGCGCCCCGGAAGAACCCGGGGGGCTCCCGGCGCGCCGCCTCCTCGAAGTACTTCCGCATGTCGTCCCACCGCCCCCGCCACAGGGCCGCCCAGCCGAGGTAGCCGTGGGCGACCGAACCCCACGGCAGCCCCGCCCGCTCGCAGAACCCAAGGGTCTCCTCGGCCCAGGACTCCATGGCGGCGAGGTCGCCCGCGGCGGCCGCCAGCAGCGCCCGGTAGAGGGGAGCGGCGTAGAGGGCGATCGGATTCCCGGATCGCGCCGCGGAGGCGTCGAGCTCGCCCAGCCTCTGGGCGACCTCGCCCAGGCGGCCGGCCAGCAGCGAGCACCCGAGGAGCTCCCACATCGCCTCGGAATGGGCGAAGACACCCTCCGCGGGGTCGACCAGGGCCAGGCCCTGCCCCGTCGTCTCCACGCCCGCGGCCACCTCCATGTGCGTCCAGTGCACGAAACCCTGGTAGGTCAGGACCTCGCCCAGCAGGGGGCGGTCCCCGAGAACCTCGGCGTCGGGAAAGGCCTCGGCGAGGGCTGCCTCGGCGGACGGGTAGTCGCAGGCGAGCGACCTGATCTTGGCCGTCACCGCCAAGAGGCGGACCCGGGCCGGGTGGGCACCGCTGCCCAGGGCGCGAAGCGCACGGGCCGCCATCTCGAGCCCTTCGACGACCCGTCCGCTGGCGCTCATCCGGAGCACGATGCGCAGGGCCACGGCCGCCACCCCGTCGGCGTCGCCCACCCGCTCATAAGTGCTCACCGCGGCATGCCAGTCGTCGACTGCGCCCTGCCATTCGCCTACGCCGTGGCGGGCCACCCCCCGCCCGAAGAGCAAAGCCCCCCTGGTCCTCAGGTCGCCCTCGGGGTAGGCCAGGGCGCGCTCGTACGCCTGGAGCGCCTCGGCGTACGCGGCGCCGGCCACGGCCCGGTCCCCAGCGAGGGCGAGGAAACGGACGGCGACGTTCGGATCGGCGGCGTCGCCGGCTTCGCCCAGGTGATAGGCGATCTCCGCGGCGTGCTCCTCGGGGTGGCGCACCAGCTGCTCCATGGCATCCGCCACCCGGGCGTGCAGCCGCTGGCGACGGAGGGTCGGGATGCCGGCCAGCAGGGTCTGGCGCACCAGTTCGTGGGTGAAGGTGAAGTGGAGCGTGTCGCCCGACGACGGCCTGACCAGTCCCGCCCGCTCCGCCCGCTCAAGCGCATCGGCGAGCTCGTCGGGAGAGACCTCGCGAAGTCCGTCGAGGAGCCGGACGGGGAAGTCCCGTCCGATGACTGCGGCGGCAGCCAGCACTTGGCCCGTGGGCGCGCCGAGGCGGTCGAGGCGACGCTGGAGCGTGAGCCGCACCGTTTCGGGGACGTCGAGAACGTCGACGGTGAGCTGGCGCCGGAAGCGGCCTCGCTCGTCGAAGAGCTTCCCCTCCTCGTGCAGGTGCCGGTACACCTCCTCTACGAAGAACGGGTTCCCGTCGGTCTCCCCCCACACGGTCTCCACCACCTCCGGGGGCGGGTCCTGCAGGGCAAGGGCCGCCAGCATGGCGGCGACTGACGGTGGTGACAGCGGCTCGAGCCGCATGCGCCGGGCGAGGCGCCGGCGCAGCAGCTCTTCGAGCAGGCCCTCGAGCCGCTCGCCCCGCTCGACGGGTTCGTCGCGGCAGGTCGCCATCACCAACGCCGGCATCTCCGCCGTCTGTTCGGCCACGTGGCGCAGCAGCTGGAGGGTGGCGTCGTCAGCCCAGTGCACGTCCTCGACGACCAGGACGAGCGGGCGGAGCTCGGCCAGCCGGGCCAGGAAGGCCTGCACGGCCTGAAAGAGGTAGCGGCGCTCCTGAGCGGGGGGAAGGTCGAGGGCGGCGGGGAGGTCCGGGAGCAGCGTCCGCAGCCGCGGCATGATCTTGGCCAGCTGCGGGGCGTCCTCGGCGAGAAACTGCCGCGCCTGCTCTGGCGCCAGCATCTCCGGCAGAAGGGCGTCGAGCATCTCGACGAACGGCAGGTAGGGCAGGGTCGCATCCTGCTGGCACCGCCCGGCCAGTACCTGGGCCCCGAACGCTCTGGCCTCAGTGACAAGGTCGTCGGCCAGATAGGTCTTGCCAACACCCGCTTCGCCGGTCAGGAGCACGAGCTCACCTCGACCGAGGAGTGCCCGTCGCAGGAGCTGCCGCAGCTCGGCGCGCTCGCGATCTCGTCCGACGAGAGGGGTCGGTGCCCAAGCGGCCTCCGCCACCTCGGCCAGCCGGAACACCGCGACGGGGCGATCGACCGGGTAGGCGTCGAGCGAGCCGTGGGAGACGAAGTCCACCCCGGGCAGACCGGCGGCCAGTTCCCGTACGGGACCCGTGCACAAGACGTCACCCGGGGCGACGGCAGCGGCGAGAGCGGCGGCGGTCACGATGCCCTCCCCCACGAGCTCCCCGCCGGCATCGGTCACCTCGCCGGCGTGGAGAGCCAGGCCCGCCACGGGATGGCGGTCCTCGGCGGTCCACCGGCGTCGCACCTCGAGGACACAGGCGACCGCAGCCCGAGCGGTGGGGAAGGCGGCGCCCAACCACGCTCCCCGGGAGACCACCCGGCCGTGGTGCCGGCAGACGGCGTCGGCGAAGTGGTCGGTGAAGGGAGAAGACGGCTCCCTGCGGCCGGGGAGAGACGCCACGGCGGTCACCATGGTCCGTGACGCCGGCGCTCCCGATGACCCGTCCCCCCACACGCGGGCCGCCTCGACGCCTCGGTTCTCTCGCACGGCGGCATTTTCGCGCCAGGCCAGGCCTCGTTCATCACACATGAACGGCTGTTCACCGGCGATGCACGCCTTCTCCCTGAAAGGTAGGACCGAGCGAGGAGAAGATCAGTTGAGAGAGCAACGGAGCGTGTGGGCTGTCTACCGGGCGGGCCTGATGGGGCTAGGCCTGCTGGCGGGGATGGTGCTGGGAGCGGGCGCAGCCCAGGCGGGCGAGCCGAACCGGGGAAACTCGGCGAACGCGCACGCATGCCAGCACGGAGGCTGGAAGCAACTCGTCCGCGAGGGCGGTTCATCGTTCGCCAACCAAGGTGAGTGCGTCGCGTACGCGGCACGAGGCGGTGTCTTGACGCGACCGGACTTGGAGGAGCCGCCGCTGCACCGGGCCTACCGCGAGGCCTGCACCGGTGACGGCGGACTCGTCTATGACGACGTGTACGGAGTGCCGGTGCTGGGGTGCTCCTTTGTCGTGGTCGAAGTCGGGGAACACCACCCGGAGGCCACGGCGGCGATGCAGGAGATCTGCCAGACCGCCGGGGGTGCGTTCATCTTCCGCCACGAGGGCCAGGCGATCCACGTGGTCTGCACGCTGCCCACGTAGAGAGCCGGTGGCGGGTGGAACCGCGTCTTCAGCGGTGACTCGCTGCCGGATGACGACCAGCGCCGAGGGCACCGCAGAGTCGGTCCGGACGCGACGCCCGACCTCGCCACGGGCCAGCTCGCCGACGCCGTCGAGCTCGCCGATGAGCGAGATGTCGCCCTCGACTGGGAGCTCGTCTTCGAGCTCACTCGCCGGGCCCCCGCCACCGTC
This sequence comes from Acidimicrobiales bacterium, assembly GCA_035540095.1. Lineage (GTDB taxonomy): Bacteria > Actinomycetota > Acidimicrobiia > Acidimicrobiales > AC-14 > CADCTB01. Next base: position 440 of record DATLHA010000138.1, on the reverse strand, counting down.
CTCCTGCCCGTCCGGCGTTGCGCGACTGCCTCCTGACGGCCTCGACCCCTCGGCGGTCCCCTTCGTGGCGTGGCCCAAGCCCACAACACTGTCGCATTAACTGTGACAGTGTCATATAATGCGACAGCATGGAGAGCTGGCGCATCGACGAGTTGGCGGCGCGGGCGGCTGCCGCCCTCGACGGCACCGAGACGCCGACGGCCTCGGGCCGGGTGACACCCGTCCCCGACCGGCGCATGCTCCGGTACTACACCACCCTCGGATTGCTCGACCGGCCCGAGGTCCGGGGACGGGTGGCCTATTACGGCCGCCGGCACCTCCTGCAGGTCGTGGCCATCAAGCGCCTGCAGGCCCAGGGGGCCACACTGGCCCAGGTGCAGGAGGCGCTGGCCGGCGCCCCCACCTCGGCCCTGGAGCGGATCGCCCGCATCCCCGCCGAC
>DATLHA010000137.1:0-8166 GCA_035540095.1 Acidimicrobiales bacterium | reverse complement strand
GGCGAGCAGAAGACCAAGCCCACCCAGCACTCGGTCACCGAGCTGCGGGCCCGCGGCATCCAGCCCGACACCATCGTCTGCCGCAGCGACCGCCCCATCGCCCTGGGCGTGAAGCGCAAGATCTCCCTGCTGTGCGACGTGCCCGAGAAGGCGGTCGTGAGCGCCGTCGACGCCCGCAACCTCTACGAGATCCCCCTCGTGCTCCACGAGGAGGGCCTCGACACCTACCTGTGCGAGCTCCTGCACCTCGACGGCCACACCCCCGACCTCAGCGGCTGGAACCGCCTGGTGCGCCGGGTGGAGGCGGCCAACACGCCGGTGCGGATCGGCCTGGTGGGCAAGTACGCCCTGCCCGACGCCTACCTCTCCGTGGTCGAGGCCCTGCGCCACGGCGGCTTCGCCAACGGCGCCCGGGTCGAGATCGACTTCATCGACGCCGGCGAGGTCGAAGGTCTCCTGGCCGAGAGCCGCCTGCGCGACCTCGACGGCATCGTCATCCCCGGTGGCTTCGGCCCCCGGGCCATCGAGGGCAAGATCACCGCCGCCGGCTATGCCCGTGAGCACGACATCCCCTGCCTCGGCCTCTGCCTCGGCCTCCAGACCATGGTGATCGACTTCGCCCGCAACGTCTGCGGCATGACCGGCGCCAACTCCTCGGAGTTCGACCCCGACTCGCCCTTCCCGGTGATCGACCTCATGGACGAGCAGAAGGAGGTCGTCGATTACGGCGGCACCCAGCGCCTCGGCCTGTACCCCGCCCGGCTCGTCCCGGGCTCGCAGGTGGCCGCCGCCTACGGCGAGCCCCTCGTCTACGAGCGACACCGCCACCGCTATGAGTTCAACCCCCGGTTCCGCCGGCGCCTGGAGGAGTGCGGCCTGCACCCGGTGGGCACCTCGCCCGACGACCGCCTCGTCGAGTTCGTGGAGCTGGAGGGCCACCCGTTCTGGGTCGGCACCCAGGCCCATCCCGAGTTCAAGAGCCGCCCCGACCGCCCGCACCCGCTTTTCCGGGCCTTCGTGGCCGCCGCCCTGTGCCGGGCCGAGGGTCGGGCGCCCCACCTCCTCCAGCTGGACGACGCCTCCGCTGTCTAGCTTCCGCAAGCTCGACGAGCGCATCGTCTGGCAGGGCACGCTCGTCTCGGCGGGGACGGGTACCTTCGTCGACCCCGACGGCAACACCTTCGAGCGCGATGTCGTCCATCACCCCGGCGCGGTGGTGGTCGTGCCGGTCGTCGACGGGGAGGTGATCCTCGTCCGCCAATACCGGGCGGCGATCGACGCCCAGCTGCTGGAGGTCCCTGCGGGCAAGCGCGACGTCTCCGACGAGCCGGTGGAGGTCACGGCCCACCGGGAGCTGGAGGAGGAGGTGGGCATGAAGGCCGGCGCCATGGTGAAGCTGGCCGAGTTCTACAACTCGCCCGGTTTCTGCGACGAGCACTCCTTCCTCTTCCTCGCCACCGACCTGACCCCCTGCGCCACCGACTTCCAGGGCCACGAGGAGCAGCACATGACCATCGAGCGGGTGCCCCTCGACGGCGTGCCGGCGCTCATCGCCTCCGGCCAGCTCACCGACGGCAAGTCGATCATCGCTCTCTGCCTCGCCCGGGAGCACCTCGCATAGAGGCCGGCCGCTACGCCGGCCCGTACCAGCCGGCAACGTCTGCGACCAGGTGCACGTAGTTGCCGCTGCCGTTGTGGATGCTGACCTTCCCGCCGGCCCCGAGCTTGGCGACGACAAGGTTCGGGGCGGTGCGCTTGGGGACGAAGTTGAGGTTGGATGCCAGTGGGCGGGGCTGGCCGGTGGGCCAGACGGTCAGGAACCCCCCGCCCATGGGGTCCACCGCCGTGACGTTCAGGATCACCGCCGATGGGCCGTCGGCGGGCACGCCGCCCGCGCCGGCGACCTGGAGGTCGACCGCCTGGCCCGCCGCCACCGCGGTGGCGACGTACCCGGGCAGCGGGATTTCGGGAGGCCAGGGGATCGGCGGCTGCGCCACCACCTCGGGACGGGTGTCGAGGACGCGGGCGGGGAGGACGGGGTGGTATCTGGCGCCGGCGCTCTCGCCGAACCAGCCGGCGACGTCGGCCACCAGGTGGGCGGCCGAACCGCTGTGGTACAGGCTCACCTTGCCGCCGGCGCCGACCTTCACGGTGACGAGGTTGGGGACCGTCTGGCCGGGCGTGAAGTTCAGGTTGGACGCCAGGGGCCGGCTCTCACCCGCCGGCCACACCGTCACGAAGCCGCCGGCGACCGGCTCGGTCACCGTCACGTTCAGCACCACCGCCGAGACGCCGGTCGCCGGCACCCCGCCCCTGCCGGCCACCTGCAGGTCCACGGGCGTCGACGACGTCGCCCGTCCCGCCGGCGCGCCGTTGCCCGAGCGGGTGTCGAGCAGCCGGGCCGGCGCCACGGCCTGGAACAGCGAGCCCTGCCGGGCGCCGGTGGGCCCGTACCAGCCGGCCACGTCGGCGACGAGGTGGTTCACCCCCGCCCCGTTGAAGATGCTGACCTTGCCGCCGGCGCCGACCTTGACGGTCACCAGGTTGGCCACGGTCTGGCCGGGGTCGACATTCAGGTTCGAGGCCAGGGGCCTCACATCGCCGGTGGGCCAGACGGTGAGGTAGCCGCCGGCCCAGGGTTCGGTCACGGTGACGTTGAGCGCGACAGCCGAGACGCCGGTCGCCGGCACACCGCCGCGCCCGGTGACCTGGAGGTCGAGTGTCGCCGCGCTCTGTACGCGAGAGACCGGCGCCCCGTTGCCGGAGCGGGTGTCGAGGATGCGTGCCGGAGCCAGGGGGAGGAACCGCGATCCGTCGGCGGGGATGACCGCCGGCGTCGGCGGCGACCAGCGTCCGACGCCGTACTCGTTCTTGGCCGCCACGGTGAAGCGGACGCCGGCGCCGCCCGGCAGCGTGGTCGGCGTGTACGACGTGGCGCCGGCCGGCACGTCGATCGCCGGCCCCACCACCCCGTCCACGATCGTCTTCACCTGGAAGCCGGTGATGTCGGGGGCGCCGGCCATGGCCGCCGACCAGCTGAGGACGGCGGACGCTTCGGTACCCACCGCTCCGACGTCGCTGGGGGCCGCCGGCGGGCCGGTGAAGAACCGGCTGTCGGCGGTGTTCCAGTGGGTCGCCAGGTAGCTGCCCGGCGCCGGGTCGGTGTGGAAGTAGTCGTCGTGGTTGCAGTCGAACAGGTCCTCGTGGTTGCCCGGGCAGGCCATGGTGACCGGCAGGCCGGAGCCGTCGAAGCCGCACATGCGGTCGATCTCGTCGGTGCAGTGGAACCCTGGCGTCGAATGCGGCGCGCTCTGCTGGACCGCGCCCAGGGTGTGGAACAGCTCATGGCCTTCGGCCAGCCCGTCGCGGATGCCCCAGCACCCGCTGTCGACGCGGGCCACCAGTGACTCGGGCCCGTTGTTGCGGTTCTTCCAGTCGGGCCGGTCGTCGACCCGGCCCTCGGCCACGCCGCAGACCTCGGTGGCGTCCATCCACACGAGGAAGCGGCGGTCGGTCGGGTTCCCGTGGGCGGCCCGGATCTGCGGGTTGAACGCCCCGCCGTCGGTGATGGCCTCCGCCGTCACCACCACGCGGGTGATCGTCGGCGTGCACGACCCGTCGTGCACGAAGCGGATCCGCCGGCTGCCGCCGGTCTGCTCGGCGCTCTCCTCGAGGCCGGCGTCCACCTGGGCGGCCCACGTCAGGAACGAGGCCGAGTAGGCGTCGTAGCGGTCGGGCCGGCCGGCGGGACGGGCGTAGACGAGTTGAACCCGCGGACCGCTGGTGCCGTCGCCCGTGCAGATCGGTGTGACCGCCGCCGGCACCGCGCCCGCTGCCCGGTTGGCCGGCACCGGGGGCCGGGGCGACTTGATGTCGATCCCCGGAGGGGCGGCGTCGGGAGGGTGGGAGCAGCTCACCTCGCCGGTGAGTGATCGAAGCTGGACCAGGCCGCCGCAGCGGTCCGCCGGCGCCGGCGCCGCGGCCACCGGGCGGATCGGGCCTACCAGCGTGAGGATCAGGGCGAGGAGCATGCCGCCGGCCACCGGACCACTCCCAACCGTGTTGTGGGCCATTTGCTCGCCTCCGACCAGACCCCCTGGGTATCGGCGGCGGCGTGAACCACTTGAGTGCGCTGATGCCGAATCGTTACCTCACCGAGAACGGGCGGTGACGCCCCGAGGGGAGGCTCGGATCATGAACACACGACTGCGAATCCGTCTCGCCCTCGCCGGTGCCGTCCTCGGCGCGGTCCTCGCCCCCGCGGTGGCCGGCGCGGCGTCGAGCGGTTCCTTCTGCGGGATCACCTGGGGCAGCCTGGCCAAGTCGGCCCCGGAGTTCACCCGGGGGACGCTCACCGGCGTGCGCACCGGCCACCACGACTGCTACGACCGCCTCGTCTTCGACCTCGCCGGCCGCCCGGCCGCCGGCTACGACGTCCGCTACATCGACCCGCCCTTCCGGGCCGACGGCTCGGGCGACGCCCTCCTCGTCGGTGGGGGCGCCCTGCTGCAGGTGGTCGTGCGGGCTCCCTCCTATGACGCCAACGGCCGCTCGACCGTGCCCTGGACCGGCGTCGGCACGCCGATCATCCGTCCCGACCAGTTCGACGCCCGGGGGTTTCCCACCTTCGAGGACCTGGTGTGGGGCGGCTCCTTCGAGGGCCGGTCTTCGTTCGGGCTGGGCGTTCGGGCCCGCCTACCGTTCCGGGTCTTCCAGCTCGACGGACCGGGTGGGGGGACCCGTCTCGTCGTCGACGTCGCCCACCGCTGGTGACGGCAGCCAGCCGAACGCCGTCGCGGTGTTGGTGATGATCGCCATCAGCTGGGGCTCGATGCCGAACCGGCCCTCCTGGATGGTCAAGGAGCGGGCGAGGCTGCCGTCGTCGTGGCGCTCGGTGGCCGCCTTCCAGTCGCACAGCATCTCGATGACGTCGACCAGGGTCATCCCGCTGATGCCCGTCTCGTAGTGCTCCGGATGGTGGCGGTTGGCGCCGTAGTGGTGGACCAGCACCTCGCCCATGTCGGCGAGAGACGCCTTGTACTCCTCGGAGCCGTACGTGCTGTGTTTCAGCCGCGGGGTGACCCGGTCGAACACCGCCTTCTCCGGCGGCGCCATCTTCGACAGGTCGTGGCGGGTGACCCGCTGCTGGAGAGCGATGATGACCTGGAGCAGGAGCTCGTCGACCCGCCGTGAGTGGCGCATGGTGTCCAGCGTCGAGTCGTACTCTTCCTGGTCCATCACGCCGAGCGTACCGGTCACCCTCGGCTCTACGCTGCGGTCTCGTGGAGGATGCCGAGCTCGTCACCAGGCTGCGGTCGGGTGACGAGAATTCCGGGCCAGGCGGAGCAGGGAGCTGGCCCTGGACGCTCTCCACCATCAGCGCCCGGTCGCTCGCCGCCGTCCGGCTGACGATGCGCCGGAGGGTGAGGCTAGCTTCGTCCCCATGATCGTTGGGGTGCCGCCAAGGTGATCGTCGGGGTGCCATCGGAGACCAAAGAGGGCGAACACCGCGTCGCCATGACGCCCGACGGCGTCCGGGAGCTGACGGCCCGGGGTCACCAGGTGCTGGTCGAGGCCGGCGCCGGCGACGGCTCCTCCGTGCCGGATGCCGAGTACACCGCCGCCGGCGCCACCATCTCGACCACCGACGGCGCCTGGGCCGCCGAGCTCGTGGTCAAGGTGAAGGAGCCGCAGACGCCGGAGCTGGACTACCTGCGCCCCGACCTCGTGCTCTTCACCTACCTCCACCTGGCCGCCGAGCCCGACGTCGCCCAGGCCCTGCTCGACCGCAAGACCACGGCGCTGGCCTACGAGACCGTGCAGGTCGAGGGGGGAGGCCTGCCCCTGCTGGCGCCCATGAGCGAGGTCGCCGGCCGCATGGCCACCCAGATCGGGGCCCACTTCCTCGAGCGCGACGGCGGCGGCCGGGGCGTCCTGCTCGGCGGGGCGCCCGGGGTCCGGCCGGCCCGGGTGGTCGTGATCGGCGCCGGCAACGTGGGGTGGAACTCGGCATGGATCGCCCAGGGCATGGAGGCCGAGGTCCTCCTGCTCGACCGCAGCATCGACCGCCTGCGCTTCGTCGACCAGATCCACAGGGGCCGGATCATGACCCTGGCCTCGAACCGGGGTGCGGTGGAGCGGGCGGTGGCCGACGCCGACCTGGTCATCGGCGCCGTGCTGGTGGCGGGGGGGCGGGCGCCGGTGGTGGTCACCGAGGACATGGTGCGGGGCATGAAGCAGGGAGCGGTGATCGTCGACATCGCCATCGACCAGGGCGGCTGCGTGGAGACCATCCGGGAGACCACCCACGCCGACCCCGTGTACGAGGTCCACGGCGTGCTGCATTACGGGGTGGGCAACGTGCCCGCCGCCGTCCCCAACACCTCCACCTACGCCCTGACCAACGCCACCCTGCCCTACATCGCCGCGGTGGCCGACCACGGCCCCCTGGCCGCCGCCGATCGCGACCCGGCGCTGCGGGCCGGCGTGAACACCGCCGGCGGCCACGTCACCAACCCGGCGGTGGCCGAGGCCCTGGGGCTGCCGGCCGTGGAGCCCCTCACCGCACTCAAGGGGTGACCCAGCCGCTCCCGCTCGAGATGGAGGAGCTGCTGTCGTGGTTGGGTGTCGAGAGGGGCCGCTCGGCCAACACACTGGCCGCCTACCGGCGGGACCTGGCCGCCTACGACGAGTTCCTGACCGGCCGGGGGCTCACGCCGGCCACCGTGACCGAGCCGGTGATCGAGGACTACCTGGCCTTCCTGCGGGCCGCGGGCCGGGCGCCGGCCTCGGTGGCCCGGGCGCTGGTGTCGGTCCGTTCGCTCCACCGGTTCCTGGAGGACGAGGGCCACGTGGCCACCAACCCGGCCGGCGACGTGCCGCGACCGAAGGTGCCCTCCGGGCTGCCCAAGGCCCTGTCGGAAGCCGAGGTGCTGGCCCTGCTGGGGGCGGTCACCGGCGACGACGCCGTGGCCCGCCGCGACCGGGCCATCCTCGAGGTGCTCTACGGGTGCGGGCTGCGGGTGTCCGAGCTGGTGGGCCTCAGCCTGGCCGACCTCGACCTCCCGTCCCACCTCCTCCGCGCCTTCGGCAAGGGCTCCAAGGAGCGGGTGGTCCCGGTGGGCCGCCTGGCCGCCGAGGCCCTGACCGCCTGGCTCGGCCCCCGGGGCCGCGACCGCATGATCCCCGACCGCTGGGCCCGGCGGGGCGACGCCGAGGCCGTGTTCCTGAACACGCGTGGCGGCCGGCTGTCGCGGCAGGGGGCGTGGGGCATCGTCCGCGGCCACGGGGAGGCCGTCGGGCTGGGCGATCGGCTGTCGCCGCACGTGCTCCGTCACTCCTGCGCCACCCACATGCTCGACCATGGCGCCGACATCCGGGTGGTCCAGGAGCTGCTCGGTCACGCGTCGATCTCGACCACCCAGGTCTATACCAAAGTGTCCTCGACCCGGCTGCGCCAGATCTACGAGTCGGCCCATCCACGCGCCAAGAGGGGCATGCACGAGTAGTCTGGCCCTGTGTTGAGCGAATCGACCCTGTCGGACCTGCGCGCGTCCCTGGAGCAGGAGCGGTCGGATCTCCGCGAACGGCTCAACGAGATGGGCCTGCTGAGTGGGGGGGAGGCGTTCGACGCCAACTTCGCCGACTCCAGCCAGGTCACGGCCGAGCGGGGTGAGGTGGAGGCGCTGGCCGGCAACCTGCGCGAGTCGCTGAACGACGTCGAGGCGGCCATCGTGAAGCTCGACAACGGCACCTACGGGGACTGCGAGGGGTGCGGGCAGCCGATCGACCCGGCCCGCCTGGAGGCCAAGCCGGCGGCTCGCCTCTGCATGGTCTGCGCCTCCAAGCGCTGAGAGGGCGTCAGCCGGCGGGGTAGGCCCGCCGCTCGTAGTCGCCCACCATCCGCTCCGAGGACACGAACGGGCCCAGGGTCCGCAGCGAGTGGCGCACCATGGCGATCCAGCGCCGGGGGAGCCCTTGGTCGTCGGTGTCGGTGAACAAGGGAAGGACCTGGTTCTCCAGGAGGTCGAGGAGGGCGGCGCCGTGGCGGGCGTCCTGGGCCCCGTGGTCGTCGTCGACCTCACCGGAGATGGCCCAGCCGTTGGCGCCGTCGTAGCCCTCGGCCCACCAGCCGTCGAGCACGCTGAGGTTCAGCCCGCCGTTGAG
>DATLHA010000136.1:0-1953 GCA_035540095.1 Acidimicrobiales bacterium | reverse complement strand
GGGTCGGCCGGCTGTGAGCGGGCCCCCCTCGGGAACCGGTGACGGAAATCGGGGTCCTGGCCCCGCCGAACGTCACCAGTTCGAGGCGGGATGGCGGTGGCTGGGGCCGGCGGCGCGGGCGGTGATCGCGCGTCCCGGCCTGTGGGGGGTGGCCCTCCGCCAGAGCCTGCGCATGGCCGTCCCCGGCTGGTGGCGCCGGTGGCCGCCGGTGCCCCGGCCCGACCCCGCCTACGTGCGCTTCCGGCTGCAGACGGCGTTCGGGGACGCGGGGAAGGCGCCGGCACCGGCCGACGTGGTCGCCTACCTGGAGTGGTGCCGCCGGTTTCCTTCCCGATGACCCAGGCCGGCTGAGGTACCCTCGACGCTCATGCACCTGCCACCAGCGGGACACTGACATGTCGAAGGCGCTCGTCCTCAATGCCACCTACGAGCCCCTCTGTGTCGTTCCCGTCCGGCGGGCGGTGGTCCTGGTCCTGAAGCAGAAGGCCGAGGTGCTGCATGCCAGCGACCGGTCACTGCACTCCGAGCGCACGGTCATGCCCGCACCATCGGTGATCCGCCTGACCCACTACGTGAAGGTGCCGTTCCGCACCCGGGCCGCCCTCAACCGGCGGGCGGTGTTCGCCCGGGACGACAACCGCTGCCAGTACTGCGGGGCGCCGGCGGAGAACATCGACCACGTGATCCCCCGCAGCCGGGGTGGCCTCCATGTCTGGGAGAACGTCGTGGCCGCCTGCCGGCCCTGCAACAGCCGCAAGGAGGACCGGTCCGTGCACGACGCCGGCATGGTCCTGCGCCGGCGGCCGACCGCGCCCAAGGAGCTGACCTGGATCATCGTGGCCGTGGGCCACGTGTCGCCGCAGTGGGAGCCCTACCTGCAGGGCGCCGCCGCCCTCTCCGCCTGAGGCCCCCCTCCCGTTCTGGTTGCAGTTGACCGCGCATGCGGGGGCTAAGTGCAACCAGAACCACTCGGTGATGTGGGACATCCGGCGCCGGCGGGGTGCGCCGGCCGACCTCTTCGACCACGAGTGGCCCTCGACCCGCACCGCATGGGTGCTCGAGCCGACGTCGACGGCGGTCGTCCTCGGCAGTACCCAGCCGGACGCCGTCGTCGTCCCCGGCACGCCGGCGGTCCGCCGGCGCAGCGGGGGCGGGGCGGTGCTGATGGAGCCCGGCGGCCTCGTCTGGATCGACGTGGTCGTGCCGGTGGACGACCCCCTGTGGGAGGTCGACGTGGGCCGGGCCTTCGCCTGGCTGGGCGAGACCTGGGCCGCCGCCCTCGGTGGCGGCGCCACGGCCCACGCCGGCCCCCTGGTGACCACCCCGTGGTCGCGCCTCGTCTGCTTCGCCGGCCTCGGCCCCGGAGAGGTGACTGTCGACGGGGCCAAGGTCGTCGGCATGAGCCAGCGCCGGACCCGGGCCGGCGCCCTGTTCCAGTGCGCCGCCCTTCTCGAGTGGCGCCCCGAACGCCTCGTCGACCGCCTGACCCTCACCGCCGAGGAGCGCCGGCAGGCCCTCACCGACGTGGCCGGCGCCGCCCGCGGGCTCGACGTCGACCCCGAGGCCTTCCTCGACCGGCTCCCCTGAAACGAGGAAGGGCCCCTCCCGGAGGAGGGGCCCTTCGACTTCGTGGCTCCGGCTTCCTAGAACAAGAAGAACAGGAAGGGGAGGAGCACGATGGCGATACCGAGCACTGCGGTGTTGGTGGCCGTCGGGGAGACGATCACCGGACCGGTGGCGCCCGTGCCGCCGGACTGGCCGGAAACGGCGACCGGGTTACTGACCGAACCCGACGCCGCCGATCCGGTGGCACCGGTGTTGGTGGCGCTCGACTGAGCCGACACGGCCCCCGAGTTGCCGGAAAGGGCGTCAGGGGCGACGGTCACCGTCGTGGTCCCACCTGCCCCGCCATTGGCGGAACCGGTGGCGACGGAGGAGCCGCCCACTGCGGTC
>DATLHA010000135.1:0-7266 GCA_035540095.1 Acidimicrobiales bacterium | reverse complement strand
GCAGGCGCCGATGGGCATGCCGTTGCCCAGGGCCTTGGCCAGAGTCACGACGTCGGGCCGCACGCCCTCGTGCTGGAAGCCGAACCACTCCCCGGTGCGCCCGAGGCCGGTCTGGACCTCGTCGAGCATCAGGAGGACGTCGCGCTCGTCGCACAGCCGGCGCACCTCGCCCAGCCAGCCCTTGGGCGCCACGTTGACGCCGCCCTCGCCCTGGACGGGCTCCACCAGCACGGCGGCGACGACCTTGGGGTCGACGGCGGCGTCCATGGCGTCGATGTCGCCCAGGGCCACGTGGCGGAAGCCCTCGGGCAGGGGCTGGAACGGCTCGTGCTTGGCCGGCTGGCCGGTGGCGGCCAGGGCGGCGAGCGTCCGTCCGTGGAAGGAGCCGTAGGTGCCGACGACCGCATAGCGACCGGGGCCGGCCCACTTCCGGGCCAGCTTGATGGCGCACTCGTTGGCCTCGGCGCCGGAGTTGGCGAAGAAGATCTTCCCCCCGCCACCCAGCAGCCGATCCAGCGTCTCGGCCACCTCGGGCCCGACCGTCGTCCCGAACAGGTTGCAGACGTGCCAGAGGGTGCGGGCCTGGTCGGCCACGGCGCCGGCCACCGCGGGGTGGGCGTGGCCCAACGACGTCACCGCCAGCCCGCCCAGGAAGTCGAGGTACGCCTTGCCGTCGACGTCCCACAGCCGGCTGCCCTCCCCCCGCACGAACGTCACCGGCTGAGGCGGGTAGTTGTCCATGAGGAAGCTCATGCCGTGACCATGGTCCCGATGCCGTCGCGGGTGAACATCTCCAGCAGCAGAGCGTGGGGCACCCGCCCGTCCAGGATGTGGGCGTGGGCGACGCCCTTGCGCACCGCCCGGGTGCAGGAGGTGATCTTGGGGATCATCCCCCCGGTGAGGACGCCCTCCTCGATCAGCTTGTCGAGCTCGTCGGCCGAGGCGGTGGTGATGAGGCTCCCCGGGTCGGCCATCTCTCGCAGGACACCGATGACGTCGGTCAGGTACACCAGCTTCTCCGCCTGCACCGCCTCGGCCACCGCGCCCGCGGCGGTGTCGGCGTTGATGTTGTACGCCTGCCCCTCCATGTCGGTGCCGATGGTGGCGACGACGGGGATGAGCTCCTCGGCCAGCAGCCGGTCGAGGATGCCGGGGTTCACCGAGTCGACGTTGCCGACGTAGCCGAGGTCGGGGTGGCGGGCAGAGGCGGTGATCAGGCCGGCATCCTCGCCGGAGAGCCCCACGGCCAGCGGCCCGTGCACGTTGATGGACGAGACGATGTCGCGGTTGACCTTGCCCACCAGCACCATGCGGGCCACGTCGAGGGTTTCGGCGTCGGTGACCCGCAGGCCGTCACGGAACTCGGGCTCCATCCCCAGCCGCTTCATCAGGCTGCCGATCTGGGGGCCGCCGCCGTGGACCACGACCGGCTTCATGCCCACCGACCGCATCAACACCACGTCCTGGGCGAACAGGCCCGACAGCTCGGGGTCGGTCATGGCCGCGCCGCCGTACTTGACGACGACGACCTTGCCCCGGAACCGCTGGATGTACGGCAGGGCCTCGAGGAGGACCTCGGCCTTGGAGGTCACGACGTCCTCATGTTCTCGGCGATGTACTCAGGCGACAGGTCGGTGAAGGTCATCACCGCACCGGCGTCGCCCAGGCCGAGGTCACAGGTGATCTCGACGTCGTGCTGCTGGAGGAGCTTGCCCTCGTAGTCGACGGCCACGCCGGCTCGGCACACCACCACGCCGTCGTAGGCGATGGCGACCTTGTCGATGTCGAAGGCGGCGCCGGCGCTGCCCAGCTCGCTGACGATACGGCCCCAATAGGGGTCGGCACCGTGGAGCGAGCACTGGACCAGCTGGCTCTCGGCCACCTTGCGGGCGGCCCGCCGGGCGTCGTCGACCGACGCCGCCCCGACGACTCGCACCCGGGCCCGCTTGGTGGCGCCCTCGGCGCCGTCGGCCATCAGGGTGGCCAGATCGGCGCACACATCGGACATGGCGCCGGCCAGGGCAGTCCGGGGGCCGGCGCCGCCGGCGGCGAAGGCGATCACCGTGTCGTTGGTGGAGGTGGCCCCGTCGACGGACAGCTCGTTGAACGAACCGGACACCGCCACTTGCAGGAATTCCCGCAGCTGGGCCGGCGTGGCCTCGGCGTCGGTGGCCAGGACGGCCAGCATGGTGGCCATGTCGGGGGCCAGCATGGCCGCGCCCTTGGCGATCCCCCGCACGACGAAGCCGTCACCGCGATGCACGACGTCCTTGGGGCTGATGTCGGTGGTCATCATGGCCAGGGCCGCTTCGGGGAAACCACCGGCGTCACGGGCGCCGAGCAGCGGTGCGATGCCCGACTCCACCGCCGCCAGCGGCAGGGGGATGCCGATGAGCCCGGTCGAGCAGACGAGGACCTCCTCGGGCCGGCAGCCCAGGCCCTCGGCCACCAGCTCGCACATCCGCTCGCCGTGGGCCCGCCCGGCGGCGCCGGTGGCGGCGTTGGCGTTCCCGCTGTTGATGATGACCGCGGCGGCGTAGCCCCCGGTGGCCTCCAGGTGGGCCCGGCTGACCTGTACCGGGGCTGCGGCGGCCAGGTTCGACGTGAACACGCCGGCCGCCGGCACCGGCCGCCCGTCGACCGTGGCCACCAGGGCCAGATCCGGCGCCCCGCTCTCCTTGATGCCACAGGCCACGCCTGAGGCCACGAAACCGGCGACGGTCACGGGTACACCCCGATCGAGGAGAGGCCGGCGGTCTCGTCGAGGCCCAGCATGATGTTGGCGCACTGGACCGCCTGCCCCGACGCCCCCTTGACCAGATTGTCGAGGGCGGCAAGCACGAGGACGAACCCCGTGCGCTCGTCGTAGCGGGCGGTGATGTGGACCGAGTTCGACCCCCACGTCGCCTTGGTCGACGGCAACACCGGCGACACGAACACGAACGGCTCCTCCTCGTAGGCGGCGGCCAGGATGGCCAGCACGTCGCCCGGGGCCGCCCCACCGGAGGGCCGCGCGTAACAGGTGGCCAGAATGCCCCTGGTCATCGGGGCCAGGTGGGGGGTGAAGAGGATCGTGGCGCCCACCGACTGCTCCATCTCGGGCGTGTGCCGGTGGTCCAGCAGGCCGTAGGCGGTGAAGTCCTCGTTGGCCGTACCGAAGTGGGTCCCGTGCTTGAGGGCCCGGCCGGCGCCGGACACCCCGCTGGCCGCGTCGACGATCACCCCGGCGGTGTCGATGGCGCCGGCCTCCGTCAGCGGGGCGAGGGCCAGGGCCGCGGCCGTGGGGTAGCAGCCGGCCGACGCCACGGCGTCGACCTTGGCGATGTGGTCGCGGTGCAGCTCGGGCAGCCCGTAGGAGAACCGCTCGATCAGTTCGGGGGCGACGTGGGCCTCCCCGTACCAGCGCTCGTACACGGCGGGGTCGAGAAGGCGGAAGTCGGCGCCGAGGTCGACCACCTTCACGCCGGCGTCGAGCAGCCCGGGCACCAGCCGCTGGGATGCGCCGTGGGGCAGGGCGAGGAACACGAGGTCCACGGCGGCGGCCATGGCCGGGTCGAACGCCTCGAACGCCAGGCCCGGATAGGCGGCGGCCAAGCTCGGATAGAGGCTTCCGACTAGTGTCCCGACCTGGGTGTCGCCCGTCGCCCACGCCACATCCAGGTCGGGATGGGAGTGGCACAGGCGCAGGAGCTCGGCCCCCGCATACCCCGACGCTCCGACGACCCCGACTCGAACCACGGGACTGAGAATACACAATGATGAATAATCATTCAAAGCGTTTCGGGATGGTGCTCCTCGCGGCGGCGCTCTTCGCCGGCGCCTGTGGCGGGGGCTCCGACGATGAGGGCGGGGCGGCGAACAAGGGCGAATGGGAGCAGGAGTACGGCGCCATCGTCAAGGCGGTGAGCGACGACATCGACCGCTCGGTGCAGGCGCTCAACGCCGGCCAGCGCCCGGTGGTCCTCCAGGAGTGCACCCAGCTCCAGGAGGACCTGGCCGAAGCCCGCAAGGCGGTGCCGGTGCCCGACAGCAGGGTCGACGCCGCCCTGCGCGACGCCCTCGACGCCACCGGCACCGCGGTCAACACCTGTGTGGAGGGTGCCCGCATCGCCAGCGACGCCCGCAAGATCGAGGAAGCGCAGGCCCAGATGAAGACGGCCCGGGAGAAGTACAGCGCGGCGCAGGACGCCATCGCCGCCTGGGACTGAGGTCAGCCCCTGAGGCGGGCGGGGTGGGCCGAGGTCACCGCGTCGATGCAGCGCCGGCGCAGGTCGGTGAGCTCCTCCTCGCCCAGGGTGTGGTCCAGGGCGGAGAAGCGCAGCCGCCAGGCCAGGCTGCGGGCGCCTTCGAGCTGGGGGCCCCGGAAGACGTCGAACAGCTGGATCCGCTCGAGGTAGTCGCCGGCGGCGCGGGCGAGGGTGCGCTCGACGTCGGCAGCGGGAACGGGCTCGTCGACCACGAAAGCCAGGTCGACGTCGGCCGACGGGAAGCGGCTCACCGGCCGGTACATGAACTCCTGCCGGGGCGCCGCCAGCAGCGCTCCCAGGTCCACCTCGATCCACCCCACCCGCCCGTCGATGCCGTGGCCGGCGAGGACTCGGGGGTCGACCTCCCCGACCGCACCGACGGACTGCCCCGAGACCAGCGCCTGTGCGCTGCGAGTGGGATGCAGGCCCGGCACCGCCGCGCTCTGGAGGGACGGGTCGAGCAGGCGTAGGCCGGCGGCGAGGAGGTTCCAGATCCGAACCGCATCGGTGGCGTCGCGCTGGGCGAGGGAGACGGCGAGGTGCTCGGGTTCGGCGGGGAGGTGCTCGCCGTCGAAGGGCTGCAGGAAGACGTGGCCGATCTCGAACAGGGCGACGTCGGGCCGGCGGTGGCCGGCGTTGGCGGCGACGGCCCGCAGCAGCCCGGGGAGCAGCGACGGGCGCAGGATGGACTCCTCGGCGGCGAGAGGGTTCTCGACCTCCACCGCGTCGGGCGCCAGCCCGGCCCGCGCCAGGTCCTCGGGGGCCAGGAACGACGTGGCCCAGGCCTCGGAGAGACCGGCGCCGACGAGGACCTCCCGGACCAGCCGGCGGTCGCGCTGGTAGGGCGACAGCCCGCCGGCGCGGGTGATCGGTGGCATGGTCCGGGCGATGGAGGTGTAGCCGTGGTGGCGGGCCACCTCCTCGACCACGTCGATCTCCCGCTCGCAGTCCGGCCGCCACGACGGGATGTCGACCCGGAAGTCGCCGTCGCCCGTGGGCGTGCAGCCGAAGCCGATGGGCTGCAGGTAGCCGGAGACCTCGCCCGGCGACAGCTCGGTGCCGAGGATGGCATTCACCCGGCTGGTGCGGACCGCGACCCGCGCCGGGCGGGGCAGGTCGGCCCGCACGTCGACCGTGGGGCCGGCCACGGTTGCGCCGGCCACCTGGTCGGCCAGCTGGCAGAAGCGGGCCACGGCCCGGGCCACGCCGTCGGGGTCGACGCCGCGCTCGAAGCGCACCGACGCCTCGGTGCGCAGGCCGACCCGCTTCGAGGTCCTGGAGATGGCCGCCGGGTCGAACCAGGCCGCCTCCAGCGCCACCGTCGTCGTCGATCCGGAGATCTCGCTGGACGCCCCACCCATGACCCCGCCGATGCCCACGGGGGTGCTCTCGGCGTCGCAGATGAGGCAGTCCTCGGGGCCGACGGCCCGCTCGACGTCGTCGAGGGTGACGAGCGTCTCGCCCTCCCTGGCCCGGCGGATCAGCAGCCCGCGGCCGGGGAGCCGGTCGAGGTCGTAGGGATGGTTGGGCTGGCCCAGCTCCAGCATCACGTAGTTCGACACGTCCACCACGTTGTTGATCGGGCGCATGCCGGCCAGGGTGAGGCGCTGGGCCATCCACTGAGGCGACGGGCCCATGGTGACGCCGGTCAGCACGGTGGCGGTGAACTCCGGGCACAGGTCCGGCGACTCGACCACCACGGTGACGAGCTCGTCGGGCTCGCCGGCGGCCGGCGCCGGCGGGTCGGGGATGGCGAAGGGCACGCGGAAGCGGGCGGCAAGGTCGCGGGCCACGCCGGCGACCGACAGGGCGTCGGGCCGGTTGGGTGTGACGTCGAGATCGAACACGACATCGGACACGATGCCGAGCGCCTCGACCAGCGGCACGCCCGGGGTCAGGTCCCCGGCGAGGATCATGATCCCCTCGGCATCCGAGCTGAGCTGGAGCTCGGTGCCCGAGCACAGCATCCCGTTGGACCACTGCCCCCGCACGTTGCGCCGGCCGATCTGCATCCCGCCGGGCAGGCGGGCGCCCACCGGGGCCAGGGGCACGATGTCGCCGGCGGCGAAGTTGAACGCCCCGCACACGATCTGCAGGGCGTCCCCGTCGCCGGCGTCGACCTCGACGACCTGCACCTTGTCGGCGTTCGGGTGGGGCCGGGTCTCCAGCACCCGGGCCACGACCACGTCGCCGAGACCCGCACCGAAGCTCTCCATCCCCTCCACGACCAGCCCCAGCCCCGAGAGGGCGGCCGCCAGGTCCGCCGGCGGTGCGGTGAGCGGCGCGAAGTCACGGAGCCAGGAGAGGGGGACGCGCATGTCAGCGGCCGCCAGGGGCGCCGCTGGCTCCGAGGGCGGCCAGCGGCCGCCCCATGTGCTGGCGGCCGAGAGGGATGAGGCGATTCAAAATTGCTCCAGGAAGCGGATGTCGTTGGCGATGAAGTGGCGGATGTCGTCGATGTCGTGGCGCATCATGGCGCAGCGGTCGATGCCGAAGCCGAAGGCGAAGCCGGAGTACTCCTCGGCGTCGATGCCGACGGCGTCGAGCACGTTGGGATCGACCATCCCGCAGCCGCCGAGCTCGATCCAGCCCGACTGTGAGCAGACCCGGCATCCCCGGCCCTCGCAGAAGATGCAGCTGACCTCGAACTCGGCCGACGGCTCGGTGAAAGGGAAGAACGACGGCCGCAGCCGGGAGTGGATGGTGGGGCCGAAGTAGGCACCGGTGAAAGCCTCGATGGTGCCGGCGAGGTCGCCGAAGGTGATCCCCCGGTCGACGACCAGCCCTTCGATCTGGTGGAACACCGGCAGGTGGCGGGCGTCGGGGGTGTCCCGCCGGTAGCAGCGGCCCGGGGCCACGACGTAGATGGGCGGCGCCTGCCGCTGCATGACCCGGATCTGGACCGGCGAGGTGTGGGTGCGCAGCAGCGTCGACTCGGGGGCCCCGAGCTTCACGTAGAGGGTGTCCCACATGCTGCGGGCGGGGTGGGCCGGCGGCATGTTGAGGGCCTCGAAGTTGT
>DATLHA010000134.1:0-11670 GCA_035540095.1 Acidimicrobiales bacterium | reverse complement strand
TGGAGGGCCCGCAGCAAGGAGCGGCGCCGGGGGCGTCGAAGAAGCGGGTGAAGGTGACGGTGCCGGTGGGGGCCGGGCCGCCGGGGATGCCGGTGACGGTGGCGGTGTCGGAGACGGTGGTGCCGGGAGAGGCGACGCCGGCGGGGTCGGACGGGTTCGACGACGCGGCCAGGGTGACCAGGGTCGGCGTGGCCGTGACGGTGACGTTCTCGCCGGGCTCGCCGCAGGCGGTGGTGGGCACGGCGGTGTAGTTGGCGTCGCCGCTGTAGCTGGCGGTGTACCGCACGGTGCCCGGGCCGGGAGGTGCGAACGCCGGCGTGACCGCGGTGGCGCTGGGCGGCGTGGTGGCCGGGACGGCGGGGGTCAGGCCCACCGGGCCGATCACGGCGGACGGCCCGGAGCACGGGGCGGCGCCGGGGGCGTCGAAGTACCGGGTGAAGGTGACGGTGCCGGTGGGCACGGGCCCGCCGGGAGAGCCGGTGACGGTGGCGGTGTCGGTGATGGTGTCGCCGGTGGTGGCGGTGCCCGGAGGAGCGGCGGGGTCGGAGGACGCGGCGAGGGTCACCAGGGTCGGGACGGCCTGCACGGTGACGTTCTCACCCGGCTCCCCGCAGGGGGTGTTCGGCAACGGGGCGTAGACGGCGTCGCCGCTGTAGCTGGCGAGGAACCGGACCGTGCCCGGGCCCGTCGGCGCGAACGGCGGCGTGCTGGCGGTGGAGCTGGGCGGGTTGGTGGCCGGGGCCACCGGGGTGAGCGGGACGGGGCCGATGACGGTGGAGGGCCCGCAGCAAGGAGCGGCGCCGGGGGCGTCGAAGAAGCGGGTGAAGGTGACGGTGCCGGTGGGGGCCGGGGCGCCGGCGGTGCCGGTGACGATGGCGGTGTCGGACACGGTCTCGGGGATGGTGGCCGTTCCCGGCGGGGCCGCCGGGTTGGAGGACGCCGCCACCGTGGCCAGGGTGGGCATGGCCTGGACGATGACGTTCTCGCCGGGCGCCCCACAGGGGGTGGCGGGCAGTGCGGTGTAGTTGGCGTCGCCGCTGTAGGTGGCGATGAAGCGGTAGGTGCCCGGCTGGTTGGCCGTGACCGGCGGGGAGGTCGCGGTGGAGCTCGGAGGCACTGTCGCCCCCGGAACGAGCGGCGACGACGGCGCCAGGGGGGTGAGGGTGCCGCTGCACGGAGCGGCGCCGGGCGGGTCGTAGACGTAGGCGAAGGTGACGGTGCCCGTGGGGGCGGGGCCGTTGGGGACGCCGGTGACGGTGGCCGTATCCGTGAAGGTGCTGCCGACGTCGACGGTTGGGGTAGCGCCTCCGGGTCCGGCGGGAGCCGACACCAAGGTGGCGATGGCCGGGGTGGCCTGGGCGACCGTGACGACGGAGGTGCCGCTGCCGGTGCCCAGGTTGCCGTTGAGGTTCGACGTGCCGATGGCGCCGCCGAGCTGGGCGGTCTGGACACCGGGGGCCCCCGGTACGGCGTCGATCGCCGGCGCTCTCACCACGTCGAAGGTGAAGTTGATCCGGCAGGTGTCGCCTGGTTGGCCCGGGGGCTGCAGGACCACGGGCGTGGCGGGGGTGAACTGGTACTTGCCCTGGGCGGGGTCGACCTGGGTGATGGTGAAGACCGTGCCCGCGCAGGCGGTGCCCGCCTCGCCCACGCCGGTCGGGCTGAGCTGGAAGACGTTGGGATCGGGGGCCGGGCAGTCGAAGGCCGCCGCGTTGGTGCCACAGCTCGGGACGAGGGTGATGCTGGTGAGGGTGACCGGCGCCGCGTTCTCCGGCGGGGTCGACACGTTGCTGACGGTCAGCGACGCAGGCAGCCCGGACTGGCCCACGGTGACGTTGGTCGGGAACGTGGGCACCACGCCGAAGCCGACGCCCGCGAACGCCGGGCCGAGGGCGACGAAGGGCGCGGCGATGCACACGACGACGGTGGCCAGTGCCGCCATGGTGCGCGACCGAGGCCGGTACGCGCTCGAAAACGCCCTGTTCGCCGGATATCCAGCCGCCCCGCGTCCCACCGTTGCCCAGCCTCCCGCGCTCGCCAAGCGGGGTCCCAGTGTGCGGGAAGTACCGCCTGCTTAACTGGACCGGATGTTAGCAGGTGAAATTCCAGGAAATCACCCACTGCGCCGGCATTCCCACTGGAGGGGGTCGACGTTCGCGCTGGCAGGATTGGCCGCCGCCGTGGCCCTCTCGGGGTGCAGCAGCCGGGGCGGCGTCCCTGAGCCGGCCAGTCGCCAGGGCGAGGACGTGCTCGACCTCTGGCGCATCCTCCTGGGCGCCGGCATCGCCCTCGGTGTCGTGGTCACCGCCCTGGTGCTGTGGACCGTCGTGGCCTACCGCCGGCCCCGGTCGGCCGGGCCGGACGACCTCCCCAAGCAGACCGACGCCAACATCCCGATCGAGGTCTTCTACACCGTCGTCCCCCTCGTCATCGTCGCCCTGCTCTTCGGCCTCACCATGCGCACCCAGGACCGGATCACCAAGGAGAGCGACGATCCCGACCTGGCGGTGGAGGTGACGGGGTTCCAGTGGGGCTGGCGATTCCGGTACCCGGCCCAGGGGGTAACAATCACCGGCGACGCCAACCACCCCCCCACCCTCACGCTGCCGGTTGGCGCCAACGTCAGGTTGCGTCTGGTGGCCGCCGACGTCGTCCACTCGTTCTTCGTCCCGGCCTTTCTCGTCAAGAAGGACCTCATCCCCGGTGTCGACAACTCCCTGGATATCCGGCCCACCCAGCCCGGGCGCTTTCCCGCCGTGTGCGCGGAGTTCTGCGGCCTGGACCACTGGCGGATGACCTTCGACGTGGAGGTGATCACGCCAGAGGCGTTCCAGGCCTTCGTCGCCGACCAGCAGCGGGTGCCCGGCGGGCCGGGCTCCGACGGCAGCGGCCCCGGCGACCTGGGCCAGCGGGCGAGCATCGCCTCATGACGCTGCTGGAGGAGCGGCCGGCACCCCCGCCGCCCAAGCCGGAGAAGCGGGGCCACGCCGGCGGGCTGGTCGGCTGGATCACCACCACCGACCACAAGAAGATCGGCATCCTCTACGGGGTCACCGCCTTCGCGTTCTTCCTGCTCGGAGGGGTGCTGGCCCTGCTGATCCGGGCCGAACTGGCCCAGCCCGGCCGCCAGCTGGTGGGCGAGTCGGCCTACAACCAGCTGTTCACCATGCACGGCAGCATCATGATGTTCCTGTTCGCCGTGCCGATGGCCTTCGGCTTCGCCAATTACCTGGTGCCGCTGCATCTGGGCGCCCCCGACATGGCGTTCCCCCGGCTCAACGCCCTGTCCTACTGGCTGTTCCTGGGCGGCGGGTTGACCATGGTGTCGGGGTTCCTCAGCGCCCAGGGGGCGGCCCAGTTCGGCTGGACCGCCTACACGCCGCTGTCGGACGCCATCCACTCCCCGGGAGCGGGCGCCGACCTCTGGATCATGGGGGTGGTGATCACCGGTGCGGCCACGGTGCTCGGGGCGGTGAACATCATCACGACCGTGCTCTGCCTGCGGGCGCCCGGCATGACGATGTTCCGCATGCCGATCTTCACCTGGAACATGTTCATCGTCAGCGCCATGGTGATCCTGGCCTTCCCCGTGCTGACCGCGGGCCTGGCGATGCTCTACGCCGACCGCCACCTGGGGGCGCACTTCTTCGACGCCCGGGCCGGCGGCGAGCCGGTGCTGTGGCAGCACATCTTCTGGTTCTTCGGCCACCCCGAGGTCTACATCGTGGCCCTGCCGTTCTTCGGGGTGGTGACCGAGATCATCCCGGTGTTCGCCCGCAAGCCTCTGTTCGGCTACAGGGGCTTCGTCCTCGCCACCCTGGCCATCGCCTCGCTCTCGACGGCGGTGTGGGCCCACCACATGTTCTCGACCGGGGCCATCAACCTGCCGTTCTTCTCGGCCATGACGTTCCTGATCGCGGTGCCTACGGGGGTCAAGATGTTCAACTGGATCGCCACCATGTGGCGGGGCCATTTGACCTTCGAGACGCCCATGCTGTTCTGCGTCGGGTTCCTGCTGGTCTTCCTCATCGGAGGCTTGACCGGGCCGATGCTGGCGTCGCCGCCGGTCGACGTCCACGTCACCGACACCTACTTCGTGGTCGCTCACATGCACTACGTGCTCTTCGGCACCGCCGCCTTCGGCTTCTTCGCCGGCCTGTACTTCTGGTACCCCAAGGTCACCGGCCGGCGCCTGGGCGAGCGGTTGGGCAAGGCCCACTTCTGGCTCATGTTCATCGGTTTCAACCTGACCTTCTGGCCCCACCATGTGCTGGGCCTGCAGGGCATGCCCCGGCGAGTCCCCGACTATGCCGAGGACGCAGGTTGGAACTTCCTCAACCTGTTGTCGAGCGTTGGGGCGGCGGTGCTGGGCGTGTCAACCCTCATCCTGTTGTGGAATCTCTGGGCCAGTCCCCGGAAGGGGGCGCCGGCCGGTGACGATCCCTGGGGCGGCTATTCCCTGGAGTGGGCGACTTCGTCGCCCCCGCCTCACCACAACTTCGACGAGCTGCCCCTCATCCGCTCCGAGCGGCCGGTCTTCGACGCCCGGCAGAAGGCGAAGGCCCGATGAAGGTCGAGTGGCGCCTGTTCCTGGGGGCGGCGGGCTTCTTCACCATCACCGCCTCGGCGTACTGGTTCATCACCTACGAGCACGCCGGCACCGCCATGCTGGGCGCCTCGGTGCCGGCCTTCGCCATGGTCGCCCTGTGGCTGGCCTTCCAGGCCCGCAAGGCCCCTCCCCGGCCCGAGGACGACCCCGAGGCCCGCATCACCGCCGATGACGACCTCGGCTACTTCCCGTCATCGAGCGCCTGGCCCTTCGTCCTGTCCGCCGGCGCCGTCGTCCTGGCCAACGGCCTCGTCTTCGGCGCTCCCCTCGCCGTGGTCGGCGTCATGCTGATGGTGGCCGGCGTGTTCGGCTACGCCCGCGAGGCCGACACCAAGGCATAGCGCCGCCGTGCGGTAGCCGAGGTACCGCTGCGCCAGGTCAGCTACCGGGAGCCGGCGGCGGGCGGTAGGGGTCGGCCTCCGGGGTGGACACGACGGCGCCCACCTTGGGCGGGTCGTCGTCGTCGACCTCCTCGTAGCCGCCGGCGGCCGTGCGCCGGACCCGCGAGCCCACCGCCCCTCCGAAGGGGTGGACCTTGTCCCGGGCCAGGGTCCGGCATGCACTGCGGGTGACGAAGAAGGCGACGACCGGGACGACGAAGACGAGGATCCGGAACAGGTTGGTGATGGACTCCGGCGCCACCTTGAAGACCGACGCCAGCACGTCGTTGCCGCCGGCGACGAACAGGATCGTGTAGAAGGACAACGTCGCCGCCCCGAACCCCGACCGCACCGGCGCATCACGGGGCCGGTCGAGCAGGTTGTGGGGGGCGTCGTCCTTGGTGAACCGGCGCTCCAGCCACGGCCAGACGTAGAGCACCCCGAAGGTGATGCCGGGCAGGAGCGCCCCCGGGAAGAAGGGGTTGGCGACGGTGTACCCGAAGGCACGGATCTCCCAGCCCGGGAAGATGCGCAGAGCACCGTCGAGCCAACCGACGTACCAGTCGGGCTGGGAGCCGGCGGTGACCGCCGAGGCCTGGGCCGGATCGTAGGGCCCGTACAGCCACACCGGGTTGATCTGGACCAACCCGCCCAGGGCGGCCAGCACGCCGGTGACGATGAAGAAGAGGCCGATCGACTTGGCCGCGTACGACGGCCACAGGTGCGATCCCTCGATGTTGTCCTCGGTGCGGCCCGGCCCCTTGAACTGGGTGTGCTTCTGGCGCCAGAGGATGGCCAGGTGGGCCCCGAGCAGGCCGGCGATGAGCGCCGGCAGCACGAGCACGTGGAGGATGTAGAAGCGGGTGATGAACTCGGTGTTGGGGAACTCGCCCCCGAAGAACAGGAACGCCAGCCACTCCCCCGCCACCGGGATCGAGAGGGCGATCGAGTATCCGACCCGGACACCGGTGCCCGACAGCAGATCGTCGAGCAGGGAATAGCCGAAGAACCCGTTCATCATGGCCAGGATGAAAAGGGTCACGCCGATGACCCAGTTGATCTCCCGGGGCCGGCGGAAGGCGGCGGTGAAGAACACCCGGCACATGTGCACGACCAGGGCGGCCATGAAGATCAGTGCCGCCCAGTGGTGCATCTGGCGCATGACGAGGCCGGCCCGCACGTCGAAGCTGATGTCGAGCGAGGAGGCGTACGCCACCGACATATGGGTGCCCTGGAGGGCCTCGTAGGATCCCTCGTAGACGACCTCTTCGGACGCGGGGATGAAGAAGAAGGTCAGGTACACGCCCGTCACCACCAGGATGACGAAGCAGTACATGGCGATCTCGCCGATCATGAACGACCAGTGGTCGGGGAAGATCTTGTCGAGCGCCTTGCGGGTGAAGTGCGAGGCGCCGAGGCGCTCGTCGAACCAGCGGAAGAGGGCTTTCGTCATCGTCCCCCCCCTCGCGCCCCGAGTCATCGCCGCCCCCCTCGCTTCATCGCTCACGGTTCCAGAAGCCGGGGCCGACCGGCTCGTCGAAGTCGCCCTTGGCCACGAGAAAGCCCTCGCGGTCGATCTCCAGGGGCAGCTGGGGCAGGGACCGGGTGGCAGGGCCGAACCTGGGGCGGGCACCGTCGAGCACGTCGAAGGTCGACTGGTGGCACGGGCACAGCAGCTCGTGGCTGTCGGCCTGGTAGAGCCCCACCGGGCAGCCGACGTGGGGACAGATCTTTGAATAGGCGATGTAGCCCCGGGGCGACCAGTCCTCCCGGCCCGGGCGGGGCCGGATGGCGCCTTCCTCGACCCTGATGACCACGATCTGGGAGTCGCCGGCGTGCTCGGCGTGCTCGGGGAAGGCGGTGGTGGTACCGCCGACCTGCAGGGTGTCGGTCCGGACGGGGCGCCCGTCGACATCGACCAGCCGGGCCCCCGCCCGCCAGGCGGTGGTCACCAGCGCCCGCTCCGGCGCCGGCCCCAGGGAGCGGATGGGGAACACCGCGGAGAGGGCAAGGGCGCCGCCGGCGGCCCAGAACAGCTTCAGCACCGAGCGCCGGCCCGGCTCCTCGGTGACCTCCTCGATGCGCTCCTCGACCGCCTCCTCGTCCTCCTCCACGCCGCCAAGAGGCCCGCGCTCGGCAATCACCGCACCCTCGGTGGACAGCCCCCGGGCCCACAGGATCAGGGCCACGCCGATGCCGGTGAGGGCGATGCCGAGCAGCGCCCCCTCGAGCTGCGGCTGGCCGCCGGCGACATAGACGGCGGCCAGGCCGAGAGCGGCGAGGGTGCTCAGGACGAGCAGCACCGCGATGCGGCGCTCGGCGGGCATGGCCCCCTGCGAACTCAATCTTTGGTCCCGATCCATCGGACCGCCATCAGCATGGCGCCCAGGCCTATCACCCACGCCACGAAGCCCTCAGGAATCGGCCCCAGGTGGCGCAGGCCGAAGCCACCGCGGTCGTCGGGCGTGCGGAGGTACTCCACGTAGCGCACGATCGAGGCCAGCTGCTCGTCGTCGAGGGCCTCGGGGCCGAACACGGGCATGGCCCCCGGCCCGATGCGCACGGCCTGGGCCACCTGCAGGGGCGTGGACTTGTCGAGGGGCGGGGCGTAGACGGCGTGGCCCAGGGCACCGCCGGCGCCGGCCGAGCTGTGGCACGGGGCGCAATTGTTGGCGTAGAGGCGGTTGCCTTCGGCCAGGTTGCCGGCGGATGCCGGGATGCGAGGGATGGGCGGCCCGGGCCCGAGCGAGGCCACGTAGGCGACGAGTTGGCGGATCTGCACCGGCGAGTAGGCCACCTTCTTGCGCTCGGCCTGAGCGCGGGGCCGGTCCATGGGCATGCGCCCGGTCGAGAGGTAGAAGTCCGCCGACGCCGCCCCCACCCCGATGAGCGACGGGCCCCGGTTCTCCACGCCCTCGCCCTCGTTGCCGTGGCAGGTCGTGCACGCCACCTCGTAGAGCGCCCGGCCGCCGGCGATGTCGGCCGCGTTCGACCCCGACGTGGTGGTCGGCGTCTGGCGCGGCGCCACCGGCGCCGCCGAGGCGCCGACGGTGAGGGCGGCGAGAGCGAGCGAGCCGCCCACGAGGGCCAGGGCGACGAGCACCCGAGCTCTCATTTGAGGAGGAACAGGGTGGCCCACAGCCCGATCCAGACCACGTCGACGAAGTGCCAGTAATAGCTGACCATCTCCACCGCCGGCACGTCGGCGGCGCCGAAGCGCGGGCCGCCGGCCCGGCCGAGCAGCAGGACCATGGCCAGCATCCCACCGATGACGTGGATCCCGTGGAACCCGGTCATCACGTAGAAGGTCGAGCCGTAGGCGTGGGTGTCGATGTGGAAATCCAGCGACGACCACTCATGGGCCTGGTTCCCGATGAACGCGGCGGCCAGGACGAGCGTGACCGCCAGCCAGCCCCGGAACGCGGGCAGCCGGTCACGGGCGATGGCCCGCACCGCCAGCTGCATGGTGCCGCTGGAGAGGACCAGGCCCAGGGTGAACAGGCCGCTGGTGAGAACCTCCAGGTGGACATCGGCGGGCGGCCAATCGCCCTCCGCCGTGGCCCGCAGCGTGAAGTAGGCGGCGAACAGCCCGCTGAAGAACATGAGCTCCGACGCCAGCCACACGACGGTGCCGACGGTGAGGACCGGCGTCCGGTCGTGTGCGGGAGCCACGGTGGCGGTGTCCAACACCGCTTGTTTAGCTCGAAATCTTGAGGCGGCCGGACATCCCCTCGGTCTGGTGGTACTTGCAGTAGAAGAGGAAGAAGCCGTCGCGGGGTGCCTGGGCCACACTGGGCAGCCTGAGCGTGCCCCGCTGGCCGGGCTGGACGTCGAGCTCGATGGCGTTCTGCTCGATGTCGTGTGACAGGGCGGGCACGGTGATGTTGTGGACCTTGTTGTCCTTGTTCAGGAACGTGAAGGTGGTCTCCTCGTTCAGGTTCATCTCCAGCTCCCTGGGGTCGTAGCGCAGCCTGTCGTCCATGGTGACGTCGGCCGTCAGCTCGTCGCCGCCCCCGCCCCCGCAGGCGGCCATCCCCAGCATCATCGACACGCTGAGCAGGCCGCTGACGACCGCCCGTCCCCCGTTGCGCCGCACTTTGGACACGTTTCCCCCTTGCTGCTCGGAACCCGCTCGAGAACGCGTCACTCTATGCGAAAGGCATCCAGTGATGCCGGCTCTACCTTGCTCACGGCCACGCCGGTCACCTCAGCCCGGGGCGGTCCTTCTCGACACCATGTGAGCATGTTTTCCACAGCCTGTGGGTGACCCTCGAACCAGGCTTCCACCCGGCCGTCGGCCCGGTTGCGGACCCAGCCGGCAACGCCCTCGGCACGGGCCCGGCGGGCGCAGGTGTCCCGGAAGAACACGCCCTGCACGTGACCGTCGACGGTCACGCGCCGGGCGATGTGTCCGCGACGTCCGTCCGGGCCGCGCCCGGCGCCGGCGCCGGGGGCCCCGGCCCCGCCGGCCCCGCCGGAATCGGTCTGACGCGCCACGATCAGTCCGGGGCGCCATCCCAGCCAGGGTCGAGCTGGGCGATGAAGGTGAGGCACCGGCGGGCTTCGTCGTCCTCCCCGATGGCGCCGGCCACCCGGGCCAGCCCGGCGAGGGAACGAAGGAAGCCCCGGTTGGGGGCGTGCCGCCAGCGGACGTAGCCCTGGCCCCGCCAGCCCGACTGGCGAAGCTGGTCGAGGCCTCGGTGATAGCCCACCCGGAAGCAGGCGTAGGCCTCGGCGTCATCCCGGGCCAGCCCGCCCAGGCGAGCCCAGGCGTCGAGGTAGCGGGGGAAGCGGATGGCCACCTGGGCCACGGCGTCATGCCGGAGCTCCTCGGGGGTGGCGAGGGCGGCGGCCAGTGCCTCCCGCGCCTCGGCCGGCTCGGGGTCGAGGTTGGTCTCGGGCAGGCCGGACGACAGGTTCACGGGGCTCTCAGGCACCGGCTCTCCTTGTTGGGGGAATGGGCCAGACGTAGGTCGACAGGGCGTCCCACTGCTCGCCGGGCATCGACTGCCATACCCACATGGAGGCGCCGATGGCGCCGGCCCGGCGGGCCACGTCGAGGAAGCGCACCGTCTCGGCCGCGCTGGGAGCGCCGAGGCGACCGCCCTCGGGGCCGGCGTCGTAGCCCTGGCCGATGACGTGGACGGGCTTGAGTGACGCCAGCCGCTCCACCGACTCCAGGGTGGCCGCGCCCGGCTCGGCGCAGCCCCAGTAGACCATGGGGGCGAAGGCGTCGACATAGGGGGCGATGGCCCGGTAGGGGTAGGTGCCGTTCCAGCGGGCGTCGGTGGCCCGGTAGACGGTGGCGATCATGGGCATGGAGCCGGCGGCGGGGCGCACGAGGCCGAGGTAGAGGGTGATCCGCTTCTCGGTGAGGACGACGCCCTCGGAGGCCAGCTCGATGTCGGGGCTGAAGCCGTCGAGCCGGGAGCCGTCGGGGGCCCGCCAGTTGACGGCCTCGATGCTCCAGGCGGCGTCGGCTTCGGGGTCGTGGAGGAACGGGAAGCCCCAGCCGATCACCGACAGCCCGGCCTCGTGGGCCTTGGGCACGATGCGGGACAGGTAGTCGGCGGCGTAGAAGCCGTCGCGGGAATCGCCCACCCGCACCCAGATCTGGCGCAAGCCGGAGGCGGTGGCCCGGGCCACCACCTTGTCGACGTCGCCGGCCTCGGTCTGCAGGGTCTTCCAGATCCACATGCCCTTGCCGGTGACCGGACCGAGGTCGTTGGCGACGGGCGGTGCCGGCCTGGCCGCCGGCAGCTGGACCTCCGGGACGAGCCGGGGTGGCCGCCACGACGGCGCCGGCGTGCCGCCCCCTGGCGGCCGGGGCGGCGGCGGGCAGCCGGGCAGCGGGAGGCTGACGGGCTGGGTGGGCGCGATCGTGTTCGGTGGGACGGTGGTGGGCGCCGCGGTGGTGGGGGCGACCGTGGGCGACGGCGCCACCGTGGCCGGCGCCTCGCCCCGGAGCGCGCTGGTGGGCTCGGTGTCGCGGAGCGCGGTGGCCGCCAACACGCCGGCGGCCAGCACCACGAGAGCGAGCAGCGTCACCGCCCGGCGCAGGCCCGCGGGCACGGAGCGCGGCCTGGGCGGCGGGTCGCCGGCGGGCCCGCTGTCGGGCGGGCCGGGATCGGCGCCGACGGGCCTCAGGTCACCGCCCCGACGCTCTGGGCGAGCACCCGGTGGCGGGTGAGGAAAGCGACCCGCCGCTCGACGCACCGCTCCCACAGCTGGAGGTCGGCCAGGTAGTGCTCCCGATCGCCGTCCTCGTAGGCGTGCTCGAGCTCGTCGAACGCAGCATCCTCGGCATCGAGCAGGGCCCGATACCGGTTCAGGAAGTGTTCGTCGACCACCTCTTCAAGCGCCATGGTTACCTCCGGCTGAGAGAAGTCTTGAAGGCCAACCATACCGTCCCTGCGCCGCACCGGGCGTCCCCGGCGGTAAAGAGGCGCGCCAACGGCCCGCGGGGCCGCGGGCCGTTGGCGAGATGTCGGATTTCGGTTGTCGTGGCAGCAGGGCTGCCGCCGCACCGGTGGAGAGTGCTAGCCCTCCTGGGGCCGGCGGGAGGCGACCAGGACCAGGGCGCCACCCACGGCCAGCGCGGCGAGGGCGAGGGCCGCCAGCTCCGAGGTGGAGGAGCCGGTGAGGGCCAGGGTGCGAGCCGCCGAGGCGGTCCCTGCCGCC
>DATLHA010000133.1:0-13369 GCA_035540095.1 Acidimicrobiales bacterium | reverse complement strand
GTTCCCGGGCGGGTTCTAACGGCAGACCTCGAAATGGATCGGATCGTCGGCCGGGTACGGCTGGCACAGGCCGGATCTGGGCGCCACCCCCAGGAGCAGGGGAACGAAGTCCGCGGGGACGTCGATGGCCAGGCCCCGCTCGTGCATCGACGACCCGGGCGGCGCCACGGGGTAGGGGTTGGCGGCCCGGTTGGCGTACAGCTGGGCCTGGGCCTCGGTGGACCGGTACCCCGAGGTGATCGGCACCGGCCGGCCCAGGCCCAGCTCTACGCCAACCGGGCCGCCAATCCCTACCCCGTGGCCCCGCCCGGATCGTCGATGCACGAGCGGGGCCTGGCCATCGACGTGCCCGCCGACTTCGTGGCCCAGCTCCTGGCGGTGGGGCCCAGAGCGGGCCTCTGCCAGCCCTATCCGGCCGACGATCCCATCCATTTCGAGGTCTGCCGTTAGAACCTGCTCATCGAGCGACTACGGTTCATTTCCATTCCGGTATGAGTAAAGGCCCCGTTGCGCAGGGACGGCGAGTCCGTCTTGTCGTCCGCAGAGTGGAGCCGTGGACGGTTCTCAAGTTCTCGGTCCTGCTCTTCGCCACGCTCTACTTGGTCTTTCTCGTCGCCGGCCTCGTGCTGTGGGCGGCGGCGACGGCCACCGGACTGCGGGAGAACATCGAGAAGTTCATCGGTGACCTGATCGCCTCCGACGACTTCAAGATCCTCGGGCCCACGATGCTGCGGGCCTCCATTCTCGGCGGGATGGTCCTGGTCGTCATGGGCACGGGCGCGTCGGTCCTGTTCACCGTCCTGTACAACCTGATCAGCGACGTCATCGGCGGGATCACCGTCGTCTTCGAGGAGCGGCCGAGCCGGCGCAACCGGAAGCTGCTGGAGGTCGAGCAGGCGCCCCCGCCGCTCCGGCCGACCCGTGCCCCTCGCCGCCGCCCACCGCCGGCGTCCCAGCCCGACACCACCCCCATGCCGGACATGCCCGAGCAGGTCCAGCCCGAGCAGGTCCAAGCCGCGGAGCTGAGCCGCCGGCCCTCGGACTGACATTGCGCCGGGTGCCGGGCCGGCGCCCACTCCCTGCGGCGCGAGCCCGTCGCAGCGTGAGTTTTGGCCTCGGCGCCGGCGGAGACAGGTTCATCATGAGGAAACTGATCCGAGCCGGCGTCGCCGCCCTGCTGGCCGTCACCCTGCTGGGCGCCTGCAGCGCCGAGGGCGACATCGACACGTCGGGTGACGGCGTGAAGATCGAGGGCGACGTCGACGCCAAGAACCCCTAACCCCTTCGGAGGACGAGGTAGGCGGCCACGGTCGCCCCGCTGTTGGCGCCGATGTGGACCAGCGCCGGCGCGGCCAGGCCGCCGGTCGCCACCCGTAGCTCCCAGAGGACCATGCCGACGGCGGCGGTACCGGCAACGGCGCCCGCCACTATGGCCGCCCGGCGCCGGGACACGCCGTTGACCTCCAGCGCCCTGGCCGTGGGCGCGACGTGCCACAGTCCGAACAGCGCCGCCGCCCACGCCGGCGACAGCAGCGCCGGCAGCACGGCACGGAACGCCACCTCCTCGAGGACCACCGTCCCCAGGGGGATGCGCACCAACGCCCGCCACGCCGTGCCGGTGGCGCCGGCGCCGGCCATGCGCTGATCGGCCAGCAGCGCCGGCCGGACCGCCGCCACCAAAGCGATGGCGGCCACGACCAACGCGGCGCCGGCCACCCCGGGCCACCAGGCGCCGGCCGGCACCGCCACGCCACTGACCGCCACCAACCCGCCGGCGGTGGCCAGGTTCGCCGGCACGTAGGTCCACCGGTCGGGAAACCACAGGTTTGTAAGCAGGTTGTGGAGAACCAGGACGGCGACGACGACGGCAGCCGTCACGCCCGCTTGAGCAACACCTGGCCGGCCAGTACCAGCCCGCCGCCGGCCACCATCGTCGGGCCCACGAAACCCTTGCGGGCCAGCACGGCCAGGCCGCCGGCGACGAGGAACGCGGCGACGCCGGCCCGCACCGCACCCGGCGCCGGCGCCGGCGGCCGCCGCAGCTCGACCCGGGCGAAGGCCCACACCAGCGGCAGGAGGGCGGCGGCCAACGCCGCCACCCACACCGGCCGCCACGCCCACCACGCCGCCGAGCCCACTGCCGCCTGCGGCATCAGCCCGCTGGGCAAGGCGACGGCGGCCACCATCACCAAGGCGGTCAGGTGCCACAGGAAGACCGTCATGGCCATGCCGTTGGCAGCCACCACCGCGGCCCACGCCCGGGGGCGGTCGAGCCAGCGGTCGACCGCCGGCCGCAGCAGCAGGGCCAGGCCGAACTGCCACACCGCCAGCGCCACCAGCGCCAGCGACGGCGGGAACGTGTTCGACCTCCCCCCGCCCACGCCCACCATCGACCGCCCGTACCCTGCGGCGGAGGTGAGCACGAACAGCCCGCCCAGCCCCACGCCGGCCAGCACCCACATCCGGCGGCGGGACCACGGCACCATGGCGCCGGACCGCCACGCCACGCCGAGCTGGTGGGCGAACAGCCACACCAGCGCCAGGTTCAGCCAGCCGACCACCGGCACCCCCAGCGGCCACCGCAACAGGTCGACGGCCGCGACACCCGCCGCCAGCGCCAGCGTCACGCCCCAAGCCCAGCGACGCTGGGCGGCGACCATGGCCGGCGCCACCGCCACGACGACCACGTACACGGCGAGGAACCACAGCGGCTGGGCGATGGACCCCGCCCGCACCGCCGCCGGCGCCACCCCCGCCGCCATCAGCCCCACGGCCAGCGCCGCCCACACCGTGGCGAACACCAGCACCGGGCGCACCAACCTGGTCAGCCGGCCGGCCAGCCATTCGCCGTAGCCCCGCCCGTCACGGCAGGCCGCCGCCCACGACGCCGTGTTGGCGAACCCGCCGACCACGAAGAACACCGGCATGATCTGGAACAGCCAGGTCAGCCACTGGGCCGCCGGCGCCGCCTCCAGCACGTTGCCGGCCACCAGTCGCCCGTCCCGCCACTCGACGGCGGCCATCAGCCAGTGGCCCAGCATCACCACGGCGAGGGAGAACACCCGGAGGAAGTCGATGTAGCGCTCCCGGCGGGCCGGCGTGGCCGCGGCGACAGAAGTGGGGCGAGGGGCGGTCACGGTCGTCATGGGGACGACTGTGGACGTCACCCGAGCCGTTTGGAAGGGCTGGCGAGCGGTTTGGGGGGTCACCCCAGGGGCCTTTGAGGGCTGCCCCCGCTGGGACCGGACCACCCGTGGCCGCACGATGAGTCCATGACGAACCTCAGCTCCATCCTGACGACCTCCGCCGCCACCCACCCGACCAGGACGGCGCTCGTCGCCGGCGACACCGAGGTCGACTACGCCACCCTCGACCTCTTCGCCCGCATGTTCGCCGGCGCCCTGCGCGACCTCGGCGTCGCACCCGGCGAGCACGTGGCCCTGGTCCTGCCCAACGTCCCCCAGTTCAGCGTCGCCTACTTCGGCTGCCACTACGCCGGCAACCCGGTCGTGCCCCTCAACGTCCTGCTCACCGCCGAGGAGCTGGCCTACCACCTCGACGACTCCCAGGCCACCGTCGTCGTCACCTGGGACGCCTTCCTGCCCACTGTCCGAGCGGCAGCCGGCGACCGCACCGTCATCGTGGCCAAGGCGGACCTCGACGACCTCTCGGCACCGCAAGGCACCCGTAGCCTCACCGCCCTGGTCGCCGGCGCCACGCCGATCGACCACCCCCACCCCACGACGCCCGACGACACCGCCGTCATCCTCTACACGTCCGGTACGACCGGCCGGGCCAAGGGGGCCGAGCTCACCCACGCCAACCTGCTGGCCAACGCCGAGGTTCCCCACCAGCTCGTCGGCCTGGGCGCCGAGACCGTCGCCCTGGTCGCCCTGCCCCTGTTCCACGCCTTCGGCATGACGGTGATGCACAACGCCGTGCTGGCGGTGGGCGGAACGCTCGTCCTTCAGCCACGCTTCACGGCCTCGGAGGCGGCGGCCCTCATCGAGCGCCACCGGGTCACCTTCTTCGGCGGGGTGCCAACCATGTACGTCGCCCTGCTGCAGCTGAAGGCCGCCGACCTCACGACGGTGCAGTGGTGCGTCTCCGGCGGCGCGCCCATGCCCGAGGAGGTCATGGCCCGATGCGAGGAGCGCTTCGGCGTCACCCTGCTCGAGGGCTACGGTCTGTCCGAGACGTCGCCGGTGGTCAGCTTCACCGTCCCGGAGCTGCCCCGCACGGCCGGCTCCATCGGCTACGCCGTGCCCGGCGTCGAGATGGCGCTCATCGACGACGCCGGCCGCTCCGTCACCACACCCGGGACCCGAGGCGAGATCTGCGTGCGGGGCAACAACGTGATGAAGGGCTACTGGCGCAACCCGGGAGCCACCGCCGCCGCCATCGTCGACGGATGGTTCCACACCGGCGACATCGGCACCTTCGACGTCCACGGCGCCTACCGCATCGTCGACCGCAAGAAGGATCTGATCATCCGGGGCGGCTACAACGTCTATCCCCGCGAGGTCGAGGAGGTCCTGCACCGCCACCCCGCCGTGGCCCAGGCTGCGGTCGTCGGCGTCCCCCACGCCCGCTACGGCGAGGACGTCAAGGCCGTCGTCACCCTCAAGCCCGGCGCGGCGGCGACGCCCGACGACATCATCATCTGGGCCGAGCCCCACCTGGCCGCCTACAAGCGTCCCCGTATCGTCGAAATCCGCGACGCCCTGCCCGTCGGCCCCACCGGCAAGGTGCTCAAGGCGGCGCTGCGAACTGCGGCGTAACGTCGGGTCCCGGCACGGGACGGAGTTGGCATGGACGCAGAGCGGCAGCGGCTGGCGCCCGTTCGAGACGGTGATCGGCGGTGTGCCGTGCAGCGTCGACTACGAGCCCGGCGAGTCCACCTCGGCCCTGTTCGGCGGCAACTCCAACTGGCGAGGACCGATCTGGTTCCCGGTGAACTACCTGCTGGTCGAAGCGTTGCGACGGTTCGCCCGCTACTTCGGCCCCGACCTCACCGTCGACCCCGCGGGTCGGGAGATGACGCTGGACGAGGTGGCCGACGAGCTGTGCCGGCGCCTGGTCTCGACCTTCCTCGACGGCGCCGGCGGCCGCCGGCCCGTGTTCGGCGACATCGAGCGCTTCCAGACCGACCCCCTTCTGCACGACATGATCTCCTTCCACGAGTACCTCCACGGCGACACCGGCAAAGGGCTGGGCGCCTCCCACCAGACGGGCTGGACCGGCCTCGTCGCCGACCTGATCGCCAGGAGACCGAATGTCTGACCATGACGTGATCGTCATCGGCGCCGGCCCCGCCGGCGAGAACGTGGCCGGGCGGTGCGCCGCCGGCGGGCTGTCGACGGTCATCGTCGAGCGGGAGCTGGTGGGCGGCGAGTGCTCCTACTGGGGCTGCATCCCGTCGAAGACGCTGGCCCGCCCGGGCGACGTGATCGCCGCCGCCCGCCGGGTGCCCGGCGCCGCCGCCGCAGTCACGGGCGAGATCGACGTGGCCGCCGCCCTGGCCCGCCGCGACTACATGACGAGCGACTGGGACGACGCCGGCGCACTGGGCTGGTTGCGGAGCGAGGGCATCGAGCTGGTGCGGGGTGCCGGCCGCCTGGCGGGGGAGCGTACCGTCGACGTGGAGACGAGCGCCGGCGACGTCCGCCGCCTCACGGCCCGTAGGGCCGTCGTCCTGGCGACGGGCACGCGCGCGTTGATGCCGCCCATCCCCGGCCTGGCCGAGTCCGATCCCTGGGACAACCGCTCGGTGACCGGCGCCAAGGAGATTCCCCGCCGGCTGCTGGTCCTGGGCGGCGGAACGGTCGGCACCGAGATGGCCCAGGCCATGCGCCGGCTCGGCTCCGAGGAGGTCACGGTCGTCGAGGGCGGCCCTCACCTCCTGGCCAGGGAGGAGCCGTTCGCGGGCGAGGAGGTGCGCGCCGCCTTCGAGGCCGAGGGCATCACCGTGATCACCGGTG
This sequence comes from Acidimicrobiales bacterium, assembly GCA_035540095.1. GTDB lineage: Bacteria > Actinomycetota > Acidimicrobiia > Acidimicrobiales > AC-14 > CADCTB01. Next base: position 7,388 of record DATLHA010000133.1, on the reverse strand, counting down.
CCCGCCTGGTCTCCGCCGAGCGCAACGGCACCGTCACGGGCACACTCGACGACGGCCGCACGATCACCGCTGAGGAGATCCTCGTCGCCGTCGGCCGGCGCCCGTCCACCGCCGACATCGGTCTCGAAACCGTGGGCCTCGACCCCGGCAAGTACGTCACGGTCGACGATCGGCTCCGCGCCAAGGGCGACTGGCTCTACGCGGTGGGCGACTGCAACGGCCGGGCCCTGCTCACCCACATGGGCAAGTACCAGGCCCGCCTGGCCGGCGACGTGATCCTCGGCAAACCTGTGGCCGCCACTGCGCCCGTCCCCAGGGTCACGTTCACCGACCCCCAGGTCTGCGCCGTCGGGCTCACCGAAGCACAAGCCAGAGCCGCCGGCATCGACGTGCGCGTCGTCACCTACCCGACCGGCGACGTGTCCGGTGCCTACACCCAGGGCAAGGACGTCCGTGGCACCAGCCAGCTGGTCGTCGACGAGGCTCGCCAGGTCATCGTCGGCGCCACCTTCACCGGCCCCGGCGTGGCCGAGCTGCTGCACTCGGCCACCATCGCCATCGTCGGCGAGGTGAGCATGGACCGCCTCTGGCATGCCGTTCCGTCGTTTCCCACGGTAAGTGAAGTGTGGCTCCGCCTGATGGAGGCCTACGGCCTGTGAAGCGCTCTTGGGTCACCCCCCCCGCCATCCCCACAGCGCTCAGGGCGCGACGACAAGTGGTGGATCAGGGGCCCGCGTGACGCCGGCCGGCCCGGCCCCGGCAACGGCGCTCGGCACGGGACGCCCGCGGCGGCTCGACTCCGACAACCCCAAGACCGCCGACGAGCGAAGATGCGGGATGCCCCTGGTCGGTGACGAGCGCTTCGTCGCCCGCGCCGCCGAGCTGGCCCACCTGGACGGCGCCTACCGGCGGGCCCGGGCCGGCCGCGGGTCGGTGAGCGTGATCCTGGCCGAGGCCGGCGGCGGCAAGACCCGCCTGGTCGACGAGTTCGCCGCCACCGGCCTCGACGTGAACGGAACCCGGTTCGCCTGGGGGCGGGCCGTCGAGGACGCGGCCGTCGCCTACCGGCCCTGGCGGCAGGCATTCCGGCGGCTCGGCATCGCGTTCCCGCTCCCGGAGGGCGGCGACCTCGAGGACCGTGCCGGCCGGCTGCTGTCCATCGCCGAGGACGCCATCGCCGCCCTGGCCGAGGCCACCGGCGAGGGCGCGATCGTGATCGCGCTCGACGACGTCCAGTGGGCCGACGACGCCTCGCTCCACCTCCTCCGCCTCCTGGTCGCCGAGGTGGCCGACCTGCCGCTGCTCGTGCTCGTGACCGCCCGCGACCCCGAGCCGGGGACGCCGCTGGAGTCCACTCTCGGCGCCTTGACCGGACGGACGGCGGTGACCGTGCTCCGGCTCCCGCCGCTGTCCGCCGGCGACGTGGCCGAGTACCTCGCCGGCGGCGGTGGCGGCGTGGCGGCCTGGGCCCACCGCCAGAGCGGCGGCAATCCCCTCTATGTCCGCGAGCTCGGACGGCTGCTGGCCGACGAGCCCGTGGCCCCCGACGCATGGTCGACGTGGCTCCCCGTCGAGCTCCGGGCCCTGCTCGCCCACCGGCTGGGCCGGCTCGACGGACCGGTCCTCGAGGTGGTCGGGGCGGCGAGCGTTCTCGGGGACGAGTTCGCCGTCGGTGCCGCAGGGGAGGTGTGCGGGCGGCCGGTGCACCAGGAGATCGAGGTCGCCGTGCGGCAGGGCGTCCTCGTGCTGGACCACGACGCGCCCGGGTGGGCCCGGTTCAGCCACGGCCTGGTTCGCACCGCCTTGTACGCCGGCCTGCCGTCGGCCCGCCGGATCGAGCTCCACCGGCGGGTCGCCGCCATGCTGGAGCGGGACGGCGCCCTGGAGCGGGAAGAGCTGCTCGGTGAGCTGGCCCTTCATTGGCTGCGGGCGGCCAGCGCGCCGGCCGAGCGGATGACGGCCGTCGAACGCCTCCGCCGGGCGGCGGAGGTGGCCACGCGCCGGCTGGCCTTCGACGAGGCCGCCCGGCTGCTGCGTGGCGCGGCGGCGACCGCCCGCCTCGGCCCGGCCAGCACCGAGGAGCGGGCCCAGATCGAAGTCGAGCTGGCCGCGGCCGAGTTCAGCTCCGGGGCCGTGCTCCGCGCCGTCGAGACCGCTCACCGTGCCGTGGAGCTGGCCGAGGAAGCACAGCGCCCGAACATCGCCGCCGCCGCGGCGCTGGTGGTGTCGGCCATCGGCGACACCAACACCCTGCCCCCCCTCCTCACCCTGAAGGAGCGCGCCCTGCGCTCGATGCCTCCCATCGCCAGCCCGCTCCGGGTACGGCTCGAGGCCCAGATCGCCCACCTGAAGGCCGACCTGCAGTCGCCGGCGGCGGCCGCCGCCGCCAGTCGCGCCGCCCTGGAGGCCGCCGAGGCACTCGGCGACCACGCCGCCCTGGTCGACGCCATCCAGGCCCGGCACTTCGTCTGCTCGGGCCCGGACGGCGTGGCCGAGCGGGAGCGCCTCAGTGCCCGGATGCTCGAGCTCGGCCGCGGCCCCGCCGGCCCGAGCGCCGCCATGTGGGGCCACCTGTGGCGCATCGACACCGCCCAGGAGCAGGGCGACCTGATGCTGGCCCACGCCCAGGCCGCCGAGCTGGGGCGGGTGGTGGAGCGGCTGCGGCGCCCGATGGCCGACTGGCACCTGCGGATGGTCCACGCCGGCCTGGCCATCGCCGCCGGCCGTTTTGACCAGGCGGAGCGCCTGGCCCACGAGGCCCGCCATCTGGGTCACAGACTGGAGGACTACTCGGTCGTGGGTGTGACCTACGCCATCACCGGCGAGGTCGACCGCCTGCGGGGCAGCACGGGCGAGCAGGCGGAGCGGGTGGCGCTGGTCGAGCGGGTGAGCTACCCGATCGCCAAGGCCGACACCGCCTTCGTCTCCGCCGTGCTGGGCGACGTCGAGTCGGCCCGCCGGCTGCACGAAGAGGTCAAGCCGTTCATCCCCGGCCTGCCGGTGAACGGCCGGTGGCTCCCGACCGTGAGCATGTTCGCCCAGACGGCGTGCGAGCTGCAGGATCCGGACCTGGCCGACCAGTGCTACGCCGCCCTCCTGCCGTATGCCTCCCGCTGCATGGCCGGCGGCGCCGGCTCGGTCGTCTGTCAAGGATCGTTGTCCATGGTGCTCGGGCGTCTGGCCGCCCTCCTGAGCCGCAGGGAGGACGCCGGCCGCCACTTCGCCGAGGCCGTGGCGGTGAACCGGCGCATCGGCCTCGTCCCCTACGTGGCCGAGACCCTGCTCCACTGGTCCAAGCTGCTCGCGCCGGCCGACCCCGGCGCCGCCCGTCCCCTGGCCGAGGAGGCCCACGCCATCGCCACCCGTCTCGGGATGGGTGTCGTGCGCCGCGACAGCGCCGCCGTGCTCGGAGCCGGCACGGATCCGTTGACCCGGCGGGAACGGGAGGTGGCCGGCCTGGTCGCCGAGGGACGCTCGAACCGCGAGATCGCCGAGCGCTTCGTCCTCTCGGAGCGGACGGTCGAGACCCACGTGAGCCGGATCCTCACCAAGCTCGGCCTGTCGTCCCGCACGCAGCTGGCGGCCTGGATGCTGGCCCGGGACTGAGATACGTACCGAAGTGACGTGGTCGCACGGATGTGTGACGGCGTCGATCGGCGCATCGTTCTCCTCGTCAGCGATCGGCAACCCGAGGAGGAACGCATGCACGCCAGGCTGCAGATGGTCCGCAATTTCCCCAGCCACCTGAACACACCGGAGGCCTCCGGCCACCTGATCGGGGTCATCGAAGGGCATCCCGGGTTCCGCGGCATGCACCTCATGATGCAGATCGGGTCCCGCCAGGGTCTCAACCTGACGCTCTGGGACACCCGCGAGGAAGCGGAGGCGGCTCCGGCGCGGACGGAGGCGGCCATGGGCCCCCGCCCCTTCGAGCTCGACCACGACGCGGTGTACGACGTGCTCACCACCCTGAACGGCCCGGCCGCCCCCGGGGCAGCCGTCGCCTGCCAGGTCAGCTGGTTCGACGGGCCCCGGTCCGCGGCCCAGAGCGAGGCCATGCGCCGGGCCGGCGAGGAGCGCATCCGGCCGGTCGTCGAGCGGGTGGCGGGGTTCATCGTCACCTACGTCCTCAGCCGGCCCGAGGACTCCAGCGTCGTCCTCGTGAGCCTGGCCACGTCCACCGAGGCGTTGGAGGCGGTGACCGACGCCGTCTTCTCGACTTCGCTCCTGCCCGGCGAGGACCCGGCCATGCTGACCGGGCCCGACCGCGTCGAGGTCTACCGGGTGGAGAACCAGTCGCGGTCCGGGGTCCCGGTCCGATGAGGCGTCTGGCTCGGCTGACGGTCACCGCCCTGACCGAGGTGTCCCGGCACGTCCCTGTTCTCACCCCCTGGTCGTGCTGGGCCAGGACCTCCACCGGAGCACGCTCGTGAACCGCTACGGGCCCATCGAACGGGCGGTGGCCGCCTCCCTCCTGGCCAACGCCGTACTGCAGCTGGCGGTGTTCGTTCCCGGCGTGGGTGACGGCGTCCCGACCGACGCCAAGGTCGTCTCCCTGGTCACTGCCGCCATCGCCGTCGCCGGCGCCTGGGGATTGTGGAACCGCCGGACCTGGGGCCGGCGGACCACCCTGGTGGTGACCATGCTGAACGTGCTGGGCACCATCCCCGTCGTCTTCGACGACCCCGGTGCCGGCGTCACCGTACTGGCGGTGGGGACGATCGTGGTCGGGATCCTCGTCGTCGCCCAGCTGCTCTCGGGCGACCTCAAAGGCGAGGTCGGCCGGCCGGCGACGGTCTGAACCGGCACCCGGCGAGCGCCAGGGGACACGGCCGGGGCGGCACGGGGGAGCGGCCACCTGCTGGTGGGGTACCCGAGGGCCGGGGCCGGGCTCACGACGCCCAGAAGCGGCGCCGGCGGCCGGGCCGCAGCTTGCGCACCGCGGCCGCCCGCCGGCCGAGCTCGGCCTCGCCGGCCTGATCCCGCACGGCGCCGGCCAGGGCGGCCACCGCCTCCAGCAGCTGGGCCGGCGCGCCGCCGAGTCGCAGGGCCTCGAGGACTTCGTCGACCTCGGTGGCGTCCACCTGCCGGCTGTGCTCGATGCGGCCGAGGAGCTCCTCCACCCGCGTCCACACCGAACGCCAGTCCCCCGGCGACGGCGCAGGGGCTGGAGCGGAGGTCATCGCCCGCCGGAGGACGGGGCCGGCGCCGGCCGGCGCCGGCATGGCGGCCACCGGCATGGCCCAGCCGGCGGGGAGCTCGACGGGCTGGACGATGCGGTGGGGCACCGCCACCGGCTCGTCGGGCCGCACCGGGTCGACGGCCACGAAGGCGGTGAAGCGGCAGAGCACGCCGTGGGCCAGCGACACCTCGACGATGAGAGCGGCGAGGGCGTCGTGGTCGCCCACCGGCCCGCTGCCGGCCACGTAGCGGTCCTCGAGGTCCCGGATGTGGGCCCGGGCCCACGTGGCCGTCACCGCCGGGTTGGCCACCACCGAGGCCTCGACCCGTTCGGACCAGGGGCTGCCGCCGGCCGCCGTGCCCGACGCCCGCACCACCACGGGGCCGGCCCCGCCGGCCCGGTACCGCCCGGCCAGCACGCAGGGGTAGCCGTCGGTGCAGTCCGGGGGCCGGGCCGGCGCCTGGCTGGCCGGTACGAGCTCGGCGCCCTCGAGCTCCATGCCCAGGCCGGCGACGACAGGCGCGGCGATCTGGCGGTGGATGCCGGCCATCGCTTCGTCGAGGCGGTCCTCGGACTCCACCAGCTCGCACCGGCCGCCGCTCAGGGCGGCCAGCCGCTGCAGGAAGCCGGCGTTCACCGCCTGGTCGACGCCCAGGGCGAACACCCGCGTCGCCCCCAACTGCGGGCCGAGGGCGGCGAGGACGGCGTCCTCCTGGCCGACCTGGCCGTCGGTCACCAGCACCAGCACCCGGTCCCTGCCCGCGGAGCCGCCGGCGGCCAGCAGGCCGGCCGCCTCGGCCAGCGGCCCGTGCATCTCGGTGCCGCCCCGGGCCTCGAGCCCGGCGAGGAACTCGACCGCGGCGAAGCGGTGGCGGTCGGTGGCCGGCGCGAGTCCCGTGCCCAGCCGTGGCGGCCGCTCGGTGCGGTCGTCGAAGGCGAGGACCGCCACCCGGTCGCCGGCGCCGAGGCCGTCGACGATCCTCGCCGCCGCCCGGCGGGCGGCCACCATCTTCCAGCCCCCCATCGAGCCCGAGCGGTCGATGACGACGGCCACGTCGCGGTGGCGGGTGGCCGCCGTGGGGAGGGGCGGGACGACGGTGACGGCGACGGTGCCCTCGGTGGCGCCCGGGCCGTCGGGGACGACGATGGCGGCGGTGGCGGCGTGGGCTCCGGCCAGCACGAAGCGCAGGACGAAGTCCCGGTCGAGGCGCTCGCCGGGGTGCACCTCGACCCGCACGGCCGATCCGCCGGCGACCTCGGTGCGCACGGCGTGGAGGCTGGAGCGCAGGTCCGACAGGGCGAACCCGCCCGGGTCGACGGTCACCCGCAGGTCGAGCCGGACGGGGTTGGGGTGGCCGGGCAGCAGGGTTGGTGGCGAGATGCGCGAGGCGTCGGGCACGAGGTCGGTGTCGGCTTCGACGCCGTCGCCGGCGCTGGGCCCCTCGAGCGGGACGCCGGGGATGTAGCGGGGGGCGACGACCAGCGGGAAGCGCAGGGTGGCCACGCCGGCGTCGTAGGGGAGCGGGCCGACGAGGGTGAGCTCGACCTCGCCCCGCTCGCCGGGGCGGAGGTTCCCGACCCGGGCGCCGAAGACGCCGGGCCGGTCCTCCTCGACGATCGCCGCCCGCCGGCCGGCCCCGATGGCGGCGTCGTAGTCGTCCCGCGCCGCCTGGCGCTCCTTGAGCACGCCCACGATCCGCCGGTCGCCCAGCACGGCGCTGAACGACGACACCGCGGCCCGGTCGGGGAGGGGGAAGACGTAGGTGGCCTCGATCGGCTGGCCGAGGGTGTTCACGAACGTCTGGCGCACGCGGGTGGTGACGAACAGGCCGGTGACGTCGGCGGTGACCGCCATGGCGACGAGGGGCAGGTAGCCGCGCTCGGTCCGCAGGCCGCCGTGGTCGCGGTCGTCGGGGCCCAGGTCGGTGAGGTCGGGGTCGGGGATGCGGGGCAGCACGGTCATGGGCGATCGCTCCTTGGCGTCGAGGGCGCCGGATCGTCGAGGAGACCGGCGGCGTGGAGGTGGGCGAGGAGGCCGGCGGCGGCGGTGGTGATGGCCCGGGCGTCGTCAGGGCCGAGGCCCGGCGCGGCGTCGAGCACCAGGGTCACGCCGGGGGCGAGGCGGACGGCGGCCCCGACCGCGCCGGCCGCCGGCGCCGCCGGCCCTGGGGCGGCGCGCCAGAAGGCACGGGCCGGCGCCGGCGGC
>DATLHA010000132.1:0-10752 GCA_035540095.1 Acidimicrobiales bacterium | reverse complement strand
TGATCACCGAGGACGGCTCGCTGCACAAGTTCGTCAACGTGTACCGCAACGACGACGACGTCAGGTTCCTCGACAAGCTGGCCACGCCGGTGGAGGAGGCCGACGTCATCACCATCCTCCCCGCCGTCGCCGGCGGCTGAGGCCGGCGCCGGCCGTTGGCCGCCTTCGGCTCGATCCTCGACACCATCGGCAACACGCCCCTGGTGGAGGTGAGCCAGCTCAGCCCCAACCCGGCGGTGCGCATCCTGGCCAAGCTGGAGGGCCAGAACCCGGGCGGATCGGTCAAGGACCGCATCGCCCTCAACATGATCACCGAGGCCGAGGCCGACGGCACCCTCGAGCCCGGCCAGACCCTGCTCGAGCCGTCGTCGGGCAACACGGGCATCGGTTTGGCCATGGTGTGCCGGGTCAAGGGCTACAAGCTCAAGATCGTCCTGCCCGAGAACGTGTCGATCGAGCGCCGGCAGCTGCTGGAGATCTTCGGCGCCGAGATCATCCTGTCGCCGGGCGAGGAGGGGTCGAACGGGGCGGTGCGCATGGCCGAGCGGCTGGCCAAGGAGTCGCCCGAGTACGCCTTCCTCTTCCAGTACGGGAACCCCGCCAACCCCGGCGCCCACATCAAGGGCACCGGCCCCGAGATCTGGCGGGACTGCCCCGAGGTGACCCACATCGTCGCCGGCCTCGGCACCGCGGGCACGCTCATGGGCCTCGGGCGCTACCTCAAGGACAAGAATCCCGCCATCCAGATGTGGGCGGTGGAGCCGCCGGCCGGCGAGAAGGTCGAGGGGCTCAGGAACCTCGACGACGGGTTCGTGCCCGCGATCTACGACCCGGACATCCTCGACCGCAAGATGATCGTCCGGCCTAGGGAATCCATCGAGTGGACCCGCCGGCTCGTCACCGGGGCGGCCATCTTCGCCGGCATCTCCTCCGGTGCGGCCATGGCCGGCGCGGTCAAAGCCGCGGCCCAGCTCGACGACGGCGTCATCGTCACCATCCTGGCCGACGGCGGCTGGAAGTACCTGTCGACCGGGGCCTGGACCGACGACATCGACGAGGTCGTCGAACGGGCGAAGAAGATCGTGTACTTCTAGGTGGACGACCGGCCCATCGGGATGTTCGACAGCGGGTTCGGCGGCCTCACCGTCGCCCGCGCCATGATCGACCTGCTGCCCGGTGAGGACCTGGTCTACTTCGGCGACACCGCCCGCTATCCCTACGGCCCCCGTCCCCTCGACGAGGTGCGCGAGTTCGCCCTGCAGGTGACGCGGGTGCTCGTCGAGCGCCACGACGTGAAGATGGTCGTGGTCGCCTGCAACACCGCAGCCGCTGCCGCCCTGGAACTCCTGCACTTCGAGTTCGACGTGCCGGTGGTGAGCGTCGTCGACCCGGGGGTGCGGGCGCTCGTGCGGGCGACCCGCAGCGGCAGGGTCGGCGTCATCGGGACGGTTGGCACCATCGGCTCCGGTGCCTACCAGCGGGCGGTGCGCTCCACCCGGGCACGGGTCGATCTCAGCTGCGCCGCCTGCCCCGGCTTCGTGGAGTTCGTCGAGCGGGGAGAGACCGACAGCGAGCAGGTCCACGTCCTGGCCGAGCGGCTTCTCGCCCCACTGGTGCAGGCCCGGGTCGACGCCCTCCTGCTCGGCTGCACCCACTACCCGTTCCTGGCCCGCACCATCGGCGACGTCATGGGGCGCGACGTCGTCCTGGTGGACTCGGCCGACGAGACCGCCTTCGAGGTCCGCTCCATCCTGGAGGACACCGGCCTGGGCCGGCGCTCGCCGGCCAAGGGTGCCCACCGGTTCGTCTCCTCGGGCGACGTGGCATGGTTCCGGGCGCTCGGCAGCCGGCTCCTCGGCCCCGAACTGGACGGGGTGGAGGGATGGGAGTGGGCCTGAGCGTCACGGTACTGGGGTGCTCGGGCTCCTATCCCGGCCCCGGCGGCGCCTGCAGCGGCTACCTGCTCGACGACGGCACCACCCGGATCTGGCTCGACGCCGGCGCCGGCACGCTGGCCAACCTCCAGCGCCACATCGACATGGCCGACCTCGACGCCATCGTCCTGAGCCACGAGCACCCCGACCACTGGAGCGACCTCGAGGGCTGGAGCGTCGTATGCCAGTTCGTGCTGGAGCGCACAGGCTTTCCGGTCTACGCCCCCGCCGGCCTGCGGGAGCGCACGTACAAGCCGGACTCCCCCTCCTTCACCTGGCACGACATCACCGACAGGGGGACCACCGCCGTCGGCACCATGCGGTTCACGTTCTCCCGTACCGACCATGGCCCGGAGACGTTGGCCATGCGCGTCGAGGCCGGCGGCCGGAGGCTCGGGTATTCCGCCGACACCGGGCCGGCGTGGTCGCTCGAGGAGCTGGGAGCGGGGCTGGACCTGGCCCTGTGCGAGGCCAGCCTTTCCATCGAGGAGGAAGACAAGATGCAGCATCTCAGCGCCCGCCAGGCCGGCGTCCAGGCCCGGGCCGCCGGCGCCGGCCGTCTGGTCCTGACCCATGTCTGGGCCACCCTTGATCCGGAGGAGACCCGCCGGCACGGCAGCGAGGCGTTCGGCGCCCCCGTGGAGGTGGCCTCCGTGGGCGCCCGGTACGAGGTATGAGGCGCGACGGCCGCCAGCCCGACGACCTGCGCCCACTCACCTTCGTGCGCGACTACACCGAGATGGCCGCCGGCTCGGTGCTGGTGTCGATGGGCAAGACCCGGGTGCTGTGCACCGCATCGGTCGACGAGCGGGTGCCGCCGTGGATGCGGGGGAAGGGCACCGGCTGGGTGACCGCGGAGTATTCGATGCTTCCCGGCTCGACGCCCGAGCGCAGCAACCGAGAGGTCAACAAGGGCAAGCCGTCGGGCCGCACCCAGGAGATCCAGCGCCTCATCGGCCGGGCCCTGCGCTCGGTCTGTGACATGAAGCTGATGGGGGAGCGCCAGATCCTCGTCGACTGCGACGTGCTCCAGGCCGACGGCGGCACCCGGACGGCGTCGATCAGCGGGGCCTACGTCGCCCTGCACGACGCCTGCAGCCGGCTGGTGGCCGCCGGCCGCCTCCCGGCCAACCCGCTGACCACGGCCTGCGCCGCGGTGTCGGTCGGGGTGGTGGACGCCGTCGCCCTGCTCGACCTGGACTACTCCGAGGACGTGCGGGCCGAGGTGGACATGAACGTGGTCATGACGGGCTCGGGCCGGTTCGTCGAGGTGCAGGGGACGGCCGAGGGGCTGCCGTTCTCCCGGGCCGAGCTCGACGACCTCCTCGGGCTGGCCGAGCACGGCATCGCCTCCATCCTCGAGGCCCAGGCCGAACTGCTGGCCACACCGCCTCCGCCCCGGGGATGAAGGTCGTGCTGGCCACGGCCAACCCGGACAAGGCTCGAGAGCTGGCCGGCTTGCTGGAGGGGTTCGAAGTCGTGCCCCGGCCGGCCGGCCTGCCCGACGTGGTGGAGGACGCCGACACCCTGGAGGGCAACGCCCGGCTGAAGGCGGTGGCGGTGGCGGGGGCCACCGGCGAGCTGGCGGTGGCCGACGACACCGGCTTGGAGGTCGATGCCCTGGGCGGCCGGCCCGGCGTTCACGCCGCTCGCTACGCCGGCCCCGGCGCCACCTACGCCGACAACGTGGCCAAGCTGCTGGCCGAGCTGGCCGGCGTGCCCGCCGAGGGGCGGACGGCCCGGTTCACGACGGTGGCGGTGGCCCGGTTCCCCGACGGGCGGGAGATCGTGGCCGAAGGTGCGGTCGAGGGCACGATCGCCGAGGCGCCGGCGGGAGAGGACGGGTTCGGCTACGACCCGGTGTTCGTCCCCGCCGGCGGCGACGGTCGCACCTTCGCCCAGATGACAGGGTCCGAGAAGGCGGCGGTGTCCCACCGGGGCCGGGCCCTGCAGGCCCTCGCCGCCGCCTTGCTGTCCTGAAGATCCATGGCCTGAACGCGCAACGAGGCACCGATCGCTCGGTGCCTCGTGCGACTTCGTCGTGCGTCCCGCCCACCGGCTCCGGGTCGTGTTGTCGGGGCCACCCATCGTTGGTCGTGGAGGCCTTCCTCTCGGATCCCGTCACGGTCGGAGGACCTACACGGCACCTGGCGGCATGAGACATCCGGGCCACGGTGCGGCGGGCCGCATGGCGCCCTGCACTAACAGTCGGGCGGACCGCTCTCCCCGCTCGCCGAACTGGTAACGGTCATTCTCGGGTACCTCCTTACCTGCTCGAAGAACCCTTGCCAATTGAGCGTCGCGCCGTTGCCCGCCGGTGTCAACACTTCGTTGCGGGGTGCCAGGATGGCCCGATGGAGGAGGTCTTCGGGGTCGAGGAGATCGTCGACGGCGGCACGGTGTGGCGCTTCGAGACCGCCTTCATGAGGTCGAACTGGACGTGCATCTGGGGCCGCGGCTGCCTGGGGATTCTCGACCGGCCGGCGGAGTCGTCGGGCCAAGGGTGCTGCTCGATCGGGGCCGAGCTGGACGGCGACGCCGAGGCCATGAACGTCGCCGCCCTGGCGGCGACCGTCGATCCCGCCCGCTTCGAGCACCATGGCGAGGCCGCGGCCGGCGGCATCTTCGCCGACGAAAGCCGCACGAGCACCCGGGTGGTCGACGGCGCCTGCATCTTCCTCAACCGGCCCGGCTTCGCGGGCGGCGCCGGCTGTGCGCTCCACCTGGAGGCCGTCCATGCCGGCGAGTCGCCCGTCGGCTGGAAGCCGTCGGTGTGCGGGCAGCTGCCGGTGAGGGTCGACTGGGAGCCCGGAGAGGGCGACACCGAGGTGGCCACCGTCAGGCGGTGGACCCGGGACGACTGGGGTGCCGAGGGGGAGACGATGGCCTGGTGCTGCACCGAGGGCGAGCGGGCCTACATCGGCGGGACGCCGGTGGTGGAGTCGCTGGGCGAGGAGCTGGAGGCCATCGCCGGGCCGGCCGTCTACCGCGAGCTCCGGCGCCGTCTCTCCGAGTGACGGCATTTGTTGGGCGTTCGTTGGGTTGTCTGTCTGAGTGCCCGGCGCAACACTGACGGTGGCGGACGGTCCGCCGGGGTCGGGGAGGGTGACGGGTGAGCGCCAGGCAGCGGCAGGTGACGGGTGGCCTCGTCCTGAGCGTCCTCCTGCTCCTCGCCGCCATCGCCGCCGCCACCTCCGGCGATGACGGCGACGAGCGCATCGGGACCGACGGCGGCCTCTTCGCCCGGGCCGGGCTGACCACCACGGTGGACCAAGCGCCGGCGGTCGTCGAGGCGGCGACCACGACGAGCGGTGCCGTCGCCGCTGCGCCCGCCTCTGCCCCCGCCGCGGCGCCGGTGGCCCCGACCACGACGCTGCGCGGGCCGGTCCCCACCACCGTCCGGGCCACCCTCACGACCGCTCGCCCGGCCGCCGTCTCCACGTCGACGACGGCGCCGGCGCCGCTAGCCGCAGAGGCCGGCATGACGACCACCATGGCGCCGGCGACGACGACCACGGCGGTCGATCCCTGCCGCAACAGCGCCGACTCCAAGTGCGGGCCGTTCCGTTTCCACCCCCGGCCGGGCGCCGACAACCCGATGACGGTCGAGGTGGCCGTCGAGCCCGCCACCCCGGTGGCCGGCGAGCCCATGGTGTTCCACATCACCCTCACCGACCCCGACGGCGTCTCCTACAACGGCACGACGTTCAATTTCGGCAACGGCGGCATCGGGGGCAGCACGCCGGGCACCTGCGCCAAGCACGGCCCCTGGGACCCGCCGGCGCGTGACCCGGCGTCGGCCACCGAGACCATCGCCGTCGGCCGCACCTACTTCGAACCCGGGACCTTCACCGCCACCTTCTTCTTCGACGCCGGCCCCTTCGACTGCACCGACAGCGTGACCGGCCGGGGTGACCGTCCCTACGCCAGCTCGGCCACCGGCACCGTGACCTTCACCGTCGTCGCTAGTTGACGACGGTGCCCTCGGGCAACAGGCGGGACCCGTAGTACACCTGCCAGGCGTGGTAGCCGAGGTAGGCCCGCTCATCGGCCTCCATCTGCTTGGCGTAGGCGGTGACCGCCCGCACGTACCGGGCGCTGTTGTTGTACGCCCGTAGGGCCCGGGCCATGTCGGTGGGCGCCCCGGTGGCCCGCAGGTACCGGGCGGCGGCGTGGATGGCGTCGTGGTTGGACGTCACGTCGCCGCCCCGGCCGTAGATGGCCCACGTCGACGGGATGAACTGCATCGGCCCCTGGGCGCCGGCGCTGCTGTCGCCCTTGATCCGCCCCATCCTGGTCTCGACCAGGTGGATGGCGGCCAGGTACTCCCAGCCCACCCCGCCGGCGGCGGCGCCGGCCGCCTTGTACAGGGGGAGCAGCTGGTCGGCGGGCTCCGGGTCGACGATCCGCCACTTGGGCAGCGGACTGTCCGGAGGCGGCGCCGGCGTGAGGGCGGCGAGCTCGCGGCCGGCGGAGACGTTGGCCTCCACGGTCGCCCGGAGGCGCTCGGGGACCATGGCCAGGACCTCGGCGTCCCACTCGGGACGGGCGACGAGGGTCCGGTACGCCTGCTGCTGGGACTGGCCGAGCGCCGGCAGCTGTGAGGCCGGCGTGGCCGGGTTGCGGATGGCCGTCTCGGCCGCCACCAGCGTCGACGCCACCGTGGCCTGCGGACTGAGCGTTGTCGTGGTGGTGGGGGCCACGGTGGTCGTGGGTGCCGGCGAGGTGGTGGTCGCCGGCTCGGCCCGGGGCTCGTCCTCGGAGCAGGCGGCGAGCAGCAGGCAGGCGCAGACGACGGTGACCAGGCGGCGCATCTTCCGGGAACGCTATCGCCGGTACGGTGGACAACCGTGAGCGAGCCCGCGAGCGAACCGACGAACACCGCGCCCCGGGAGCGCAGGTATCTCATCCGGACGTTCGGTTGCCAGATGAACGTCCACGACTCCGAGCGGCTGGCCGGGCTGTTCGAGGCCGACGGCATGGTGGCGGCCGACGCCGTCGACGACGCCGACGTCGTCGTGCTCAACACCTGCTGCATCCGGGAGAACGCCGACAACAAGCTCTACGGCACCCTGGGCCACCTGAAGTCGGTGAAGGACCGCAACCCCGGCATGCAGATCGCGGTGGGCGGGTGCCTGGCCCAGAAGGACCGGGACCTCATCCAGGCCCGGGCGCCGCAGGTCGACGCCGTCTTCGGCACCCACAACGTGGGCCGGGCCGCCGAGCTCCTGGCCGAGGCCGCCACGACCGGCGACCCGGTGATGGAGATCCTGGAGGACGACGCCGCGTTCCCGTCGGCGCTGCCCGTGCGGCGGGAGCTGCCGTACACGGCCTGGGTCACCATCCAGATCGGCTGCGACAACACCTGTGCCTTCTGCATCGTGCCGGCGGTGCGGGGCAAGGAGATCAGCCGTCCCTTCGACGAGGTGGTCGACGAGGTCCGGGCGCTGGCCGGCGCCGGCACGGCCGAGGTCACCCTGCTCGGCCAGAACGTCAACTCCTACGGCCGCGACCTGACCCGCCGCCGGCCCCTGTTCTCCGAGCTCCTGACCGCCGTCGGCGAAGTCGACGGCATCCGCCGGGTCCGCTTCACCAGCCCCCATCCCAAGGATCTGCGGCCCGAGACCATCGAGGCCATGGCCGCCTCGCCGGCGGCCTGCGAGCACCTCCACCTGCCGCTCCAGTCGGGCAGCGACCGCACCCTGGCCGCCATGCACCGTGGGTACACCGCGGCCAGGTACCTGGAGAAGCTGGCCGCGGCCCGCGCCGCCATCGCCGACCTGGCCGTCACCACCGACCTCATCGTCGGCTTCCCGGGGGAGTCCGACGACGACTTCGAGCGCACCCTGGAGGTCGTCGCCGAGGCCGCTTACGACAGCGCCTACACCTTCGTGTTCTCGCCCCGCCCGGGTACGGAGGCGGCGGGGATGGCCGACCGGTTCGTGGCCGCCGAAGTCATCGCCGAGCGGTTCGAGCGGCTCAAGGTGGTGGTCGAGCGCTCGGCCCTGGCCCGCCACCAGGCCCGGATCGGTCGTGTCGAGGAGGTGCTCGTCGAGGGGCCGTCCAAGAAGGACCCCGCGGTGGTCACCGGCCGCACCCGCCAGAACAAGCTCGTCCACTTTCCGGCTGCCGGCGGCCTGCCGCCGGCCAGCGGCATTGCCGGGCCGGGGCCGGCGGCCGGCAGCTTCGCCGACGTGCGTGTCACCGGCTCGGCCGCCCACTACCTCCGGGGCGAGCTGGTGTCGGTGACGGCCCGTCCCCGCCACAAGACCCGCATCCCGGTGGCGGTCCTCTGAGGCCAGCGTCTTCGGACCTGCGGCGCAGGCACGTCGTCCTCGTCGGGTCGACGGCGTCGGGCAAATCGGCCCTGGCGCTGGAAGTGGCCCGCCGGCTGGGCGAGATGGAGCTGGTCTCGGCCGACTCCATGCAGGTCTACCGGGGCATGGACGTCGGCACGGCGAAGGCCACGCCGGCAGAGCGAACCGAGGTGCCCCATCACCTCCTCGACGTGGCCGATCCCGAGGAGGACTACTCCGTCGCCCGGTTCCAGGCCGACGTGGCCGAGGTGATCGCCGGCATCGAGGCCCGGGGCCGGCGGGCGCTGGTGGTCGGCGGCACGGGCCTGTACGTGCGGGCCGTGGTCGACGGGCTGGCTCTACCGGGCGAGTGGCCGGCGCTGAAGGCGGCACTGGAAGCCGAGCGGCCGGGCGAGCTGCACCGCCGGCTCCGTGAGCTCGACCCGCTGGCCGCGTCCCGCATCGAGCCCGGCAACGCCCGCCGGCTGGTGCGGGCGCTGGAAGTCACCCTCGGCAGCGGCCGGCCGTTCTCCTCGTTCGGTCCCGGCCTCGGCACCTACCCGCCGAGCCCGCGGTTCCGGCTGGCCGGCGTGTGGCTGCCCCGGCCGGTGCTGGCCGACAGGATCGACGCCCGCTACCGCCGGCAGCTGGCCGCCGGCTTCCTCGCCGAGGTCCGCGGGCTCCGGGCGCGGATGTCGCGCACAGCCCGTCAGGCCCTGGGCTACAAGGAGCTGCTGGCCCATGTGGCCGGCGACTGCACGCTGGAGGAGGCGGTGGCCGCGGCGGCCAGCCGCACCAGGGAGTTCGCCCGCCGGCAGCGGGCGTGGTTCCGCCGGGATCCCCGCATCACCTGGCTCGGCGCGCCCGCCGATCCGCTCGATCTACTGCCCGCCCTCCTGGGAGACTGGTCGCTCCCATGACCGGCCCGGGAGGACGGTTGAGACAACACTCGATGGTCCGCCATCGTGAGATGGTTGACCAGTGATCCGGCTCGAGAAGTACCACGGCCTCGGCAACGACTTCCTCGTCTTCCTCGACCTGGGCGACCGCTGCCCCCTCGACCCCTCGGCGGTCCGCGCCCTGTGCGAGCGCCACCGCGGTGTGGGCGCCGACGGCGTCATCAGGGTCACCGACGGCCCCACCATGGAGCTGTTCAACGCCGACGGCAGCCGGGCCGAGATGAGCGGCAACGGGATCCGCTGCCTGGCCATGGCCCTGGTCGACGCCGGCCTGTCCGGTCCCCGGATGGTCGTGCACACCGACGCCGGCGACAAGACCGTCACCGTCGACGACGACGGCTGGGTCAGCGTCGACATGGGGATGGCGAAGATCGACGCCAAGGACGTGGGGCTGGCGTTCGTCGACATGGGCAACCCCCACACCGTCGTCGAGGTCGAGGACCTGGCCCGCGTGCGCATCGCCAAGCAGGCGGCGGAGTGGCAGGGGCGCAACGTCGAGTTCGTCGTCGTCGGGCCGGGCACCGACCACCTGAGCATGCGGGTCTGGGAACGGGGCGTGGGCGAGACCCTCGCCTGCGGCACTGGCGCCTGCGCCGCCGCCGCGGCGGCGTTCGTGTGGGGAAAGGTGGGTAACCACGTCACCGTCAAGCAGGCCGGTGGCAACGCCACCGTCCGACTGGAGGGCAACACGATCATCTTGAGCGGTCCCGCCGACCACATCGCAACAGTGGAAGTGCCATGGCTCTGATCGAACGGCACCGCCGGGAGACGGTGGTGCTGGTGGGCGTCGCCATCCCGCCGGTGAGCGTGGACCAGGCGGAGGCGTCGCTGGAGGAGCTGGCCGCCCTGGCCGACACCGCCGGCGCCGACGAGGCCGAGCGCGTCCTGCAGCGCCGCCACGAGCCCGACCCGGCCACCTTCGTGGGCAAGGGCAAGGCCGAGGAGCTGCGCGACATCTCCAACGTCGTCGACGCCGACACCGTGATCTTCGACGACGAGCTGTCGCCGGCCCAGAGCCGCAACCTGGAGAAGATCCTCGGGCGCACGGCCATCGACCGCACCGCCCTGATCCTCGACATCTTCGCCCAGCACGCCCACACCCCCGCGGGCAAGGCCCAGGTCGAGCTGGCCATGCTCCGTTACCGCCTGCCCCGCCTGCGGGGAAAGGGCAAGGCCCTCAGCCAGCAGGCCGGCGGCATCGGCACCCGGATGGGTGGCGGCGAGACCAAGCTCGAGGTCGACCGCCGGCGCCTGCTCCGGCGGGTCACCAAGCTGGAGGAGGAGCTGAAGGAGCTCACCAAGAACCGCCAGACCCAGCGCAAGGCGCGGGCCCGCTCCCGGCTGCCGACGGTCACGATCGTGGGCTACACCAACGCGGGCAAGTCCACCCTGCTGAACCGCCTCACCGACGCCGGCGTGCTCGTGCAGGACCGGCTGTTCGCCACGGTGGACCCGACCACCCGCCGCCTCGACCTGCCCGGTGGCGAGCGGGTGCTGGTGACCGACACCGTCGGCTTCGTGAAGAAGCTGCCCCACCAGCTGGTACAGGCCTTCCGGTCGACG
>DATLHA010000131.1:0-34551 GCA_035540095.1 Acidimicrobiales bacterium | reverse complement strand
CGCCCTACGAGCTCTGGCCAACCGACTCGTCGGCATCCTGCACGGCTGCCTCCGCCATGGCGTTCTCTACGACGAGGACACCGCCTGGGCGCACCGCATGGAAGAAGCGGCTTGACAGGTACGGCCCGTGGGATGTCTAGGCTGGTTCATGGCTTTCGACAATGTGCTGGTCGTCGATTTCGGCGCCCAGTACGCGCAGCTCATCGCCCGCCGGGTGCGCGAGGCGCACGTCTTCAGCGAGATCGTGCCCCGCACCATGCCGCTATCGGAGATGCTGGCCCGCAAGCCCGCCGGCATCATCCTGAGCGGCGGGCCGGCGTCGGTCCACGTCCCCGGCGCGCCCGAGATCGACGCCGCCCTCTACGACTGCGGGGTGCCCGTCCTGGGCATCTGCTACGGCGCCCAGCTCATCGCCCAGCAGCTCGGGGGAGAAGTCGCCCGCACCGGCGTGGCCGAGTACGGCCGGACCGCCCTGGAGGTCACCGGGTCGTCCAACCTCTTCACCGGGCTGCCGTCGGAGCAGGACGTGTGGATGAGCCACGCCGACTCCATCGTCCGGGCGCCGGCGGGGTTCCGGGTGACGGCCCAGACCGAGGCCGTGCCCATCGCCGCCCTCGAGGACCCCGAGCGGGCGGTCTACGCCGTCCAGTTCCACCCCGAGGTGGCTCACACCGCCCGGGGCCAGGAGGTGCTCAAGCACTTCCTCTACGACGTGTGCGGCTGCCTCCCCCGCTGGACGATGACGTCGATCGTCGAGCAGGCGGTGGAGAGCATCCGGGCCCAGGTCGGCGACGAGAAGGTGATCTGCGGTCTCTCCGGCGGGGTCGACTCGGCGGTGGCCGCCGCCCTGGTCCACAAGGCGGTGGGCGACCAGCTCACGTGCGTCTTCGTCGACACCGGCCTCATGCGCGCCGGTGAGGCCGAGCAGGTGGAGGACACCTTCCGCCGCCAGTTCAAGGTCGACCTCGTCCACGTCAAGGCCGCCGACCGGTTCCTCGAGGCGTTGCACGACGTCGACGACCCCGAGCAGAAGCGCAAGGCCATCGGCGCCACGTTCATCCGGGTCTTCGAGGAGGTGGCGGCCGACTTCGAGGACGCCCGCTTCCTGGTCCAGGGCACCCTGTACCCCGACATCATCGAGTCGGGCACCAAGGACGCGGCCCGCATCAAGTCCCACCACAACGTCGGCGGCCTCCCCGACGACCTCAAGTTCGACCTGGTCGAGCCCCTCCGCAACCTGTTCAAGGACGAGGTGCGCGCCGTCGGCGAGGAGCTCGGGCTCCCCGAGGAGATCGTGTGGCGCCAGCCGTTCCCCGGCCCCGGGCTGGCGGTACGGATCGTCGGCACCGTGACGCCCGAGCGGCTGGAGATCCTGCGCCAGGCCGACGCCATCGTGATCGAGGAGATCAAGCGGGCCGGCGTCTACGCCGACCTGTGGCAGAGCTTCGCCGTGCTGCTGGCCATCCGCACCGTGGGCGTGATGGGCGACGAGCGGACCTACGCCTACCCGGTGGTGGTGCGGGCCGTGGTCAGTGACGACGCCATGACCGCCGACTGGGCCCGCCTCCCGCATGACCTCCTGGAGGCCCTCTCCAGCCGCATCATCGCCGAGGTCCCCGGCATCAACCGCGTGGCGCTCGACATCACGTCCAAGCCCCCCGGAACAATCGAATGGGAATAGTCGGCCTTCGGCCGACCTGAGTGGCGCCTCCGGCGCCGCTCAGTCCGTTCCGGCGGATCAAGCCCTTCGGGCGATCTGCCGGTCAGGGCTCCAGAACCACCTTGATGCAGCCGTCCTCCTTCTTCTGGAAGATCTCGTAGGCGTACGGCGCCTGGTCGAGGGGCAGCTCGTGGGTGATGAGGTCGTCGACGCCCAGGGGGTCGTCGTCGGTCAGTAGGGGCAGGATGTCGTCGACCCAACGGCGGACGTTGGCCTGCCCCATGCGCAAGGTCACCTGCTTGTCGAAGAGGTCGCCCAGGGGGAACAGCGGCATCGGCCCGCCGTAGACACCGCTGATCGACAGGGTGCCGCCCCGGCGCACCGAGCCCATGGCCTGGTGGAGGGCGGCCAGCTTGTCCGGCTGCACCTTGGTGGCCTGGAGCACCGAGTCCATGAGTGAGCCGGATGCCTCCATGCCCACCGCGTCGATCACCGAATGGCAGAGTGCCCCGTCGGTCAGCTCGAACATGACGTCGGTGACGTCTTTCACATCGGAGAAGTCGAGCGGCTCGACGCCATGGCGGGCAGCCATGGCCAGGCGCTCGGGTACCTTGTCGACGCCGATGACCCGGGCCGCGCCTTTGTGCACGGCGATGCGGGCACACATCTGGCCGATCGGGCCGAGCCCGAAGACGGCCACCGTCTGACCCGGCTCCACCCCGGCGTACTCCACCGCCTGCCAGGCCGTCGGCAGCACGTCGGACAGGAAGAGGAACCGGTGGTCGGGCGGCCCCTCGGGCACCTTGATGGGGCCGAAGTGGGCTTGTGGCACCCGCAGGTACTCGGCCTGGGCGCCGGGCACGTGGCCGTACAGCTTGGTGTAGCCGAACAGGGCGGCGCCCTTGCGCAGGCTCCTGTTCTGGGTGGTCGAGCACTGCGAGTACAGCTGGTCGGAGCACTGGTCGCACCAGCCGCAGGAGATGTTGAAGGGGACCACCACCCGGTCGCCGGCGCGCAGGTTCGGCACCTAGTCGCCGACCTCCTCGACGATGCCCATCGGCTCGTGGCCGATGATGTCGCCCTCGTCCATGACCGGCCACAGCTTCGTGTACAGGTGGAGGTCAGATCCGCAGATGGCGGTCGACGTGATGCGCACGATGGCGTCCGTCGGCTCGGAGATCTTGGGGTCGTCGACGGTGTCCACCCGGACATCGCCCTTGCCGTGCCACACCACTGCCCGCATCTGCCGGTCGTTCCCGAGGTCAGACTCCACCAAACCGTCCCTCGGTAGGCTGGGGGCCGGATGCCGCCGCCGGACCTCCTCGAAAACCTGAATCCGGTCCAGCGCGAGGCCGTCACCCACCCCGGCGGGCCGCTGCTGATCGTGGCCGGCGCCGGCTCCGGGAAGACCCGGGTCGTCACCTCCCGGGTAGCGTGGCTGATCAGGGACCAGAACGTCTCGCCCTTCGAGATCCTGGCCATCACCTTCACCAACAAGGCCGCGGACGAGATGAAGGGCCGGGTCGCCGCCCTGGTCGGCCCGGTGGCCCGCAAGATGTGGGTCTCGACGTTCCACTCGGCGTGCGTGCGCATCCTCCGCCGCGACGGGCATCACCTCGGGTACTCGTCGTCGTTCACCATCTACGACCAGGCCGACGCCGAGCGCCTGACCGGCTACGTCATCCGGGACGAGAACCTGGACTCCAAGCGCTTCCCGCCCCGCTCGGTCCACGCCACCGTCAGCGCGGCCAAGAACGACCTGGTGAGCGTGGAGGAGTACGCCGACCGGGCCCGGGGGCCGTTCGAGAAGCGCATCGCCAGCGTCTACCGGGAGTACCAGCGCCGGCTGGTCGACGCCAACGCCATGGACTTCGACGACCTGCTCGTGCGGTCCGTCCAGCTCTTCCGGGCCCACCCCCCGGTGCTGGGCTACTACCAGAACCGGTTCCGCCACGTGCTGGTCGACGAGTACCAGGACACCAACCGGGCCCAGAACGAGCTGGTCGTGCAGCTGGCCCACGCCCACCGCAACATCTGCGTGGTGGGCGACTCGGACCAGAGCGTCTACCGGTTCAGGGGCGCCGACATCCGCAACATCCTGGAGTTCGAGGAGAAGTTCCCCGACGCCACCGTGATCGTGCTGGAGCAGAACTACCGGTCGACGTCGACCATCCTCGACGCCGCCAACGCGGTCATCGCCAACAACGCCATGCGCCGGCCCAAGGCCCTCTGGACCGAGCAGGTGGGCGGCGAGCTCATCCGGCGCTACTTCGCCGAAGACGAGCACGAGGAGTCGAACTGGGTGTGCCGGGAGATGCAACGCCTCCACGAGCACGAGAACCAGCGGTGGGGCGACATGGCCGTCTTCTACCGGACCAACGCCATGAGCCGGGTGCTGGAGGAGCAGCTGGTCCGGCTGAAGATCCCCTACCGGGTCGTCGGCGGCACCCGCTTCTACGACCGGCGGGAGGTCAAGGACGCCCTGGCCTACCTGCGGGCGGTGGTCAACCCCAACGACGAGGTGTCGGTCAAGCGGATCATCAACGTTCCCAAGCGGGGCGTGGGCGACACCAGCGTCGCCCGCCTCGACGCCTGGGCCACCAAGCACGGCCGGCCGTTCATCGACGCCCTGGCCAAGGCCGAGGAGGCCGGCGTGGGCGGGCGGGCCCTGGCCGGCGTCACCAAGCTGGTCGGGCTGCTCGACGAGCTACGGGCATCCGCTGCGTTCGGCCACCCAGGCAGCGGAGGGTCGCCCTCGGACGTGCTCGAGGCGGTGCTGGAGCGCACCGGCTACCTCGCCGAGCTGCGGGCCGACGGCGGGGTGGAGGCCAACGGGAGGCTGGAGAACCTGGCCGAGCTGGTCGGCGTGGCCCGGGAGTACGAGCAGGTCGCCATCGACGAGGGCCGGGAGATCTCGGTGGCGGATTTCCTGGAGACGGTAAGCCTCGTCGCCGACGCCGACCAGATCCCCGACGACGGCTCCAGCGTGGTGCTGATGACCCTGCACACCGCCAAGGGCTTGGAGTTCCCGGCCGTGTTCCTCATCGGCCTGGAGGACGGCGTGTTCCCCCACCTGCGGTCGCTGGGCGAGCCCGACGAGCTGGAGGAGGAGCGCCGGCTCTGTTACGTGGGCATCACCCGGGCTCGGGAGCGGCTGTACCTGTCGCACGCGTGGAGCCGGTCGCTGTTCGGCTCCACCCAGTACAACCCGCCGAGCCGGTTCCTCAAGGAGATCCCCGAGCAGCTGACCGAGCTGGTCGAGGGCAGCCGCAACCGGGGGCGCACGTCGAGCAGCGGCAGCTGGGGCCGTGACCGGATCGTCGAGAACGCCCTGTCCCGGCCGCCGGCGGCCGCCCGGCCGGTGCGGTCCACCGGGGCGGAGCGGCTCGGCATCAAGGTGGGCGACGACGTCGTCCACGGCAAGTTCGGCGAGGGGGTGGTGCTGGAGATCATCGGCGCCGGCGACTCGGCCGAGGTGATCGTCCGTTTCCCCAGCGTGGGGGAGAAGCGGCTGCTGCTGGCCTGGTCGCCGCTCAAGAAGGCGTGACGGCGCGCAGGTAGGCCGGCGGCTGCCCCGACAGCAGCCGGCGCAGCGGGTGCTTCTTCGCCACCGAGCTGTCGCCGGCGGGGTGGAGCCCGAACCAGGCCAGCTGGTTCACCTGGCCCATCCCGTCGATGGCGGCCAGCTCGCCCCAGCCCTGAGCCGAGGGGTGGCTCTGGCGCAACTCCCGGAACGCCGCCCACGCCTCCTCCTCGGAGTCGTAGGTGGCGACCAGGTCACGGAGGCCGCCGGCGGGGTGGCGGTGGGAGCCGGCGAAGAGGAGGTAGTTGTGGGGCTTGCCGACGTCGCGGGGGTCGATACCCAGCCGCGAGCACAGCTCCTCCACCGGGATCTCGACCGGCTCGATAGGGTCGCCGTAGAGCCAGCCGAGCAGGCGGACGACCTTACGCGAGCGCACGTACTCGATCGCCAAGCCGGCATTTCGTGTCCCGGTCCCCAACCGCTTGGCCCTTCCCATGACGCTCCTTTTCACCCAGTGCCACCCGTGCCACTATTCGGCCAGATCGCAGGGGCTGGGGAAATGGTGATGCCCTGTGTCTTCCTGCCGGGTGCTAGCACCCCTGATAGAGGAGGATGGGGCGTGTCCGAGCAGCTCCGGGTGGTGATCGCCGACGACGAGTACCTCGTGCGCGAGGGGGCGCGCAGCGTGCTGTCGGCGGTGCCGGGCATCGAGGTGGTCGGCCTGGCGGGCGATCCCACCGAGCTGATGGCGGTCATCGAGGAGACGTCGCCCGACGCCGTCGTCCTCGACATCAAGATGCCTCCGACGCACCGGGCCGAGGGCATCGAGGCCGCCCACCACATCCGGGAGAAGTACCCGTCGATCGGCGTGGTGATCCTCTCCCAGTACGCGGATCCGGAGTACGCCCTGGAACTTCTGCGCGACGGGTCGAACCAGCTGGCTTACCTGCTGAAAGAGCGCCTGGGCCGGCCGGCGCAGCTGGCCGAGGCCATCCGGGAAGTCGCCGGGGGCGGGTCGATCCTCGATCCCAAAGTGGTCGACGCCCTGATGGAGGCCCAGCGCCGCCGGTCCAGGTCACGGGTCCACGGCCTCACCGAGCGCGAGCACGAGGTGCTCACCCTCATGGCCACCGGCCGCACCAACGCGGCGATCGCCGGCGCCCTCTACCTCTCGGAGCGGGCGGTGGAGAAGCACATCAACGCCATCTTCCGGAAGCTCGGCCTCTCCGAGGAGCTCGACATCAACCACCGGGTGGCGGCGGTGCTCTTCTTCCTGCAGCGCAGCGTCGACTAGCTGGCGGGGATCTCCACCCGCAGCGGGAAGCCGGCCACGACGCCGGTCCCCTCGCCTGGTGCAGACGTGATCTCCAGCGTGCCGCCGAAGGAGCGGACCCGGTCCTCCATGTGGAGGAGGCCGCCCCGCCGGCGGCTCTGCTCGACCACGAAGCCCTCGCCGTCGTCGACGACGGAGACGTGCAGCCATCCGTCGGCCACCGTCAGGCCCAGCTCGATGGTCTCCGCGCCCGAGTGCTTCAGGGCGTTGGTGACCGCCTCGCCCAGCAGGAAGTAGGCGCCGCTCTCCAGCTCCACGGGGAGGCGGGGGAAGTCCTCGGGCGTGCACGTCAGGCGCACCGACACGGGCAGGCGGCCGACGTAGCTGTGCAGGGCGGCGGTGAGGCCCCGGTCGACCAGGATCGACGGGTACAGGTCGTGGGTGACCTCCCGCAGCTGCTCGATGACCGTGTCCAGCTGCTGGCCGAGGCGGCCGACCTCCTCGTCGCCGTCCTCCAGCATGCCGACCTGCATCCGCAGCACGACGAGCTGCTGCTGGAGGCCGTCGTGGAGGTCGCGGGCGAGGCGGTGGCGCTCCCCGTCCTGGGCGGCGACGATGCGCCGGCTGCTCTCCCGCAGCTCCTCGGCCTGGGCGGCGATGGTGCCGAGCCGGGCCTGGAGCTCGGCCCGCATGTGCTCCAGGGAGCCGGCGAGGGTGGCGATCTCGTCGTCGCCACCGACCCTGAACGAGGCCCGCGCGTCGCCGCCGGCGACCTGGCCGGCGGTGGCGGCCAGGTTCGAGAGCGGTCGGATGATGGCCCGGAACAGCAGCCAGCCGAGGCCGAGGGCGACGAGGGCCGACAGCAGGGCCGACACCAACCGGGTCTGCGACAGCGAGCGGTCGAGGGCGGCGGTGGGGTCGGTGAGGACGACCCCGATGGCGCCGGCGTCGACCGACCGGCTGACCGCTGTGTACGCGACGAGGCTCCGGGTGCCGCCGAGGCTCACCATCGCCGGCACTCGGGGGACTGCCCTCGTATCCCCGTCCTGTGCCGGCGGGGCGGCGGGCGGCTCGGGCAGCGTCGACCCGGCCATCTCGCCGCCGGCCACCAACACGACATGGTCGAGGCTGCCGATCTGCTGGCGGAGGCGGTAGGCGAAGGGATCCTGGAACTCCTGGCCGGCGATGAGGATCAGCCGGTTCGGACCGCTGCCCAGGGCGACGGGCACCGCCTGCACGAACCGGCCCTGTGTCGTGCGCAGCAGGCGGGTGGCGGGCTCGAGCGACACCCGCTCGTCGGGGGCGTCGGAAGGAGCCGCCAGGGTGGCGCCCAACCCGACCGCGGGCGCAAGGTCACGCCCACCGGCGTCGAGCACCCGGAGGAGGTCGAGCTCCAGGTTGCCCTTCGCCCGCCCCAGCTCGGCGATGAGCTCGGGCCGGCGTGACGGGTCCAGCAGGCCCCGGCCGAGCAGGGCCTCCGCCAGGTTCCGGGTGTTGACGACGAGGGTCCGCTCCCGGTGGCTGTAGGCCTCCTGGAGCACGCTCAGGTGGCTGCGGGCGGTCCGCTCCGCCTGGCCGTCCAGAGCCTCGCTGGTCAGCCGGGAGGCCACCACGGCGGTGACGATCCCTGACACCGCGAGCGCGATCACCAGGGCGGCGACCACCTTGAAAAGGATGGACCGGGTCACGGCCTGAGGACGGCGAGGGCCCGGGCCTGGGCACCGCTCAGGGCGGTGCGCGGGTCGGCGCCGCCGGGGCGGAAGACGTCCTCCAGAGCGGTGGTGAACTCCTCCGACGGGCCGTCGAAGGCGCCCAGCTTCGGTGGATGGGCCGTTCGCAGCTGTTCGAAGAACACCCGCATGGCGGGGTCGGCGAAGAACGGGTCGTCGAAGACCCGGGGCCGGACCGGCAGGCGGCCTTCTTCCTTGGCCAGGCGGAGGGCGTTGGAGTCGGAGATGAGATGGGTCATGAAGGCGAAGGCCAGGTCGCGGTGCTCGGCGCCTTCGGGCACCCACATGCTGCTGCCGCCCATGGCCGACCCGGCCACGCCGCCCGGGCCCCTCGGCATCAGGGCGACCCGGAAGTCGGCGTCGGGAAGCACCTGGCGCAGGGTCACCAGGTCCCACGAACCGCTGGCGTGGATGGCGGCGGCGCCCGAGGCGAAGAGGGCCACGGCGTCGCCGGTGTGGGAGTCGGCGGCCCGGGGCGGGAAGGCGTAGCCCTTCTGGATCAGCCCGGACAGGAACGACACCGCCTGCACCACCTGGGGCGAGTCGAGGCGCAGGGAGGGCCGCCCGTCGGCGGCGATGTCGACGGTCTCGCCACCGTTGGCCTTGATCCAGCCGTAGGCCCACCAGGTGCTGTTGGTCACGACGAACCCCCGCCGCTGCCCGTCGGCGCTGGTCAGGGACCTGACCAGGGACTCGAACTCGGGGAAGGTCATCTCGGCTCTGGGCTCGGCGACGCCGGCCTGGCGGAGGATGTCGGCGTTGTAGAGGAGCACCAGGGCGTTGGTGTCGAGGGGCACGCCATAGCGCCGGCCGACCCACGTCACGTCCTCGACCGCCCCGGGGAAGAACTCGGCCTCGTTCAGGTGGGCGGCCCACAGGTCGTCGAGGGGCTGGGCCAGGCCCTGGCCGGCGGCCGCGAAGGCGTGGCTCTGGACGACGTCGGGCGGCGCGCCGCTGCTGATCCCGGCCCGCACCGCGTCGGTGAGCAGGGAGATGGGGCCCTTCTCGATGACCACCCGGACCGTGGGGTGCTCCCGCTCGAAGCTGCGTACGGCGTCGACGAACGGGACGGTCACCCAGTCGTCGGTCATCAGCACCCGCAGCAGGGTCGTGGGCTGCTGGGGCCCGCCGGAGCTGCACGCCACGCCGGACACGGCCAGGCAGAGCAGGAGGACCACGCCAAGCCTCCGTCCACCGCTCACTCTGGAAGCGAACCAGCCCCGGCGCCGGCGCGCAAGGGTGGTAGCACTACGGCGACGGATTGCTCAGGTCGACGACCACCTTGCCGTCGTCGTCCACCGTGGTGGGGAAGCTCACGAGGCCGGCGCCGTCGGCGGGGAAGATGCGCCCGTCGCAGGGGTCGACGAAGTGCCGCGGCCCGCTCTCCCACTTGACCACGCAGCTGCGGGGGGCGCCGGCGACCCGGGCCTCGAAGGCCAGCCAGGCGTCCTCACCCAGGTGCTGGATGTAGATGTCGCGGGAGCGGCCCTGAGGATCGGGGAAGAGCAGGGGACCGTCGCGGGCGATCGTCCTGGCGTAGTCGGTGGCCCTGCCCAGCTCGAACTGCGCCCTGCGTTCGCCGGGGCTGCCGGCCGGCGTGGAGGTGGTCGTGGAGAGCCGGGTGACCACGGCGAAGAGCAGAGCGGCGGCGATGACGGCGCCGATGGCGGTGATCAGGACCGTGCGCCGCTGGGCGGGGTCGTCGGGCTCGGTCACCCCCCTAGTATGCGGGGCGGTGGATCTCCTGGAGCACGCGGGCAAGCGCGTCCTGGCCGCCCATGGGGTCAACGTCCCCGTCGGGCACCTGGCGGTCGACGTCGAGCGCGCCGTCGCCGCCGGGGAAGCCGTCGGCTACCCGGTGGTGGTCAAGGCCCAGGTTCCCGTCGGTGGGCGGGGCAAGGCCGGCGGGATCAGGGTGGCCGACGACCCCGGCGAGCTGGCCGCCGCCGCCGAGGCGGTCCTCGGCCTGTCGATCAAGGGCCACGTGGTGCGGAAGGTCTGGATCGAGGAGGCGCTGACCGCGTCGAGGGAGCTCTACTTCTCGTTCACCTTCGACCGGGCGGCCAAGGCCCACCTCGGCATGCTCTCGGCCCGGGGCGGGGTCGACATCGAGCAGGTGGCCGAGGAGTCCCCCGAGGCCATCCACCGCTTCCACGTCAACCCGCTCGACGACTTCTCGCCGGCCGACGCCGTGGCTGCGGTCGACGCCGCCGGCATCACCGGCGACGCGGTCGAGCCGCTGGTCGAACTGCTGGTCCTGCTCTACGACGCCTACGTGGCCGAGGACGCCGACCTGGTCGAGGTCAACCCCCTGGCCGTGGTCGCCGACGGGCGGGTGCTGGCCATGGACGCCAAGGTCGTCCTCGACGACAACGCCGCCTACCGCCACCCCGGCTGGGAGGAGTGGCGTGACCTCGAGGGCCTCGACCCCCGCGAGCGGGCGGCGAGGGAGAAGCGGCTGACCTACGTGGGTCTCGAAGGCAGCGTCGGCGTCATCGGCAACGGCGCCGGCCTGGTGATGAGCACCCTCGACGTCGTCGCCCAGGTGGGCGGGAAGGCGGCCAACTTCCTCGACGTGGGGGGCGGGGCGTCGGCCGACGTCATCACCGCGGCGCTGGAGGTGGTGAACGACGACCCCGCCGTGCGGGCGATCTTCGTCAACATCTTCGGCGGCATCACCCGGGGCGAAGAGGTGGCGAACGGGATCGTGGAGGCGCTCGGCCGGGTGGACCTGCGCAGCCCCATCGTCGTCCGCCTCGACGGCACCAACGCCGGGGAAGGCCGCGCCATCCTCGCCGGCCACGAGTCGGACCGGCTGGTCTCCCGGCCGACGATGCTGGAGGCGGCCCGCACCGCGGTGGAGCTGGCGGCGTCGTGAGCGGAATTCGTTGCTGGAGACGCAATGCTGCTCACTCGTCGCCGGGCGGCGCGTCATGAGCGGCCCGGGAGGCCGCTCCATGAATGCTCATGGCGGCGAAGCCGCGTGAGCATCCTCGTCGACCGGTCGACCCGCGTCCTGGTCCAGGGGCTGACGGGCAGCCAGGGCCGCTTCCACGGCCTGCGCAATCGGGCCTACGGGACCAACGTCGTCGCCGGCGTCACGCCCGGCAAGGGGGGGACCGACGTCGACGGCATCCCGGTGTTCGACACTGTGGCCGAGGCGGTGGAGGCCACCGGCGCCGACGCCAGCGTGGTCTTCGTGCCGGCCAAGGCGGCGGCGGCGGCGGTGATCGAGGCGGGGGAGGCCGGCGTGGCCCTGGTGGTGTGCATCACCGAGGGCATCCCTCTGCACGACGAGGCCCGGGCCTACGCCCACCTCACCCGCACGTGCCCGGGCACCCGCCTGCTCGGCCCGAACTGCCCGGGGGTCATCTCGCCGGGCAAGGCCAACCTGGGGATCACGCCGGGCGAGATCGCCCTCGCCGGCGGCCCGGTCGGCGTCGTCAGCCGTTCCGGCACGCTCACCTACCAGGCCCTCCACGAGCTGACCCGCCAGGGCATCGGCCAGACGACCTGCGTGGGCATCGGGGGCGACCCCGTCCCCGGCACCGGCTTCATGGACTGTCTCCGCCTGTTCCAGGCCGACCCCGAAACACGGGCCGTGATCATGATCGGCGAGATCGGCGGGACCGACGAGGAGGCGGCGGCAGAGTTCATCCGTGACGAGATGGACAAGCCGGTCGTCGCCTACGTCGCCGGCGTCACCGCCCCGCCGGGCCGGCGCATGGGCCACGCCGGCGCCATCGTCAGCGGGGGCAAGGGTGGAGCGGCGGCCAAGATCGAGGCCCTGCGGGAGGCCGGCGCCACCGTGGTGCTCGACCCCACCGAACTGGGCTCGTCGATGGCTGCCGTCCTGCGCTGAATCAGGCCGGGTGCTCGAGCCGCTCGGGCAGCTCGTCCTTGTACTCGGGGTAGTAGCGGCTGATGATGGCCAGGGAGAACTCGGGCAGGATCGATGAAGCCGACTCCCGCTCCATCAGGAACTCGAAGGACTCACGGACGACGTCCTCGCTGTCCATCTCCTCCAGCCCCCAGTCCTCGAGCAGCGACGGCGGAACGATGACGCGGTGCGAGGTGGTCTCCTCGCCCTCGGTCACCTCGACGCCGAACTCGTGGGGCCCAGCCGGCGTGATGCTGATCACGGCCCCCAAGGTACCCGCTCCCCGGCCGGGGTAGATCCTCGGGATGGCCTGGTGGCACACGTCCGTGCTGTATCAGATCTATCCCCGTTCGTTCCTCGACACCGACGGTGACGGGGTCGGCGACCTCGAAGGGATCCGGGCCAAGATCCCATACCTGCGGTGGCTCGGGGTCGACGGGGTGTGGCTGTCGCCGATCTACCGGTCGCCCATGGCCGACTTCG
This sequence comes from Acidimicrobiales bacterium, assembly GCA_035540095.1. Classification (GTDB taxonomy): domain Bacteria; phylum Actinomycetota; class Acidimicrobiia; order Acidimicrobiales; family AC-14; genus CADCTB01. The sequence continues at coordinate 22,002 of DATLHA010000131.1, read as the reverse complement.
GCTACGACGTCAGCGACCACTGCGCCATCGATCCCACCTTCGGCGACCTCGACGGTTTCGACCACCTCCTGGACGACGCCCACGCCGGCGGGCTCCGTGTCCTCCTCGACTGGGTGCCCAACCACACCAGCGACCGACACCCGTGGTTCGTGGAGTCCCGCGTGTCGCGAGAGTCACCCAAGCGGGACTGGTACTTCTGGCGTGACGGGCGGGCGGCCGGTGAGCCGCCGAACAACTGGCGGGCGGCCTTCGGCGGGCGGGCGTGGACCTGGGACGACGCCACTGCCCAGTGGTACCTCCACCTGTTCCTGCCCGAGCAGCCGGACCTGAACTGGGCCGACGCCGGCGTGGTCGAGGCCATGCACGGCGTCCTGTGCTTCTGGCTCGACCGTGGCGTCGACGGCTTCCGCGCCGACGTCGTCCACCTGATCGGCAAGGATCCCGCCCTTCCCGACCAACCGCCCGAACTGGCCGAGATCGACCTGGTGGGCGTGCACGACCATCCGGCGGCCCACCCCCTGCTGCGCGGCATCCGCTCGACCGTCGACTCCTACGCCGGCGACCGGGTGATGGTGGGCGAGGTGAACCTCGGCTCCCCTGCGCTGCTCGCGCCCTATTACGGCGCCGGCGACGAGCTGCACATGGTCTTCGACTTCTCGCTGCTGCGGGCGCCGTGGGATGCCGCTCAGTGGCGCGCGCGCATCGCGGCATCGGAAGCGGCCCTCACGCCGGCCGGCGCCTGGCCGGTGTGGGTCCTGTCGAACCACGACACGCCCCGCCACCGCACCCGTCACGGCGGCGGCGAGGACCGCGCCCGGATGGCGGCCGCCGTGCTGCTGACCCTGCGGGGCACGCCGTTCCTCTACGCCGGCGAGGAACTTGGGCTCACCGACGCCGACGTGCCGGAGGGCCGGCGGGTCGACCCGGGAGGGCGCGACGGCTGCCGGGCCCCGATCCCCTGGGACGGCTCGCCCCGGCACGGGTGGGCCGGCGAGCCATGGCTGCCGTGGGCGCCCGACACCGGGGATTCGGCCAGCCTCACCGCCGACGACCGCTCGATCCTGCACCTGTACCGCCGGCTCCTCGCCGCCCGCCGGGCGTCGCCGGCGCTCCACGCCGGCTCGTGGGAACCGGTCGACGCACCCGCCGGCGTCCTGGCCTACACGCGCCGCCAGGGCGACGACGTACGCCAGGTGTGGGCCAATTTCGGCGAGGCACCGGTCGAGTGCCCCACGGGGTGGGCCGTCGACGTGGCCACGAGCATGCGGCCCTGGGCCGGCGTCCTCCACGCCCACGAGGCGGTCGTCCTCCGTCCTTCGGGGTAGGTAGGACGTCATGCACGAGCGCTGGTACAAGCAGGCCGTCATCTACTGCCTCGACGTCGAGACGTTCCAGGATTCCAACGGTGACGGGATCGGTGACCTCGCCGGCTTGACCAGCCGGCTCGACTACCTGGCCCGCCTGGGCGCCACGTGCATCTGGCTCAACCCCATCCACCCGAGCCCGAACCACGACGACGGCTACGACGTGACCGACTTCTACGGGATCGACCCCCGTCTCGGCTCCCTCGGCGACTTCGCCGAGTTCGTCCACCAAGCGGGCAACCGTGGCCTGCGGGTGATCATCGACCTGGTGGTGAACCACACGTCCAGCGAGCACCCATGGTTCCAGGCTGCCTGCGCCGACCCGAGCTCGCCGTACCGGGATTGGTACGTCTGGTCGAAGGACGAGCCGTCCGACCGGTTCCAGGGCATGGTGTTCCCCGGCGTCCAGCACGAGACGTGGACCTGGCACGAGCAGGCCGGCGCCTGGTACTACCACCGCTTCTACGAGCACCAGCCCGACCTCAACATGTCCAACCCCGAGGTCCGGGCCGAGGTGCGCAAGATCATGGCCTTCTGGCTGCAGCTCGGCGTGTCCGGCTTCCGCATGGACGCCGCCCCGTTCATCATCGAGCAGACCCGGGCCAACGAGCCCGAGTCCCCCATGGAGTTCGATTTCCTCCGCGAGTTCCGTGAGCTGCTGTCGTGGCGCAAGGGCGACGCCACGATCCTGGCCGAGGCCAACGCCGAGAAGGAGGAGCTGGTCGAGTACTTCGGCCCGACGGGCGACCGTCTGCCCATGCTCTTCAACTTCCTGCTCAACCAGCGCACGTTCCTGGCCCTGGCCCGCAGCGACGCCAACCCGATCGTCGCTGCGCTCGAGGCGGCACCCTCCATCCCCGATACCTGCCAGTGGGCCACCTTCCTGCGCAACCACGACGAGATCGACCTCGGCCGGCTGAGCGAGAAGGAGCGGGCCGACTGCTTCGCCGCCTTCGGTCCCGACGAGAGCATGCAGCTGTACGGCCGGGGCATCCGCCGCCGGCTGGCTCCGATGCTGGGTAACGACCGCCGGCGCATCGAGCTGGCCTACAGCCTGCAGTTCACCCTGCCGGGCACGCCGGTGCTGCGCTACGGCGAGGAGATCGGCATGGGCGACGACCTGTCGCTGAAGGAGCGCGACGCCATCCGCACCCCCATGCAGTGGCACCCCGGCCGGCACGCCGGATTCTCGACGGCCAAGAAGAAGTCGGACCTGCGCCGGCCGGTCATCAGCGGCGGCGACTTCGGCTACGAGACCCTCAACGTCGAGGCCCAGCGTCGCGACGCCGGCTCCCTGCTCCACTGGATGGAGCAGATGCTCCTAACCCTGCGCGAGTGCCCGGAGTTCGGGGTCGGCACGTGCAAGCCCGTCGACACCGGCGAGCCCGCCGTGCTGGCCATCACCTACGAGGCGCCGGGCGGCATGATGCTCGCCCTGCACAACCTCTCCGACAAGAAGAAGACCGTCGACCTGGGCGAACAGCCGGGCCAGGAGGGTGACCCCTTCGAGATGTTCGCCAACCAGGACTACGAGCCGGTCGGGCCGGCGCTCAAGGGAATCGACCTCGCCGGCTACGGCTACCGCTGGATCCGCCTCCGGGAGACACCGGGGCGCTGACCGAGCTCACTGGAAAATCGCCGGATGGTGCCGGTGGCGTCGAGGGCGCCGTCGGCCGTGCCGGGCCCGGAGGCGAACCAGATGTGGGTGCCGCCCTGCAGCGTCACCAGGTGATGCCGGCGCCGGCGGCGGGCAGCCGGCCACGTCGGCCAAGCGGCCGGCGGTCAGGCCGGCTGGGCCGGGCGCCCGGCGCGCACCCACTTGCGGCGGAGCGACCTCCGCTCGTCCTCGGTCGTGCCGCCCCACACCCCGGTCACCTGGTTGGTCTCCAGGGCGTACTGGAGGCACAGCCCGCGCACCTGGCAACCCAGGCACAAGCCCTTCGCCACCTCCGCCTGCTCGAGCGGCTTGCCCTTGCTCCCCAGCGGGAAGAACAGGTCCGGGTCGCTGCCCAGGCACCGGGCCTCGTCCCGCCAGCTGTGCTCGTTCCCCGCTACCGGCCCATCACGCACGTGGCCCCCCGCCCTCCTCAGAGATAAAACCGCTTTCGTACCCCAGGGGGACAGCAGCCAAACCACGGTTCCCGCCCCCGATCGGGGGCACAATCGAGCCATGGCCGATCAACGACTTCTGTGGAAGGCGGTGGGCTCGTTGAGCGGCGTGGCCGCCGGCTCGGCGACCCGCGCCCTGCTCCGTGCCGCCTGGCGGCGCATCGCCGGCGGCGACCCGCCCACCAACCCGGCCTCGCCCACCACCCGGTGGTCGGAGGCGCTGATCTGGGCCATGGCCTCCGGCGTGGCGTTGGCCGTCACCCGGCTGGTCGTCCAGCGGGGGGCGGCCGAGGCGTGGAAGGCCACCACCGGTAGCTATCCCGCCGGCCTCGAGACCGTTTCACCATGACGGGCCTCGCCCCGGAGGTCGCCGCCCCGGCCGTCGACGACGGGGACGACGACGATCTGGCCCACTACGCACGCAACGACGAGATCGCCGCGGCGCGCAAGGCCGGCCGGGCGGTCAAAGCGCTGTGCGGCACCCTGTTCCACCCCCATGCCGACCCCGGCAGGCTGCCCGTGTGCGTGGTGTGCCAGGAGCTGGCCGCGGCGTGGGCCCGCCGCTGAGCGCTACCGCCTGGTGTGTTCCTGGGCCAGGATGAGCCCGCCATAGGCCAGGGCCGCGGCCAGGGGGATCCCGAGGTAGGCGCCCGTCGACAGGTACTCCGCGTTGTTGGCCAGCTTCCAGGCCAGCAGGGCCAGCACCGCGAACCCGGCGGGGGCCTGGAGCTTCACCAGGGTCGGATTTTCCTGCTGGCTGCTGTACTTGGCCAGCAGCACCTGGGCGACCATGGCCACGGTGATGAGGAAGGCCAGGGTGCCCTGGAGCTGGTTCGGCTCCTGGAGCCCGGTGAGGGTGGGGTCACCCCCGAACGCCCCCACCAGGGCCACCCGGTGCCACGGGAAGAAAGTCAGGCTGACGAGGAGCAGCCCGCCGGCCACGACCACGAAACGTTCGCCTCGACTGAGCCTGCTGAACACCGTCTCCTCCCCCCAAAGGCCGCCCAACCTTGCCACAGGGCGATACGGTGCCGGGTGATGCGCATCGGCGTACTCGCCTCCAGTGGGGGGACGAACCTGGAGGCGATCCTCCGAGCCGGCCTGCCGGTGGTCACGGTGATCGTCGACCGGCCGTGCGGCGCTACCGGGGTGGCCGAGGCGGCCGGCGTGCCGGCCGAGCTGGTACGGCGGGAGTCTTACGGGCCCGACTTCGACCGGGCGGCCTACACCGAGCAGGTCGTCGACGCCCTGGAGCGCCACGGCGTGGAGCTTGTCGTCATGGCCGGGTTCGGGACCATCCTCGACAAGCAGATCCACGACGCTTATCCCATGCGCGTCCTCAACACCCATCCCGCCCTCCTGCCCGCGTTCCCCGGGTGGCACGCGGTGGAGGAGGCACTGGCGTACGGCGTGAAGGTCACGGGCTGTACCGTCCACATCGCGACCCTCGAAGTCGACAGCGGGCCCATCCTGGCCCAGGAGGCGGTGCCCGTCCTCGACGACGACACCCCCGAGACCCTGCACGCACGCATCAAGGAAGTGGAGCACCGCTTGTATCCGGAGACGATCAGGAAGTTCATCGCACAGTGAGGGCGCTGCTCTCCGTCTACGACAAGACCGGCCTGGTCGAATTCGCCCGCGGGCTCTCCCGGCTCGGGTGGGAGCTGGTCTCCAGCGGCGGTACGGCCGCGGCTCTCACCAACGCCGGCGTGACCTGCACGCCGGTCGAGGATGTCACCGGCAGCCCGGAGATGCTCGGTGGCCGGGTGAAGACGCTGCACCCCGCCATCCACGGCGGCATCCTGGCCGACCGCGACCGGCCCGAGCACCTGGCCGACCTGCTGGCCCAGAACATCGCCGCCATCGGGCTGGTGGTGTGCAACCTCTACCCCTTCCGGTCCGACCCGTCGGTGGAGATGATCGACATCGGCGGCCCGACGATGGTGCGGGCCGCGGCCAAGAACCACGCCCACGTCGGGGTCGTGGTCGACCCGGCCGAGTATCCCGCGGTGCTGGAGGAGCTGGCCCACGAGGGCCTGCTGGGCCCCGAGACCCGCCGACGGCTGGCCCGGGCCGCGTTCGCCCACACCGCGGCCTACGACGCGGCGATCGTGTCGTGGTTCGACGGCGACGCCGGCGCCGGCGCCTTGCCGGCCACCCTCGACCTGCGTTTGGAGCAGGTGGCCCAGGACCTGCGCTACGGCGAGAACCCCCACCAGAAAGGGGCCCGCTATCGCCGGCTCGGCGTGCACAGCTGGTGGGATGACGTCATCCAGCACGCCGGCCTGCCGCTGTCGTACCTCAACCTCTTCGACGCCGCCGCAGCCTGGCAGCTCGTCCACGACCTGGGCCCGAGCGGCCCCCTGAGCGGGAAGGCGGGTTCGGCGCCGGCCGTCGCCATCATCAAGCACGCCAACCCGTGCGGGGCCGCGGTGGCCGGCGACCTGGGGACCGCCTACCGGCTGGCCTACGAGTGCGACGAGAAGTCGGCCTTCGGAGGCATCGTGGCCCTGAACCGTCCGGTCGACGAGGCCACGGCAGCCGAGATGGCGGCGGCGGCCCAGGCCGACGTGATCATCGCCCCGGGTTACACGGGGACCACCCTGGACACCCTGATCGCCAAGCGAAAGAACACCCGCCTGCTCCAGGCGCCGCCGCCCGGTGACGAGGAGCTGCACGTCCGCCAGATCAGCGGCGGCTTCCTGGTGCAGGAGCCGTACCGCTTCGCCGCCTCCCGCGACGACTGGCGGGTGGTCACCAAAGTGGCGCCCACCGAGGCCCAGTGGGTCGACACCGAGCTGGCCTGGAAGCTGGCGGGCTACACCAAGTCGAACGCGGTGGTGCTCGTCGCCGGCGGGCAGGCCGTGGGGATCGGCGCCGGCCAGCAGAGCCGGGTGGACGCGGGCGAGATCGCCGCCCGCAAGGCGGCCGGCCGGGCCGCGGGCGGGGCGTGCGCCACCGACGCCTTCTACCCCTTCCGCGACGGGCTCGACGTGGCGGCGGCGGCCGGCGTGGCCGTCGTCATCCAGCCCGGCGGCTCCATCCGCGACCAGGAGCTCATCGACGCCGCCGACGAGCATGGGCTGGCGATGGTGTTGACGGGCGAAAGGCAGTTCAGGCACTAGATGGCCGCCGTGATCATGCACGGGGCGCCCGTCGCCGACTCGGTCCTGGCCCAGGTCGCCGACCACGTGGCCAAGCTGGCGGCCGAGGGGCACACCGTGGGGCTGGGGACGATCCTGGTAGGGGACGACCCGGCCAGCGCCGGCTACATCCGCAAGAAGCACGAGGCGTGCCAGGCCATGGGCATCCACTCGGCCCACCAGCAGCTGGCGGCGGGCGCCGGCCAGGACGAGATCCTCGAGGCGGTGCGGGCGTTCAACGAGGACCCCGCCGTCGACGCCTTCCTGATCCAGAACCCGTTCCCCGGCGGCCAGGACTACAACGCGGCGATCGCCGCCGTCGACCCGGGAAAGGACGCCGACGGCCTCCATCCCACCAATCTGGGCCTGCTGGCCCTGGGTGTCACCGACGCTCCGCTGGCGTGCACGCCGGCGGGCATCATGGCCATGCTGGCCCACTACGAGGTGCCGGTGGCGGGCCGCAACGTCGTCATCGTGGGGCGGGGGCCGACGATCGGGCGGCCTCTGTCCCTGCTGCTGTCGCAGAAGCGTCCCGGCGCCAACGCCGCCGTCACCGTGGTGCACACGGGCGTCCCGAACTGGGCCGACTACACCCGCCGGGCCGACATCGTGGTGGGCGGCGCCGGCGTCCCGAACATGATCGGGCCCGACGAGGTGCGGCCGGGCTCCGCCGTAGTGGGCGCGGGGATCACGTGGCAGGGCAAGCGGCTCGTCTCCGACCTTTCGGAGTCGGTCGAAGAGGTGGCGGGTTGGGTCACGCCCCGCCGCGGTGGGGTCGGAGTCACCACCGTCGCCCTGCTCCTGGCCAACGCGGTGCGGGCCGCGCGGCGCAACATGGGGGCCGTATGACCCAGATCGTCCAACTGCTCGACGAGGGCACGACGTTCTCCTTCGAGTTCTTCCCGCCCAAGAACGACGTCGAGCAGGCCACCCTCGTGCGCACCCTGCGTGACCTTGAGCCGCTGGAGCCGGCGTTCGTCTCGGTGACGTACCGGGGCGGGCGGGTGTCGCGCCAGCGCACCCACGACCTCGTCGCCGGCATGATCCAGACGACCACCCTCAACCCCATGGCCCACCTCACGTGCGTGGTGCACAGCCGCCTGGAGCTGGCCGAGATCCTCGTCGAGCTGCGCAAGGCCGGCGTCGACAACGTGCTCGCCCTCGGCGGCGACGCCCCGCCCGATGCCAAGGAGCTGGGCCACGCCGAGCTGACCCACGCCATCGAGCTGGTCGACCTGGCCCGGGCCATCGGCGGGTTCTCGATCGGGGTGGCGGCCCATCCGGAGCTGCACCCGAGCTCCAACGGCGACCGTGACCTCGACCGCCGGCACCTCGTCGCCAAGATGCAGCTTGCCGACTTCGCCATCACCCAGTTCTTCTTCCGGACCAGCGACTACCTGACCCTGGTCGACGACCTCTCGAAGCGGGGCATGCACAAGCCGGTGATCGCCGGCATCATGCCCATCACCAGCCTGTCGGGCGTCTCCCGCATGGCCGAGCTGTCCGGGTGCGCGGTCCCGCCTGAGGTCGTCGCCCGGGTGGAGAAGGTGGCCGATGACCCGGAGTCGGTGCGCCGGGTGGGCGTGGAGCTGGCCACCGAGCTGTGCCGGGACCTCCTGGACAACGGGGTGCCGGGGCTGCACTTCTACACGCTGAACCGGTCGACGGCGACCCGCGAGATCTACGCCAACCTCGGGCTGGTGCCCAGCTCCAGCTGAGTGGACCTGTCTCGGCGAGAATTCAGGCGGACAGCCGTTTCTGGAGCGGCGTGGGGAAGCGGGGCGTCACCCGCACCCCGCCCAGCCACTCGGTGAGGCGGGCGGCGTCGGCCTCGACGGCGGCAACGACCTCGGCGCCGGCGTCCTCCAGCAGGCGGAACACGACCTCGCCGGTGCCCTTGCGCTGGGCCCAGCCGCCGATGATCCGCCCGTCGCACCACACGGTCGGGCCGGCGTTGCCGTTGGTGTCGAAGAGATCCCTGCTGTGGTCGCCGAGGTACCAGTCCCGCCGGTGCCAGCCCATGGTGGAGGGGTCCAGCGCCGGCAGGAGGGCGATCCAGGGCGCCGGCGCCGGCGTGGGTTCCACGTCGTCGGCCAGGACCACGCCCGGCGCGCCGCCGAGGTCGACCTCGGCGATGTCCAGGGCGCCCACCGCCTTGCGGACCTGGCCCAGGTTCAGGCCGGTCCACCACTTCAGGTCGGTGATCGGCGCGGGCCCGAACCGTTCCAGCCACCGCCGGCACAGCTCGACCCGGGCCTCCTCCGCGGTCGGCATGGTGGCCGGCGGCAGCCATGCCGACATGGGGGCCCATCTGTACTGGCTGCTCGTCCACCGGCCTCTGGGCCGGCACCGGACGATCTTCTGCTCGGTCGACAGGAGGAACAGCACCCGGGTGGTCAACCCGACGGTGCCCTCCCACCTGGTGCCCACGCCGACGGCGAACTTCTGGCGCAGGCCCGGCACCAGCTTCCCGAGTTCGGCGCCGGTCGCCTCGCCGGCCTCCTCGATGGCGGCCACGGTCGACGCCTCGAGCTCCTCGAGCAGCCTGTCGGCGTCGGGCACGCCGGCCTCCTCCATCATGGCGAGGGTCCGTTTTCGCTCACCCGGCACCAGGGCCTCCGTACACGCCGCCTGGACCACGGGCACCATCGCCACCGGCAGGACGAACATCGTCCGGCGCATGCACAGGGTGCGCACCAATTGACGGTCGTCGTAGAGGGCCCGCTCCAACCGCTCCACGCTCGGGGTCTCCATGCGAGCCCCGGCCGACAGGAAGACCGACGCCGGGTCCGTGCCGTGCAGCGCCACCACGGCGTCGGCGACGGCGACGGCGTCGTCGATCCGGGCGCCGGGCGCCAGCCGGTGGCGCACGCCGAGCCGTGCCCGGCGCTCCTCGACGGTCATCCGCAGCACGCCCGGCATGGTCTCACGCGAGGATGACCGGTGATGGAGCTGGCCCAGTGCAACGTCGCCCTCGCCCGGGCCCCGCTGGACGACCCGGTCATGGCCGGATTCGTGAAGGCGATCGACGACGTCAACTGGCTGGCCGACAGGAGCCCGGGGTTCCTCTGGCGCATGCTGCCCCGGCACGGCGCCGTCACCTTCGGGCGGCTGGAAGGCGAGGAGGTCATCGTCACCCTCTCGGTCTGGATGGACTTCGAGGCGCTCCAGCGCTACGTCTACCGGACTGCCCACGGGTTGTTCATGGGTCAGCGCCGGCGGTGGTTCGTTCCCATCGGCGGGCTCACCACCGCCATGTGGTGGGTGCCCGACGGTGAGCGGCCGGCGCTCGACGAGGGGCTGGCCCGGCTGGAGCACCTGCGCCTGAAGGGGCCCACGCCGCACGCCTTCTCCTTGAGGCGTCAGTTCGAGGCGGGAGCGGGGCACGCTTAGGCGATGCAGGAAACCGTGTCCGACGGAGCAGCTGACCGGCGTCGACCGACCGGCGGGTAGGTTGACCCGATGCCCGACGAGACCCTTCGCAACCTGGCCGAGGAGTTCTGGGAGACCCTCCTCGAGGCCAGTCCCAGCACCGCCACTTTGCTCGGTGACCACCGGTACAACGACCGGCTGGAGGATCTGTCGGCCGCGAGCGAGCAGGCACTGCGAGAGAAGTGGGCGTCGCTCCGCCAGCGGGTCGAGGCGGTGCCACGCGGCGGCCTGGAGGCCGACGACCTGGTGACGTTCGGGCTCCTGGCCGCCGAGCTCGACGACGCCATGGCCTCCATCGACCAGCGCCTGATCGAGCTCCAGTCGGACCAGATGACCGGCTTCCACATCGAGCTGCTGCAGGCGGTGCCGGTGATGGCCGCGCCCGACGAGGCGTCGGCCGGCATGCTCGTCGAGCGCTTCCGGCAGATCCCCCGGGCCCTGGAGCAGGCGGCCGAGCGGTTCGTCGCCGGCGCCGGCAACGGCCGCACGCCGGCGGCCGTGTGCGTCTCGCGGTCGGTCAACATGATCGAGGGATACCTGAAGTCCTCCCTCGACGACGACGGCTTCGTGAACGTCGGCGCTCCCGAGGGCTGGGACCGGACGGAGCTGCGCCGGGTGGTCGAGCAGGAGGTGCGGCCGGCGTACCGTCGCATGGCCGAGGTCCTGAACGACCGGCTCCTGCCCGTCGCCCGCGACGACGAGCACTGCGGCCTGTCGTGGTTGGGCGACGACGGGGCGGCCGTCTACGCCACCCTCGTGTCCCATCACACGACCCTCGACCTGCCGCCGGAGGAGATCCACGCCATCGGCGCGGCCGAGGTCACCGAGAAGCTGCCGGCCGAGTACGCCGAGGTGGGCGGGCGGCTGTTCGGCCTCACCGACCCGGCCGCCGTGCTCGACCGCCTGCGCACCGACCCGGCGCTGCGGTACGCCTCGGGCGGGGACATCATGGCCGACGCCCGGGCGGCCTTTCAGGCGGCCAAGGCCGTCATGGGGGACTGGTTCGGGCGGCTGCCCCAGTCCGACTGCGCCATCGAGGAGGTGCCGGCGTTCCTGGCCCCCGACTCGCCGAGCGCCTACTACTTCCCGCCCGCCGGCGACGGATCCCGGGGCGGCACCTACTACGTCAACACCCATGCGCCGGGCGACAAGGCCCGGTACGAGACCGCCTCGATCGCCTTCCACGAGGCCATCCCCGGCCACCACCTGCAGATCGCCATCGCCACCGAGCTGGAGGACGTGCCCCGCTTCCGGCGCTTCTCCCTCGCCAACACCGCCTACGTCGAGGGGTGGGGCCTCTACTCCGAGCGCCTGGCCGAGGACATGGGCCTGTACCGCAACGACATGGAGCGCATCGGCATGCTGGCCGCCGACTCCATCCGGGCCTGCCGCCTGGTGGTCGACACCGGCCTCCACGCCATGGGGTGGACCCGCCGGCGGGCCATCGACTTCATGGCCGCCAACACGCCGGTCTCGGTCGAGGAGGTCACCGTCGAGATCGACCGCTACATCGGCATGCCGGCGCAGGCCCTGGCCTACAAGCTCGGCCAGCGGGAGATCCTGCGTCTCCGGGAGTGGTCCCGTGGCCAGCTGGGCGACCGGTTCGACATCCGGGGCTTCCACGACGCCGTCCTCACCAGCGGAGCGGTGCGCCTCCCGATCCTCGCCGACCTGGTCGGCGCGTGGGTCGATTCCGTTCCCGCGTAGGCTCGGCCGATGCCCGAGAAGATCACGACTGCGGCTGACGGAAGCCTCAAGGTCCCCGACGAGCCGATCATCCCGTTCATCCGGGGCGACGGCACCGGGGTCGACATCTGGCCGGCGACCCAGCTCGTCATCGACGCCGCGGTCGCCAAACGGGGCAAGCACATCGAGTGGGTGGAGGTGCTGGCCGGGCAGAAGGCGTTCGACGAGACGGGCAGCTGGCTGCCCGACGAGACCGTCCAGTCCTTCCGGGAGCACCTGATCGGGATCAAGGGCCCGCTGACCACGCCGGTGGGCGGTGGCATCCGCAGCCTCAACGTCGCCCTGCGCCAGATCCTCGACCTGTACGTCTGCCTGCGGCCGGTGCGGTGGTTCACCGGCGTGCCGTCACCGGTGAAGCACCCCGAGAAGGTCGACATGGTGATCTTCCGGGAGAACACCGAGGACGTGTACGCCGGCATGGAGCTGGAGCAGGGGACGCCCGAGGTCGAGCGGCTGATCCAGTTCTGCGCCAAGGAGTACGGCTGGGACGTCCGCCTGGACTCGGGCATCGGCATCAAGCCGGTGTCGATCACGGGGTCCAAGCGCCTGATCCGGGCGGCCGTCGAGTACGCGGTGCGCAAGGGGCGGAAATCGGTGACCCTGGTCCACAAGGGCAACATCCAGAAGTTCACCGAGGGCGCGTTCATGAAGTGGGGTTACGAGCTGGTGCGGGAGGAGTTCTCCGACGTGGCCGTGGGCTGGGACGACTGCGGGGGCAAGCCCGGCGACAAGATCCTGGTCAAGGACACGATCGCCGACATCTTCCTCCAGCAGGTGCTGACGCGGCCCGAGGAGTTCGACGTGATCGCCACCACCAACCTCAACGGCGACTACGCGTCCGACGCCTTGGCCGCCCAGGTCGGCGGGATCGGCATCGCCCCCGGCGCCAACATCAATTACGTCAGCGGCCACGGCATCTTCGAGGCCACCCACGGCACCGCCCCCAAGTACGCCGGCCAGGACAAGGTCAACCCCGGCTCGCTGCTGCTCTCGGGCGTGCTGATGCTGGAGCACCTGGGCTGGCAGGAGGCGGCGGACGACATCGTCCGGGCCCTGGAGGCCACCATCGCCGACCGGATCGTCACCTACGACTTCGCCCGCCTCACCGAGGGCGCCACCGAGGTCAAGACCTCCGAGTTCGCGGCGGCGATCGTGGAACGGCTGTGACCGCCTCTCGAACTGGTGACGTTTTCCGGGGCTCTGGCCCCGGAAAACGTCACCAGTTGGGGAGGGGGCGGTGAAGGTCGCCATCGCCGGCGCCGGCTTCTACGGGTCGACGCTGGCCATGCGGGTGGCGGAGGGGGGGTACGCCGAGGAGGTGGTGCTCACCGACATCGTGGAGGGGAAGCCGCAGGGGCTGGCCCTCGACCTGATGCAGAGCCGTCCCCTCGCCGCCTTCCAGACCCGCGTGACCGGCACCAACGGCTACGAGGAGACCGCCGGCTCCGACATCTGCGTGATCACCGCCGGCGTTCCCCGCAAGCCGGGCATGAGCCGGATGGATCTGCTCGAGACCAACGCCAAGATCGTGGCCGACGTCACCAGAAAGCTCGTCGAGGCGTCGCCCGGCACGGTGCTCATCGTGGTGTCGAACCCGCTGGACGAGATGACCGCGCTGGCTGCCGCCGTCTCGGAACTGCCCAAGGCCCGGGTGATGGGGCAGGCCGGGCTGCTCGACTCGGCCCGGTTCCGACACTTCGTGGCCGAGAAGGTCGGCGTGCCGACCCACGAGGTCCTGGCCATCACCCTCGGCTCCCACGGCGAGACCATGGTGCCCGTCCCGTCGCTGGCGACGGTGGGCGGCCGGCCGCTGGCCGAGGTTCTCGAGGCGGCCGAGATCGAGGAGATCGTGCAGAAGACCCGTGACGGCGGGGCGGAGATCGTCGCCCTTCTCAAGACCGGCTCGGCCTACTTCGCCCCTGCGGCGGCGGCCGAGACCATGGTGCGGGCCGTCGCCGAAAACACCAACGAGATGCACCCGGTGAGCGCCTGGGTCGACGGTGCCTATGGCATCGAGGGGGTGTACGTGGGCGTGCCGGCCAAGCTCGGCCGTCACGGCGTGGCCGAGGTGGTCGAGGTCGAGCTGACCGACGGCGAGCTCTCGGCGCTACGGACGGCGGCCGAAGCGGTCCGTACCAAGCAGGACGAGGTGCTCGGCCTACTCGCCTGAGCGGTCCCTCGACCGGAGCATCACCATCAGGGGAGCCATCACGAAGCCGACCCCCGAGACCGGCACCAGGACCATGGAGAGCGTTCGCAGTGCGCTCGAGCCGGCCATGATGCTGAAGAAGAACAGGCCGACGGCGCCGAGCGCAAGCAGCACGGGGGTCATGACCAGCATGTCGGAGGGCCGGCGGGCGGCGGGGGCGTAGGGCTCGTCGCTGAGGGTCTCCGGGTCGGCCTCGTCGTCGACGTCGAGGGGCTGCCAGCCGTCCTCGGGCCGCGGTGGCGCCGGCCGGGCCGGGGGATCGGGACGGCCCAGCTCGAAGTCGTAGTCGTGCCGGCGGACGGGGTCGCTGAGGACGGACCAGGCGCCGTTGATGGCGGCCATGGTGGACGGGTCGGCGTCGGGGGCGACGTCGGGATGGTGGCGGAGGGCCAGGAGCCGGTAGGCCCGCTGGATCTCCTCGAAGCCGGCGTCCGGCTCGACGCCGAGGACCTCGTAGTGGGTGGCCATGGTCAGTAGGTCGTGGCCTCGGCCACACTGCCCAACAGCCGCCCGATGCCGGCGAAGGCCTCCTGGTGGGCCACCAGAGAGCTGACGGTCCCGCCTACCCGCAGCCGGCCGGCGGCGAAGGCCGAGGCGGGGCTGAGCTGGCCCTGGCTGATGGCGGCGGCGGTGGCGTAGTCGGTGGTCAGCTCCACGTCGGCCGGGCCGGCGCCGGCCTCGAAGCGCACCTCGCCACCGGCCAAGGCCACGACATACTCGACGTCGCCGTCGGGCCCGCCCGTGACCCGTTGGCGGATGCGTAGGTCGGCGGCGGGCGACGCCGGCGCGGTGGCGGTCTGCAGGGAATCGAGCCATTCGGGGCTCAGGAACCTCACGTGCCTATTCTCGCCCAAATGATCACGCCCACCGACGAGCATCGTCACCCGCCGGGCTCCGGTAGGGACTGGGAGGAGTCCTGGTACCTCGACTTCGTCGACGCCGGCGGCGGCCTGGCCGGGTTCGTGCGCCTCACCCTGCGACCGGCCGAGCGCACGGCGTGGTTCTGGGCCGGGATGGTCGGCGGCGGCCCGCCCCTGGTGGCGGTCCGGGACCACGAGGTGGACCTGCCGGTTTCCGGTGGCCTCGAGGTGCGGGCCTCGGGCTTGTGGACGGAGCTGGTGTGCGAGACGCCGCTCGACCATTGGAGCGTGGGCCTGGAGGCCTTCGGGGTGGCCCTCGACGACCCCCTGGAGGCCTGGGGGCAGGAACGGGGCGACCCGTGGGCCCTGGGCCTCGACGTCGAGTGGGAGTCGGCGGGGCCGGCGCAGCCGTGGGAGGGCGACGACGCCGGCTACTGGCAGGGCTGCGCCGTCCACGGCGACGTTCTGGTCGGCGCCGAGCGCTTCACCCTCGACGGGGCCGGCGCCCGCGTGCACACGTGGGGCGACCGGTCGCGCGCCCGGTCCACGGGCTGGGCCGGCGGCCGGCTCGGCGACGGGACCGACTTCCTGGTCGCCGACCCCGCCGTCGAATGCGACGCCGCCGGCCGGCTGCTGGCCGTGTCGGGGGCACGGGCCGGCGTGGCCGTGGCCCACGCCCCCGTGCTCGTCCCCGGCGCCGGCCGCCTGGCCCGGGCCCTCGTGCGGTACGGCGACGCCTCCTACGGCTGGGCGGAGTGGTTCCACCCGGCCGGCTCAGCTCTTGCGTAGCGCCGACGCCAGCGCCCGGACCTCGGCCGGGCTGACCGTGCCGGCCACATGCACGAACGCCTCTGCGCCTGGATGGCCCACCGCGGTGGGGCCGGTGGTCCGCAGCAGCATCTTGCCCGCGCCCAGGGCGCCCAGGTCGGCGTCGATCCCGGGGCCGGCGTCGCTCAGGTTCGGCTCGGCCGCCGGCGGGCCCTGCCGGACGGTGATCAGGTCGATGCCCCGCACGTAGACGTCGACCCAGCTCGTCCCCGAGCCCTCCACCTGGTAGCGACCCTGGTGGGTGAAGCCGGCGGGGGCGGCGTCGGGAGCCCAGTAGCCCGGCGCCGGCGCCGCCATCCGGTCGACCTCGGTCACGATGGCGCCGCCCTGGTCGGGACCGACCCGCTCGGCGTCGATCCTGAAGAGGCCGGGGTCGAGGTTGGGGTCGAGCTCCAGCGAGGTGGCGGTGAGGCGCTGGGACGGCTTGCCGTCCGCCACCGACAGCTCCTCCAGGATGAGGCCGGTGCTGTCGAGGCAGACGTCGACGTAGTCGCTCTCCGCCGGGGCGGTGATCTTCAGGCTCTGCAGCGGCGAGCCGGTGCGGTAGGTCTGGCACTCCCGGGTATCGCCGCCCACCCGGGCCCGCCGCCGGTCCCCGAGGACGAACAGGCCCCGGCCGACGAGCTCGTCGAGGGACGCCACGAGGCGGAGGTCGCCCAAGGCGACGGTGGGAGCGTCGGCGGCGGCCTGCGCCGCGCCTGCGTCGCTGTAGTTGGCGTAGACGCCGAACGTCGATCGGCCCTCGAAGCGGGCCGTCCCGCCGGGGGGCTCGCCGTCGAGGATCGCCACCCGGCCGTCGAAGGGGCGCTGGATGGCCATCTCCTCGGTGGAAACGGTGACCTCTGAGCCCTGGTAGGACTCGGCCCGGTAGACGGCCCGGTAGGACGCCGGCAGGTCCGACGACATGGCCAGGGCGCCGGTGGCACCGGGCACCTTCTCGGCCCGCAGGTCGGCCGAGGGGCCGTCGTCATCGCCGCGCTGGCCGACGAGGAACACCACGCCGCCGACCACCACGGCGACGGCCACCACCCCGGCCAGGGCCTTCAGCCGCCGCCGCCGGCCGGCCGCCTTGCGGGCGGCGGCGGTACGGTGGGCCGCCTGCTGGCGCCGGCGGTGGACGGCGGCCTGCCGGCGCTCGGTGCGGGAGGGCGTGCGACGTTGCGTCGCCTTGGGCGCCATGGCGCCAGCTTGGCACCCCTACCTGTGAGGGAGCGGGGAAAAGGCTGTGGGCCGGTTCAGCGGTCGACGTCGGTTCGGCCCGCGGTGGCCAGCGCCGTCGCCGGCCGGAACTCCACCGCGTCACGGATGGCGTTCCACGCCGGCTGGTTGGCCGCCTGCCACGACCAGAACGACACGCCGGCGGCGCCGTGCTTCTCGGCGAAGCGCATGAACCGGAACAGCTCCTCGGGCGGCGGGACGCCCTTGCGGCCTCCCTCGGGCGAGCCGTCGTAGGCCTGGCCCACCGGGTAGATCGGCACGTTGTACCTGGAGAGGAACTGCAGGGCGCCGGTGACGTCGGTGTCGGGCTGGCGGTCGAGCCAGTAGATCATCGGGGCGATGGCGTCGTAGCCGGCCACGATCTCGTTGTACGGGTGGGTCGGACGCTCCTTGGAGGGGCGGGGCACGGTGACGATCAGGGTGTAGTCGGGGCCGGCGACCTCACGGAGGGCGGCGCCGTAGCGGCGGGCGTTGTCGGGGGTCAGGCGGGTGCCCTCGGCCGGGCTCTCGATGTCGGGGGAGAAGGCGTCGATCTTGTGGCCGGTGGGCGTGGTGTAGTTGATCATGGCCCTGGCCCGCTCGATGTCGGGGCCCAGGGGGTCGAGCTTGGGGAAGTCCCAACCGATGACCTTTATTCCGGCATCGTGGGCGGCGGGCAGGATCTTGTCCATGAAGGGGGCGACGTTGAAGCCGTCCCAGGCCGAGCCCATGCGGACCCACAGATGGGTCAGGCCGGTGGCCTTGGCCTTGGCGATGATGGCCGGGACGTTGCCGCCTTCGGTCTTGTCGGGCAGGTAGATCCACATCCCCTTGCCGCTGGGCAGCCACTTCGTGGGCGCCGCCGGCGGGGCCGGCACGCCGCCGGGCGCCACCGGAGCCTGGATCCCGGCCGAGCCGGCGGGCAGGTTCACGAACGGCACCGCCGGCGCGGGCGCCGGCTGCTGGAGGGGCAGGACGGCGGCGGCGTCGGCCTCGCGAACGGCCGGGGCGTCGTGGCCGACGAACGCGGCCAGGAGGACCACCGCGGCCAGCGCCAGGAACAGCAGGCGGTCGACGGTGGCGAGCGGGCGGCGGGAGGGAAAGGGCATCGGCGTCTCGCAGAGCTCGGTCGTGCCGACTCCCGGGCAGCGCTCGCACGCCGCCTGGGCCCCAGCCCGAAAAAAAAAGTTCCTCCCTCCGGTTTGAAACTCAAACGAAGTGGGAAGAACCGTGTGCGGTACGAGTGTACCTCAGGATTTTCGCGCTCCGGACACGTTCGCGCACGCGAGCTCCGATCGCCAGGGTCGCTACGTGTCCGGTCGGACGATGGCCCGCTTGACCTCCTGGATGGCCTCGGTGACCTTGATGCCCCGAGGGCAGGCGTCGGTGCAGTTGAACGCCGTGCGGCAGCGCCAGACCCCCGACTGCTCGTCGAGGATGTGCAGGCGCTCGTCGCCGGCGGTGTCGCGGGAGTCGAAGACGAACCGGTGGGCGTTCACGATCGCCGCCGGCCCCACGTAGGTGTCGTTGGCCCAGTAGATCGGGCACGACGTGGTGCACGCCGCGCACAGGATGCACTTGGTGGTGTCGTCGAAGCGGGCCCGGTCCTCGGGGGACTGGAGCCGCTCGGTGTCCCCGGGGTCGTCGTCGTTGTGGAGCCAGGGCAGCACCTTGCGGTACTGGGCGAAGAAGGCGTCCATGTCCACGACGAGGTCCTTCAGCACCGGCAGGCCCCGCAGGGGCTCGATGGTGATCTTTGACCCGACGTCCTGCACCAGCAGGACGCACGCCAGCCGGTTCTCGCCGTTGATGACCATGGCGTCGGAGCCGCACACCCCGTGGGCGCAGGACCGCCGGAAGGCCAGGCTCCCGTCCTGGTACCACCGGACCTGGTGGAGGGCGTCGAGCACCCGGTCGCCCGGTTCGACGGTGACTCTGTACGACTCCCAGTGGGGCTTCTCGTCCTTCTCCGGGTCGAAGCGCTTGATCCTCAGGTCGAGATCCATGCTCAATACTTCCGTTCCATGGGGATGTAGGGGCCCATCGTCACCGGCTTGTACTCCAGGCGGATCGACCCGTCGGGCTCCCGGTAGGCCAGGCTGTGGCGCAGCCAGTTGGCGTCGTCGCGCAGGGGGTGGTCGTCGCGGAAGTGGCCGCCCCGGCTCTCGGTGCGGGCCAGGGCCGCGGCGACGAGGGCCTGGGCCACGTCGAGCAGGTAGCCCAGCTCGAGGGCCTCGGACAGCTCGTAGTTGAACCGCCGGCTCTGGTCGGTGACCGAGACCGATCGGTAGCGCTCCATGAGCCGGTCGATGGTGGCCCCCACCGAGCGCAGGCTCTCGTCGGTGCGGAAGACCGACGCGTTCAGCGTCATCTCGGCCTGGAGCTCGGAGCGGATGTCGGCGACCCGTTCGGTCCCCCCGCCGCCGAGCAGGGCCTCGATGGTCGACTTGATCTCGTTTTCGGCGTCGGCGGGGAGCCCGGGCGGCTGGCGGCCCTTGACGTAGGCGGCCATGGCCGCCCCGCCCCGCCGGCCGAAGACCACGATGTCGAGCAGGGAGTTGGTGCCCAACCGGTTGGCCCCATGGACAGAGACGCAGGCGCACTCGCCGGCGGCGTAGAGCCCGGGGGCGACCGTCTCGGATGCGTCGAGGATGACCTCGGCCGAGACGTTGGTGGGGATGCCGCCCATGGCGTAGTGGGCCGTCGGCTGGATGGGGATGAGGTCGGTCTTGGGTTCGATGCCCTGGTAGGTGCGGACGAAGTCGGCGATGTCGGGCAGCTTCTCGTCGATCTGGCTGGCCGGCAGGTGGGTGAGGTCGAGGTAGAGGTAGTCCTTCTCGGGGCCGGCGCCCCGGCCCTGGCGGATCTCGGTGAGCATGGCCCGGCTGACCATGTCGCGCGGGGCCAGGTCCTTGACGGTGGGGGCGTAGCGCTCCATGAACCGCTCGCCGGCCTCGTTGCGGAGGATGCCGCCCTCGCCCCGGGCCGCCTCCGAGAGCAGGATGCCGAGCTTGTTGATGCCCGTGGGGTGGAACTGGAAGAACTCCATGTCCTCCAGGGGGACCTGGCGGCGCCAGAGCAGGCCGGGGCCGTCGCCGGTGAGGGTGTGGGCGTTGGAGGAGACCTTGAAGATGCGTCCGAAGCCGCCGGTGGCGAAGAGGGCGGCGGCGCATTCGAAGACGTGGAGGTCGCCGGTGGCCAGCTCGTGGGCGATCACGCCGGCGACGCCGTTGTGGGGGTCGCCGTCGACGAAGGCCACGTCGAGGACCTGGAACTCGTCGAAGAAGGCGACCCCCCGGGCCACGCACTGCTGGTAGAGGGTCTGGAGGATCATGTGGCCGGTGCGGTCGGCGGCGTAGCAGGCCCGCTTGACCGGAGCCTCGCCGTGGTTGCGGGTGTGGCCGCCGAACCGGCGCTGGTCGATCTTGCCCTCCGGCGTCCGGTTGAACGGCAGCCCGAAGTGCTCCAGCTCGATGACGGCGTCGACCGCCTCCCGGCACATGATCTCCGCCGCCGGCTGGTCGACGAGGTAGTCGCCGCCCTTGACCGTGTCGAAGGTGTGCCACTCCCAGGAGTCCTCCTCGACGTTGGCCAGGGCCGCGCACATGCCCCCTTGGGCCGCGCCGGTGTGGGAGCGGGTCGGGTAGAGCTTGGAGATCACCGCCGTCCGGCACTTCCCGGCCGTCTCGATGGCGGCCCGCAGGCCGGCGCCGCCGGCGCCGACGATCACGGCGTCAAAGGTGTGCCGGTGGACCTCCATGCCGCCCATCCTGCCCTGCCGGCGGAGCAAGAGCCGCGAGCCGGCCTGCCGCCCTTCGCCGGAGCGCAGCGAAGGCCACGACCGGAAGGCCTTTGGGCTCGGTGCGGGTTGCGACCGGAAGTCGAGCGCGGTTGGTCAGGTCCCGGAAGCGCGCCGTCGCCCAGGACGAAGAGGCCCTCGACGAGCATGAGGGCGGCGACCTCCATGAGGGCCACTCCGCAGGCCAGGACGACCGCGGCCGGCGTCCAGACCCGGTCCCGGGAGAGGAGGCCGGCGACGGCGGCCAAGGGCAGCGGCGACGAGCGCCAGGCCCAGCGCCACCGTCCAGTCGGCCTCCAGGCGGCTGACCACGAGCACCGCGGATACCTGGGCGAGCACGGCGGCAGCCACCGCCTGGAGCCGGAGCCACGGCGCGGCGGCGACGGAGAGGCCGGGCGGCCATGCCCGTCCCCATCGCCCACGGCGGTCGCCGGCAGCCGCCTGTGCAGGCCGTAGGCGGCGCCGGCGGCGAGAAACGTCATGGCGAACAGCAGCCCGGCGCCGGCCCCGAGCACCCGCAGCAGCTCGGCCTGCTCGGCCCGCGTGCCCGGCCGGTGCTCAGGAGCGGGTGAGCGGACCCTGGAGGACGGCGTCGATCTCCAGGCGACCCTCCGCGGGGTTGACGACCACCGTGTAGGGCCCCTCGCCGAACTGGAAGCGGGCGGCCGGGGTGCGGGACCTCTGGTCCCGGATCTGGAACTGGCCGGCGCCGACCACCTTGCCCGGGCCCGTCAGTTCCAGGCGGGCCGGCGCCATCTTGAGCGTGACCCCGCCCTTGCCGTTGATGATGGTGCGGGCATCGGCGGTGAAGGCCACAGCGTCGCGGGGCCGGGCCAGGCCACCCTCGCCCACGGCGACGGACGCGCCGGCCCGGTAGGCGCCGGGCGTCAGGGGGCGGGCGCCGTCGACCGCCCAGACCGAGCCGGTGGCATCCACGTCGACCTTGGAGCCGTTCAGGTCGATCGACCCGCCCGTCCCCGTGATGGGCAGCGGGGTCCCGCCGTCCCAGGCGATGGTGGTGCGCTTCCCGTCCACCAGGGCGTTCTCGATCGTCACCTTCCCCACACCCCGCTCCACGGCCGTCAGGGTGAACGGGGTGGCGATGGCGGGGGCCTGGGCCCGCTCGGCGGTCAGCCGGTCGACCGTGCCCTTCACGAACACCTGGCCGGGCGCCGGCGCCGGCCCGAGGTCGACCGTTGTCGTGGTGGTCGGCGTCCCACCCTTGAACCGGTCGAACGCCGTGGTGTTGGCGGCGACGACCGTGACCCCCACGAACACGGCGGTGACGCAGAGGACGAGGGCGACGCAGTAGGCG
>DATLHA010000130.1:0-5706 GCA_035540095.1 Acidimicrobiales bacterium | reverse complement strand
GTCATCAACACCGTCTTCGAGCTGCGCCCCCACTTCGAGTGGCGGGGCCTGGGCTTCATCTCCCAGTCGGCCCTGAAGCTGCGGGAGGAGTTCGCCGACTGGGACGCCGAGCTCAAGTTCGCCATCCCCGGCGTGCGGGTGGCCGACCCCAAGGCCTGCCAGTGCGGTGAGGTGCTCAAGGGCGTCATCAAGCCGTGGGAGTGCAAGGTGTTCGGCACCGCCTGCACCCCGGAGACGCCGATCGGCACGTGCATGGTGTCCTCCGAGGGCGCCTGCGCCGCCTATTACAACTACGGCCGGTTCACCAAGCACCAGACCGTGCCGGTGGAGCTGTCGTCGAAGACGCCTGCGGCAGTATGAGCGAGGACCGCTCCGAGTACTCCCACGAGGACGAGGTCCTCGAGCGGATCGAGGCTTGGAGGCGGCGCCGGCCCAAGCTGAAGGACGAGTACATCAACTCGGCCCACGGGGCCGGCGGCAAAGCGTCGGCGGCCCTCATCGACGCCGTCTTCCTCGAGGCGTTCCGCAACAAGACGCTGGAGTCGATGTCCGACGGCGCGGTGCTGGAGCTGCCGTCGGGTGAGCGCCTGGCCTTCTCCACCGACGGCTTCGTGGTCAAGCCCCGCCGCTTCCCCGGCGGGTCCGTCGGCGACCTGGCCGTCAACGGCACGGTCAACGACATCTCAATGATGGGTGCTGTCCCCCAGTGGATCTCGGCCAGCTTCGTCATCGAGGACGGCTTCTCCATCGCCGAGCTGCGCGACATCGTGGCCGACATGGCCGCCGCCGCCATCAAGGCCGGCGTCACCATCGTCACCGGCGACACCAAGGTGGTCGACAAGGGCGCCTGCGACGGCGTCTACATCACCACCGCCGGCGTGGGCGTGATCCCCGCCGGCGTCCACCTCGACGCCAAGTCGGTCCAGCCCGGCGACAAGGTCATCGTCTCGGGCAAGATCGGCGACCATGGGGTGGCCGTGCTGATCGCCCGTGGCGACCTGGCCCTGGAGGCCGACATCCCCACCGACTCGGCTCCTCTGGGCGAACTGGTCGAGCACCTGCTGGCCGCGGCACCCAACACCCGCTTCCTGCGGGACCCCACCCGGGGCGGCGTGGCCACCGTGCTCAACGAGCTGGCTCGGGAGGCCGAGGTGTCGGTGGTCATCCAGGAGGACACCATCCCGATCCGCAACATCGTCAACGGGGCGTGCGAGATCCTGGGCATCGACCCGCTGTACGTGGCCAACGAGGGCAAGCTGGTGGCCGTGGTGCCGGCGGAGGAGGCCGACGCCGCCTTGGCCGCCATGAAGGCCCACGAGTTCGGGGCCGACGCAGCGATCATCGGCGAGATCCGCGACGACCCGCCGGGCATCGTCATCATCAACACCTTCTTCGGGGGCAACAGGATCGTCGACATGCTCGTCGGCGACCCGCTCCCGCGCATCTGCTGAGTGCCCACCGCCCGAACCGGTGACACAAACGGGGGTCCTGACCCCCGGATCCGTCACCAGTTCGATGCGTCAGAGAGGCGGCGCCTGCGGGTCACCGGCACCGTCCAGGGCGTCGGCTTCCGTCCCTTCGTCTACCGGCTGGCCGCCGACCTCGGCCTGGCCGGCTGGGTGGGCAACGACAGCCTGGGCGTGCTCCTGGAGGCCGAGGGGCCGGCGCCGGCGCTCGACGCCCTGGCGGCGCGGCTGGTAGCGGAGGCGCCGCCGCTGGCCCGGATCGACTCCGTGGTGGCCGAGGCGGTGCCGGCGACCGGCGCCACGGGGTTCACGGTCGCCGACAGCCGCGACGCCGGCTCGCCGGCGGTGGCGGTTCCGGTCGACGTGGCCACCTGCGACGACTGCCTCCGGGAGCTGGCCGACCCTGCCGACCGGCGGTACGGCTACCCGTTCGTCAACTGCACCAACTGCGGGCCCCGGTACACGATCATCCGCTCGATCCCCTACGACCGGGCGACCACCACCATGGCCGGCTTCGCCATGTGCGCCGACTGCCGCCGGGAGTACGACGACCCGGGTGACCGGCGCTTCCACGCCGAGCCGACGTGCTGCCCGGTGTGCGGGCCGCAGCTCAGCCTGCTCTCGCCCGACGGCGGGATGCTGGCCAAGGCGGGCGAGGCGCTGGACTCGGCGGTCGAGCTCCTGGCCGAGGGCCGGATCGTGGCCGTCAAGGGCCTGGGCGGGTACCACCTGGGCTGCGACGCCACGTGCGACGAGGCGGTGGCTGAGTTGCGCCGGCGCAAGGCCCGCGACGACAAGCCGTTCGCCCTCATGGTCGACCTGGTGATGGCCCGTGAGCTGTGCGACCTGTCCCCCGGGGCGGAGGAGGCGCTGGCGTCGCCCCGGCGCCCGATCGTGCTGGCCCCCCGGCGTGATCGTGATCTGGCCGCCGGCGTGGCGCCCGACCTGCCCGAGCTGGGGCTGATGCTGGCCTACACGCCCCTGCACCACCAGCTGCTGGCGGGGGTCGGTCGGCCGCTGGTCATGACCAGCGGGAACCTGTCCGACGAGCCCATCGCCCACGACGACACCGACGCCCTGGAGCGCCTCGGTCCCATGGTCGACGCCATCCTCACGTCCGACCGCCCCATCCACATCAGGTGTGACGACTCTGTTGTCCGGGCGGGCACCCGGCCCCTTCGGGACACGCCCGCCCGTGCCGGCGGGGGCCCCTGTCCCACCGGCGAGCCGGACCAGGTGCCGCCACGCCCGACCCTCGTGCAGATGGTGCGCCGGTCACGGGGGTATGCCCCCGAGCCGATCGCCCTGCCCACGCCGGCCCGCCACCACGTGCTGGCCGTCGGGGCCGAGCTGAAGAGCACGGTGGCGGTGGCCAAGGGCGACACCGTCGTGGCCAGCCACCACATCGGCGACCTCGAGCACCTGGCCGCCTACCGGTCGTTCCTGCAGGCCGTCGACCACCTGTGCGGCCTCACCGGGGTCACGCCGGCGATCGTGGCCCACGACCTCCACCCCGAATACCTCTCGACCAAGTTCGCCGCCGACCTCGACCTCCCGGCGGTCGGCGTGCAGCACCACCACGCCCACATCGCCTCCTGCCTGGTCGAGCACCGCCACACCGAGCCGGTGCTCGGCATCGCCTTCGACGGCCTCGGCATGGGCACCGACGGCACGGCATGGGGCGGCGAGCTCCTCGTGGCCAACCTCGACGGCTTCCGGCGGGTCGGCCACCTCCGCACCGTCGCCCTGCCCGGCGGCGACCGCGCCGCCCGGGAGCCCTGGCGCATGGCCGTCGCCTGGCTGGCCGAGGCACTGGGCCCCGAGGCGGCCGAGCGCTACGGCCGGCCGGTGGACGAGCGTTGGCGGGCCGTGCTCGACCTGGCCCAGCGGCCCGACGTCCTGCGCACCTCGAGCGCCGGCCGCCTGTTCGACGCCGTCGCCGCCCTCCTCGGCCTGCGCACCCGCATCACCTACGAGGCCCAGGCCGCCATCGAGCTGGAGTCGGTCGCCGCCGGCGAGCCCCTCGCCGGCCCTCCGGGCTACGAGCTGGCCGTAGCCGGAGGTGTCCTCGACCCCACGCCGTTGCTGGCCAAGATCGTCGCCGACCGGGCCAAGGCCACGCCGGCGGCGGAGATCTCGGCCGGCTTCCACGCCGGCCTCGGGCGGGGGGTGGCCGGCGCCGCGGCCCAGGCGGCGGCGGCCGAGGGGCTGGACACCGTGGCGCTGAGCGGCGGCGTCTTCCAGAATGCCCGGCTCACCGCGGTGGTGGCCGGCGAGCTGGAAGCGGCGGGCCTACGGGTCCTGGTCCACCGGCTCATCCCGCCCAACGACGGCGGCGTCAGCATCGGTCAGGCGGCGATCGCCGCCTACCAGTCACGCTGAGCTCGTACCGCCCGCACGTCCCGGGATACGCTGCCCGCCTGTCCAACTCGGCGCGGGCATTTCCGGTTCAGCGCGCCGCATGAGAGGAGCATCACATCAACATCAAGAGTGGTTCACACGCGATCGGTCCCGAGAACGGCAAGCTCGTCATCAAGAGCTACAAGGACGGCATGGGCGCCAAGCTGGCCCATGACCTCGTCCTCACCGCCTCGAGTTGGAGTGGCACCTTGAACGTCGACGGCGACAACCCGGCGGCGTCCAGCGCCAGCCTCAGCATCGACGCTCGGTCGATCGAGATCGTGGAGGCCGTCGGCGGCATGAAGAGTCTGAGCGACAAGGACCGCAGGGACATCGGCAAGAACATCGAGGACAAGGTGCTCGAGACCGCCAAGCACCCCCAGCTGACCTTCGAGTCGACCTCGGTCAGCGGCTCGCCGCCCAACCTCACCGCCGCCGGCAACATGACGATCAAGGGGACCACCCGCCCGGTGCAGGTCACCCTCACCGTGAACGGCAGCCAGGTCCAGGCCAGGACGAGCATCTCCCAGAAGGACTTCGGCATCAAGCCCTTCTCGGCCATGATGGGAGCCATCAAGCTGCGTGACGACGTCGACTTCGAGCTGACGGTCGAACTGCCCTCCGCCTAGCTAGGGAGAAGCGGGAAAGAGAGAGCCCCGGCCGGTTCACCGGCCGGGGCTCTCTTCGTACTCGGGGGCCGCTTACCAGCCTTTGGTGCCGGTCAGCTTCCCGTAGATCCCGTGGAGGTGGTGCGAAACCTGCTTCTTCTGCGACGGCCGCGGGTTCTTCTCGTAGTCCCGCCGCAGCAGCCGGTAGTAGACCCGCGCGTCGGCGTCGAAGGCGTCGCCGTGCACGTAGGAGCCACCATTGGGGTCAGGCGTGATCTCGCCCTGGTTCTCCGACAGGATGCGAGCCGCCTCTTCGGGGCTCGACGCTTCGGGCACCGCCGCGCGCATGTACTCCATGACGGGCTCGATGGCCTGCTGGAACTCCTCGGCGGCGATCCGATCGCGCTCCTCGGGGGTCTGCTCGCCGGTGAACATCAGCACCCGGCTGAGCAGGCCGCCCTTGGCCGCCGGCGGCTCCCGGGAGGGCGGCGGCTCGGCGGGGATGTGGCGCTCGGGCAGTTGAAAGTCCTCGGCGCCCGTCGGTGGGGTGTAGTCGGCCGCGGCCTGGTAGGTCGGCGGGGGACCGTAGTCCTTCTCCACCTGGGTGCGCTCCGCGGTGACAGGCATCGGCGTGGTCTCCGCCGGCGGCTGCGCATCGGTGGTGGGCTCCGCCGCCGCCGCCTCGGGCATCGGCGCGCCGACGCTGTCGTCCGTGCCCTTCTTGCGGCCCTTCTTGATCAGCGTCGCCATGGGATCAGGTGGCGGCGACGCGGCTGGTGGTGCCGTAGGCGGTGGCGAAGTCGGCGCCCGAGCGCTCGCCCCACGCCAGTAGCTGCTTGGCCGCCTGGTCGATGGCCGTGACGTCGTTCAAGATGATGCCGACGTACTTGGGCACCGGGTCGGTCTGGGCGACGATGGCCTTGACGCCGATGATCACCGTGCCGAGCGTGTAGCTCACGTGGTTCAGGGTGACCGAGATGATGATCAGGTAGAGAGCGATGGCGGCCACGATGATGGCCACCCCCAACAGTGTCACGATCGTGGCAGCGCCCATCGTGTCCTTTCCGTTCGTCGGTGTGAAGAGAGCGGTCTTACTGGGGCAGCAGCCGGGCCAGGGCCAGGCCGTAGCGGGTCACGTTGAGCCGGGCCATGCCCGTGAGCTCGCAGGACCGGATGAGGTTGGGCACGCAGTCCAGCGTGCCGGTGAGCTTCACGCCGTGGTCGAGCACGTC
>DATLHA010000129.1:0-1617 GCA_035540095.1 Acidimicrobiales bacterium | reverse complement strand
GCGGTGGCGAGCATCCTCATCGTCACTTTCGCCGTCGTCCACGCCGCCCCCGGTGACCCGGTGGTGGCCGTGGCCGGCGAAAGTGGCAACGAGGAGTACTACGCCTTCATGCGGGAGAAGTTCGGCCTCGACCGGCCGGTGCACGAGCAGTTCTGGACCTACTCGACCAACGTCCTGCGCGGCGACCTGGGCGTGTCCTTCGTCCAGGGCCGGGAGGTCGTCGACCTCATCCTGGAGCGGGTGCCCGCCACCCTCCTGCTCATGGGCACCGCCCTGGTCGTGTCGACCGTCGGCGGCGTTGTGCTCGGCGCCCTGGCCGCCCGCCGGCCGTTCGGCCCCTTCGACCTGGGCGTCAGCACCGGCGCCCTCGTCGGCTACGCCCTTCCCAGCTTCTGGCTGGCCCAGCTGGCCATGTTGACCATCGCCTTCCGGACGGGTTGGTTCCCGATCCAGGGGATGACCGACGCCCGGGCCGACTACACCGGCTTGGCCCACTACCTCGACGTCGCCCGCCACCTCGTGCTGCCCGCCCTGGTGCTGGCCGCCTCGGAGGTGGCGCTGATCACCCGGATCGCCCGCACCGGCATCCTGGCCGAGATGGACAGCGACTACATCCGGGTGGCCCAGGCCAAGGGGCTGTCTCCCACCGGCGCCCTCGTCCACCACGCGCTGCGCAACGCCCTGCTGCCGGTCGTGACCGTGGTGGGCACCCGCATCGGCTTCCTCTTCTCCGGGGCGGTCCTCGTGGAGACGGTGTTCGGCTGGCCCGGCCTGGGGCGGCTGGTCCTGTCGGCGGCCCAGACCCGTGACCACCCCCTGCTGCTGGGCATGGTCCTCCTCGTGGCCTTCAGCCTGGTCCTGTCCAACCTCCTCACCGACCTGCTCTACGCCCGTGTCGATCCCCGTATCCGCTACCGCTGAGGCCGGCGCCGGCGCGCCGGCGCCGGATGCGCTGCCGGGGGCGCCGGCCGCCGGCGACGCCCCCGGCGCCCCCCACCGCTGGCGGGCCACCCTGCGGCGCTTCCTGCGCCACCCGGCCGGCTTCACCGGCCTGCTCCTCACCCTTGTCGTCGTGATGGCCGGGCTGCTGGCCGGCGTCATCTCCCCGGGAGACCCGTTCCGCACCGTCGGCGACCCGCTGCTCGCCCCGTCGGCCACTCACTTCTTCGGCACCGACAACCTGGGCCGGGACGTGTTCGACGCCGTGATCCACGGGGCCCGCACCTCCATGATCGTGGTGCTCGGGGTCTCGGCCATCGCGTCGGTGATCGGGCTGGCGGTGGGGATCGTCGCCGGCTACAGGGGCGGCTGGATCGACGACCTCCTGATGCGGGTCACCGAGCTGTTCCAGTCGGTCCCCCGCTTCTTCCTGGTGCTCCTCATCGTCGCCCTGTTCGGCGCCGGCCTCGACAACCTGATCTACGTGCTGGCGTTCACCTCCTGGCCGACGCTGGCGCGAGTCTCACGGGCCGAGGTGCTGTCGGTGCGCGACCGCGACTACGTGGAGGCCGCCCGCTCCATCGGCGCCACCGACCGCCGGATCGTCCTCCGCCACGTCCTGCCCAACGTGCTGCCCACGGCCATGGTCATCATCGCCCTGACCGGCTCCCGCATCAT
>DATLHA010000128.1:0-2329 GCA_035540095.1 Acidimicrobiales bacterium | reverse complement strand
TCCCTCCAAAGAGGCTTTCGACGCCCCGCTCAGCCCGCCGCCTCTCGACGACGAACCGGGGCCTGCTACCGGGCTCTCCGGCGATTACCCGGGCGGGACTTGCACCCGCTGGTCTGGTCCAGTTTCCAGGACGCAACATGGCGACGACGCTACCGCCGGTTTCGGGCCACGCCCGGTTGGCCTCGGCGATGTCGCGGTGCGGCGACCCGATCCGACTGGTTCCCCGGCCGCGACGTTGCCGGTCGAGGATCCTTGTTCCAGGGACCGTTTCAAGTACGGTTGCGGCGGGATGAAGGTCATGCCGCTGAAGACATCGTTGCTCGTTCCGGGCGACGACATCATCGAGGTGGCACAGGACGCGCTGGAGGCTGCCGGCCTCCGTCCGGAGCCCTCCGACATCCTGGTGGTCTGCGAGTCGCCGCTGGCCATCACCCAGGGCCGCATCGTCGATCTCGACGACGTGTACCCGGGGATTCCGGCTCGGATCCTGTGCCGTCTCTTCGACTTCGACAGCAGCTTGTGCAATCCCTATGCCTTCCAGGTGGCCGTCGACCTCGCCGGCCTCCCCCGGATCCTGTTCGCCTTGGCCGTCGCCATGCCGGGGCGGCTCCTCGGGCGGCACGGGGACTTCTACCGCCTCGCCGGACGCCAGGTCACCTGGATCGATGACGTCCCCGGGAACCTGCCTCCCTACACTCAGGACATCGTCCTGGGGCCCGACGACCCCCGAGGGGTCGCATGCAGGGTGGCCAACGCCCTGGGCTGCGGTGCGGCGGTGGTCGACGCCAACGACCTGGGTCGGGTGGAGATCTGCGGTGCCTCTCCGTTCATCGACCACGACCTGCTGGTCGCGGCCATGAAGCCGAACCCGCAGGGCAACGCCGACGAGCGCACCCCGCTCGTGCTGGTCAGAGCGTCCTGAACCACTCCCCCATGGACCAGACCACCGCCCCCCACTTCGAAGCATCGTGCGCCTACGCCCAGGTGGGCCGGGCCGCCTTCCCCACCTGCCCGCCTGAGATCCCGGGGGTGGTGCCGGGCGAGCGGCTCGCGCCGGCCCTGGTCGCCCACCGCATCCAGGTCGTATGCGAGTGATCCGGGGACTGTTGGGCCTCACCGGCCTGGCCGGCGCCGCCGGCACCGCCGGCTGGTTCGTCCTGGCCCGGGTCCAAGGCGACAGCGAGATCGGCTTCGGCCCGTGCACGATCATGGGTACGGCCGAGGGGAGCGTCCACGCCGAGGTCGAGCTCGTCAACCGGGGGCGGGAGGCCGGCGTCATCCGCAAGGTGCTTGGCGAGCTGGTCGACGGGCCTCCCGGGCGGGTCCTGGTGACCCGGAAGGACAGCCAGCCCCCGCAGCGGGGCTGGTGGGTGTCGAACATCCTCAAGCCGGGCGAGACGTGCATCGCCGAGATCGACGTCGAGCTCGTGGGGCCGGGCAGTGGGCCGGTCATCATCGCCCTCGACGCCCACGAGATCGGCCGGCGGCTGCTGGTCCACCGCCGGACCCGCCTCACACTGCCCATCGGGGTGCCCAGCCCGACAGGTTGAGCGTTTCAGGAGGCGGGATTTGACGCTTTGCGCCGACGTACCCCTGCAGGCCGAGGGTCGACGCGGTCGGCTTCGGCCTCGTCCTGCCCGCCGTCCGCATTTGCTCGGTGAGGCCGGCGACCACCGCTACCTGGCCGGCGACACCGCCGTCGACGCCACCATCCCCGACCCGGGCCGGGCCCACCGCAGGAGCATCCACCCCCACGGCGACGGCCACCACCGCCTCCACGACCGTTGGTGCATCCAGTGGCGCGAGAAGGTGCTGGAGACCGTCCGTACCGGGCTGCATGCCTAGGGTCTCGGTCAGCATCGCCGGCGAGCTCGCCGAGCGCCACCCGGACATCCTGGTCGGCGGGCTCCTCGCCTCCAACCTGCGGGCCACCGCGGCGGCGGTCGCCGGCCAGCCGTTTCCCGACGACACCGAGCAGGCGCTGGTCGACCAGGACGTCACCCTCGAGCTGATCGCCGACCACCCGCTGATCAAGGACTGGCGGACGGCCATCTCGGCGTGCGGGCTCAGGCCGTCGACCTACAAGTCGAGCCCCGAGCAGCTGGCTCGGCGCACGCTGAAGAGCGGGCCGGTGCGCACGGGGCTGGTGCTCGTCGACCTGTACTGCGAGGTGGCCACCCGCCACCTGGCGCCGCTAATGGGGGTCCACCGCCTTGAGGATCGGATCCAACAGGCTGTGGCCGAGCCGCCGGTGGGTCAGCACTATGCGCCGCAGGGCCTTGAGCCTTAGGCCTAGATCGTGCGCTTGCCGGTCCGGTGAGGAGACCCC
>DATLHA010000127.1:0-18364 GCA_035540095.1 Acidimicrobiales bacterium | reverse complement strand
GATGGCCAGGAACGGGTAGCTCTTGTCGTCCCGGAGGCGGATGTTGAACCGGGGCCGGTGCTGCTTGATGAGGCTGTACTCGAGCATGAGCGCCTCGACGTCGTTGCGGACCTGGATCCACTCCACCGACTCGGCGGCGGCCACCATCTGGGCCGTCCGGGGGGGCATGGTCGCCGGCGAGCCGAAGTAGTTCGAGAGGCGCGACCGCAGGCTGTGGGCCTTGCCCACGTAGATGACCCGGCCGTCGGCGTCCTTGAACTGGTAGGACCCGGGGGCGTCGGGAATGGTGCCGGCCGGCGGACGTTGAACCACGTGTCAAGGGTAGGAGTTCGCCGAGCACAAACCGCTCGATGAACATAGACTGCATCCCACGCCGGCTTGGTATCCGGCGACATCTCAGCTCCGAGGCCGACATACCCGCGTGAGGCGACCAAGCTGTCTCCGCCGGCCGCAGTTCGGGGCTCCCACAAAGGGGAATCACATGGTGCGGATTCAAGGGGCTCTCCCGGATCGGTACACCGCGGCCACTCAGGAACAACTCGAATCGTGGATCGGCGAGGCCAGGACCGTGCTCGGCGACCGCCTCCTCATCCTGGGCCACCACTACCAGCGCGAGGAGGTCATGCGCTGGGCCGACGCCCGGGGCGACTCCTTCGGCCTGTCCCGCCTGGCCGCCGGCTCCACCGCCGAGTACATCGTGTTCTGCGGCGTCCACTTCATGGCCGAGTCGGCCGACATCCTCACCGGCGGCACCCGCACCGTCGTCCTCCCCGACCTCAACGCCGGCTGCTCGATGGCCGACATGGCCGACCTCGACTCCGTCGAGGAGGCGTGGGAGGCCCTGGCCGCCGTCACCGACATCGAGCGGATCGTCCCCATCACCTACATGAACTCCTCCGCCGCCCTCAAGGCCTTCGTCGGCCGCAACGGCGGGGCCGTCTGCACGTCGTCCAACGCCCGGGCCGTCGTCACCTGGGCTCTGGGCCGTGGCGACAAGCTGCTCTTCTTCCCCGACCAGCACCTGGGCCGCAACACCGGCTACCAGCTCGGTCTGGGCGCCGCCGACATGCGGGTGTGGGACCCGAAGCGGGAGCTGGGCGGCCTGGAGGAGGTCGACGTCAAGGAGGCCACCCTCCTGCTGTGGAAGGGCCACTGCTCGGTCCACCAGCGGTTCAAGGTCGCCCACGTGGAGGCGTTCCGGGCCCAGCACCCCGACGGTCTGGTCGTCGTGCATCCCGAGTGCGCCCACGAGGTGGTCGAGGTCGCCGACCAGGTCGGCTCCACCGACTTCATCATCAAGGCCGTGGAGGCGGCGCCGGCGGGTGCGGTCATCGGCGTCGGCACCGAGATCCACCTCGTGCAGCGGCTGGCCGCCGAGCACCCCGACCGCACCGTGGTCTCGCTCGATCCGCTCGTCTGCCCGTGCTCGACGATGTTCCGCATCGACGCCGCCCATCTGGCCTGGGTGCTGGAGAACCTGGTCTCCGGCAACGTCGTCAACCAGATCAAGGTCGACGGCGAGACCGCCGAGTGGGCCAGGGTGGCGCTCCAGCGGATGCTGGCCATCACGTAGCCGCCCCTTGCGTGGCACGACGCGCTCCGGCTAACTCGCCCGGGCCGCCACCGCCCACTCAAGCGCTCCAGCCCACTGCTCTCCGAGATGCCCCGGGGGGAAGCGGTCGGCAATGTACGCCTGGCCGCCCGCGACATCGCCGGCCCGAAGTTCGGGGTCGGCCAAGTACGCCCCGACGTGCTCCTGCCACGACTCGAACCGGATGTAGGGGGAGAACTCCTCGTAACTCGGGATGCGACCGGCCACGGTTGCCAGCCCGTGGAGGAGGGAGGTCACGACTCTGTTGGCGGTCTTGCAGAGGGTGAACTCGTTGGCCTGGACCGGCAGGAGGGCGATGTCCGCCGACCGCAGAGCCCGTTCCACGGACGCAGGGGTCCATGGCTGGTAGCGCGCCTCCAACCCGGAGCCGCCGACATACCGTTCGAACGCAGGCGCCGAGTTCGACACGACGACGAGCTCGCAGGAGACCGTTTTGGCCACCTGACTCAGGTCGTGCAGGATCGCACCCAGATCTGCCATGCCGTAGTGCTCCGCCTCCGAACCGGCATTCCCGAACCAGACCAGGCGCCTGCGGGTCACGGGGCTGGCGTCGAGGGCAGGGCCCGCGACGTCGATCGCGTCGTCGACGACGACCACCCGAGGGTGGTCGATCCGACTGGCCAGGGTCGGGGTCGAGGCAGTGACGACGTCGGCCAGTCCGATCATCCTCCGGAGGCGCTCGACGCGCTCGGCGGACCGAGGATCGTCCGACGTTGCGTAGAAATGGTTGTCACACAAGTCGAACACGACGGCCGCTCCTCGCCGCTGCATGCGCGACGCCAGCGCAAGGTGGGCGGGCCCGTACGCCTTCTGGAACACGACGACGTCCGGCCGGCTCGGGAGGTGCCGGGTGAGGATTCGACTGTTCCAGCCAGCCTCGGCGAGGGCCCGGGCGGGGCGGTAGCAACGGAGCCGGGCACTGGCGATGGCCTCCGTATACGCGGCCGGCACCCAACGGACCGAGGGGCGCCTCACCGGCGAGCGATGGCGTGAAGGCGGTCACCACGGCCGAGCTGAGCGCCGATTGCCGCGGCGCCGGCGTAGATCCGATCCGCCCATCGGCCCTCGAAGCGGGCGACGACACTGGAGGGCGTCCCGTGCGAGCGCAGGGCGTAGACCACGCTCCGCTTGACGTCTCTCACCGCCGGTTGATGGCTGACGCTCTCGAGGACCAGTCCTGCCCGGTCGAGCACCGACC
Organism: Acidimicrobiales bacterium; assembly: GCA_035540095.1. GTDB lineage: Bacteria > Actinomycetota > Acidimicrobiia > Acidimicrobiales > AC-14 > CADCTB01. The sequence continues at coordinate 15,554 of DATLHA010000127.1, read as the reverse complement.
CGAGGAGCGTCGGAGAGAAGTGAATGACGTGCCTGGGCTCCAACCCGGACCAGTGCCGGCCGAAGGCCAACGAGGTCACACCGGACGGGTTCGGTACGGCGATGTGGATCCGCCCGCCCGGGGCCAGCACCGAAGCGACGCGCCGGAGCAGGTCGACGGGGTCGTACACGTGCTCGAGGACATGGTTCATCCTGGCCAGGTCGACCGGTTCGTCCCTGAGAGCAGACCAGACCTCGTCGATCAGGTGTGCCTCGAAGCCCGCCGACTTGACCCGCATCACCACCGCGGGTGAGAAGTCGGACCCGATCGCCGTCCACCCCGCCTCGGATGCGGCCTGAAGGAAGGTGGCCGAGCCGCACCCGAGGTCGAGAAGCCGCGACTCCGGTCGCGGGAGTCGGTACGCCGACCGCACGACCTCGATCCAACGGGCCGGCAACCGGCCGACGCGGCCCGTGGTCAACTCCACGGGTCGGGCTCGACGCTCGACGCCGACGTCGTATGGCTCATACGTGTCGTCGTACAACTCGACGGCGGTGGCTGCAGTGGGCCGGCGGCTGAGGAACCGGGCACCGCAATCCCGGCAGCAGGAGTATTCGAATCCCCAGTCGTCCGACGGGTAGTTATGGTCCGGCGCCGGGCGCCACAGCTTGAGCCGGCCACCTCCGCACAACGGGCACGACTCGACTTGTTCGACTTCCATCACGCCACCTCAGCAGGCTGCTCGCCGTCGAGGACGGCCGACGCGCCGCGGGCCAGAGGTCCCATGGAGAGAAGTATCGACTGGGGGCGACGGAGGGTTGAGAGAGAAGCGCGGCGCGGGCCGCGGGAGGGGCGCCGGGCCGGGTCAAGTGATTCGGCGAGGGGCCGATAATTCATTGGTGGACGTCTCCGTCGCGCTGTGTACCTTCCGCGGCGAGCGATTCCTCGCCGCCCAGCTCGAAAGCATCGCAGCCCAGACCGTCCTCCCGGCCGAGGTCGTCGTGTGCGACGACGGTTCCACCGACGGGACGGTCGACATCGTGGCGCGCTTCACCGCCGACGCGCCGTTCCCCGTGCGACTCCACGCCAACCCGGAGAACCTCGGCGTCACCGCCAACTTCGCCGGCGCCATCGCCCGCTGCCGCGGGGCCATCATCGCCCTCGCCGACCAGGACGACGTCTGGGCGCCGGAGAAGCTCGAGCGCCTGGTGGCTGCGTTCGAGGACCACCCCGAGGCGGGGGCCGTGTTCAGCGACGCCGAGCTGGTCGACGAAGCCCTGCGCCCGCTGGGGCGGACTCTGTTCCACGCCACCGGCTTCACCGCCGGCCGGCGCCGGCGGTTCGCCGCCGGACACGCCCTCGACGTCCTCGTCGCCCGGCCCGTGGTGTGCGGGGCCACGCTAACCTTCCGGTCCTCGTTCCGGGACCTGGTGCTGCCCATTCCCGGCACGGGCCTCCACGACATCTGGATCGCCGGCCTCCTGGCCTCCGTCTCGGAGATCGTGGTCCTTCCCGAGCCGCTGGTCCGCTACCGCCAGCACGGTGCCAACCAGGTGGGCGCCGCCTCCCGTGGGCTGCGCGCCAAGCTGGCGACCCGCCGCCGCCAAGGCGTGCTCGGCGACGAGATCGCGCACTACCGGGCCATGGCCGAGCGGTTGCGCCGGGCGCCGGCCGGCCGCGTCGACCCCCACGCCCTCAGGCTGCTCGGCCGCAAGGTCGAGCACCTGGAGTTCCGCTACGGCCTGCCCCGCCACCGGGTGGGCGCCGTCCTGGCCGAGCTGTTGCGGGGGCGGTACCACCGCTACTCCCGCGGCCTGGAGAGCGCCGGCTACGACCTGCTCTTCCGCCGGGCGTCGGGGACCTCTAGCGAAGCACCCGTCGCAGCAGGTGGGCGGCCCGCTCCACGGCGGCGCCGGCCGGGCTGGCCGGGCCTCGCGCCCGGGCGGCGCGGACCAGGGGGCTGAACCGGGCCAGGGCACCGCGAGCGCGGCCCCGGAGCTGGCGACCGTGCAGCTCCTTGATCCGCTCGCGGGCCGCCTCCAGCTCGATCGCCGCGCTCGACCGGTCGGTGCGGGCCGGCGCCGGCGCCGTGGCCAGCGCATCGAGCAGCTCGGGCCGGATGTGGCCCTTGCCCACCGACGTCTCCACCTCCGAAGGCGGCACGGCGCCGGCGGCCACCGCCTCCCGGTACCCGGCGAGCCAGACGTCGCCCAGCGGGTTGTCGGTGCTCTTCCACGGCTGGGTGGGGACCACGGTGTAGTGGGTCAGCCTCGTCTCGCCGGGCTCGTAGGTCTCCAGGTGGTTCCAGGTCACGGGCAGGGTCGGGTCGAGGCGCTCGGGGGGCACGATGCAGAGCCGGAACAGGAGGTCGGCGTAGCTGTACCGGCCGGCGTCGAGGTCGGCGACGATGCGCTCGATGTCCCAGTCGAGGGCTCCGCAGTCCAGGACCATCACGCTCATCTGGGGGCCGGGGTGGAACCAGGTGGACCCCTTCCAGCGCTCGGGCGGTTCACTCTGGGTCGTGCACAGCACGTGGTGGCCGTTGAACGGCGCCTCCCACAGTTCCCGGATGTCGCCGAAGACCTGCATGTCGGCATCGAGGTAGATGGCCCGGCCCCGGTAGCCGGCGAGCTGGGGGATCATGAACCGGCTGAACGAGAACGGCGTCCGGGGCCGGTTCTCCCGCTTCTTCGGCATCGGCGGCCGCAGGTCGAGCATGGGTGACACCCGGACCAGGGCGTCGGTGTGCTTGCGGATGGAGTGCTCCAGCACCCGGGTGGCCACCAGCTGGGACTCGTCGGCGCCCACGAAGACCCGGATCGGCTCGACGAGCGGCTGGTAGTCCAGTCCCCGCAGGCGGACGATGCGCTCGATCTCGTCGAACTGCTTGTCGAAGCTGGGCAGCCCGTTGGCCAGGCGGGTGGTGTTGTTCAGCGGCCCGAAGGCGCTGCTGTAGGTCTGGCCGCCGTCGATACCCAGCGACCGGACCGTCTTCACCCCCATGGCGGCGAGGAGGTTGAGGGCGGCTTCGGAGCTGAACCACTTGACCTCGACCACCGGCGAGCCGGGGTACGCCGGCCCGGTCTCGGCGTTGTACCAGACCAGGCGGCCGGCCCGGTCGAGCTCACGCAGGACCGGGATGGCGGCGACGAAATCCTCCAGCGGCCGCAGGCTGACCTGCTGCTGGACGTGGGGCACGCGGGGCATCAGCAGCCAGTCGCAGTTCTCCAGCAGCGCCCGCCCGCACGCCTCCACCACGTCGACGTCGATGACGTGGGCCACGTCGACCTTCATCTCCGACACCACGTGGTTGAGGGAGAGCAGGTTGTAGGCGCTCAGGTCGAACTGGTCGCGGTCGGAGAAGGTGGGCCCCTTGCCCAGGACCAGCCACGGCCGGTCGGGGAACCGGGTGGTCCGGATCCACTCGGTGAGCTCGATCACGACAGGCCCGTCGCCCGCCGGACGGCGAGCAGCTGCTGGAGGAGGCCCTCGAGCTCGGCCAGGGGGACCATGTTCGGCCCGTCGCTCAGGGCCCGTTCCGGGTCCTCGTGGATCTCCATGAACAGGGCGTCGCAGCCGGTGGCCACCGCGGCCCGGGCCAGGTGGGGCACGTACTGGCGCTGGCCGCCTGAGGCATTGCCCAGGGCACCGGGCATCTGCACGCTGTGGGTGGCGTCGAAGACGACGGGGTAGCCGTGGGCGGCCAGCTGGGGCAGCGCCCGGAAGTCGACCACCAGGTTGTTGTACCCGAAGGTGGCGCCCCGCTCGGTCAGGAGGATGCGCCGGTTCCCGGTGGACTCGATCTTGGCCACCGCATGGGCCATCTCGGCGGGCGAGACGAACTGGCCCTTCTTGACGTTCACCACCGCGCCGGTGGCGCCGGCCGCCAGCAGGAGATCCGTCTGGCGGCACAGGAAGGCGGGGATCTGCAGGACGGCGCAGACCTCGGCGACGGGGGCGGCTTGGGCCGGCTCGTGGATGTCGGTGACGATCGGCACCCCGACCTCCTCCCGTACCCGGGCCAGGATGGCCAGGCCCTTGTCGAGGCCGGGCCCGCGGTAGGAGTCGAGCGACGTGCGGTTGGCCTTGTCGAAGGACGACTTGAAGACGAAGCCGATGCCCACCCGGGCGCAGATGTCGCGGATGGCCACCGCCATGCCGACGGTGAAGTCCTCGCCCTCGATGGCGCACGGGCCGCCGAGCAGGGTCAGGCCGCAGCCGGGCCCCACCTCCAGCCCGGGGCCGATCTCGACGCGGTTCACGACAGCGCTCGGGCGCCGGCGTGGGCCATGGCCGCCTGCAGGTCGGCGGGGGTGTTCACCTCGATCGCGGGTGCGTCCGTCCGGCTCACCCGGATGCGGTACCCGTGCTCCAGCACCCGGAGCTGCTCGAGGCCCTCGCACAGCTCGAGGGGCGTCGGCGTGAGGGTCTGGTACACGGCGAGGAACTCCCGGGTGAAGGCGTACAGGCCGAGGTGGTGCAGGACCGGCGCCGGCCCGGGCGTGCGGTAGTACGGGATCGGGCTCCGGGAGAAGTAGAGGGCGTCGCCGTTCCGGTCACAGACCACCTTGACCACATTGCCATCTGTGGGGTCCACGTCCGGTCCCAGCGGGGCGCCGAGGGTCGTCATCTGCACGCCGGCGCCGGCGGCGAAGGGGGACACGAGCTGCTCCAGCATGTCCGGGGTCACGAAAGGCTGGTCGCCCTGGACGTTCACCACGACGTCGGCGGTGCTGGAGGCGGCCACCTCGGCCACCCGGTCGGTGCCGGTCGGGTGGTGGGGGCTGGTGAGGACCGCCTCGCCGCCGAAGGCCCGGACGACGTCGACGATCTCCTGGTCGGGCGTGGCCACGACCACCCGGTCGAGGACCGGGCAGCTGGTGGCCGCGTCGTACACCCAGCGGACGAGGGGGCGGCCGGCGATGTCGGCGAGGGGCTTGCCGGGGAAGCGGACGGCCCCCATGCGGGTCGGGATGACGCCGAGGATCTCCATCGCTAGACCCCGGCCCGGACGATGTCGTGGACCCGGACCAGGCCGACGCAGCGCCCGCCGTCCTCGACGACGGGGAGCACCGAGATCTGCGAGGGGCGGTCCTCCATGCGCTGGAGGGCGTCGTAGGCCAGCACGTGGGGGCCGACCGTCACCGGGAGCGCGGTCATGACGGACTCGGCGGTCATGGCGGCCAGCTCCTCGGGAGCGGTGCGCTGGAGGGCCCGGCGCAGGTCGCCGTCGGTCACGATTCCCGCCAACCGGTCGCCGGGGTCGACGACGGCCACCGCGCCGAGCCCGCCGTCGCCGATGGCGCCGACGACCTCCAGCCAGGAGGCGTGGCGGGGGACGGTGGGCCGGCGGTCGCCGGCGTGCATCAGGTCGGCGACCCTGAGGGTGAGCCGGCGGCCCAGGCGCCCGGAGGGGTGGTTGAGGGCGAACATCTGCGGGGTCAGGCCCTTGACCTTGAGCAGGGTCACGGCCAGGGCGTCGCCCACGGCCTGGGCCACGGTCGTGCTGGAGGTGGGCGCCAGGTTGAAGGGGCAGACCTCCCGCTCGGCGCCGGCGTCGAGCACCACCTCGGACGCCTTGGCCAGCGTGGACGTGAGGTTGCCGACCAGGGAGACGATGGGTACCTGGCGGTTCCGGAGGTACGGCAGGAGGGCGAGGACCTCCCCCGTCTCCCCGCTGTTGCTGATGGCGATGACCACGTCGTGGCTGCCGACCGCGCCCAGGCCGCCGTGCAGGGCGTCGGAGGGGTGGAGGAAGGCGGCCGGCGTCCCCGTGCTGGTGAGGGTGGCCACGATCTTGCGGGCGATGATCCCGGAGGTCCCCGCCCCGGTCAGGATGACCTTGCCGTGGCAACCGGCGAGGACGTCGATGGCCCGCTGGAACGCGTCCGGGTCGAGGCGGTCGGCGGCGTCCAGCAGCGCCCGTGCCTCTTGGCGGAGGAGGTCCGCCGCCCCCGGGGAAGAGGCGTCGACCTCTCCCACCGCCGCCGGACCCTGGCCTTGCACCACCGAAAGCTGCGCGGGAGAAGCCACGTACTCTTTTTCGGCATGCCGGACCACCACATTGAGGGCGTGACCTTTGACTTCTGGAACACCCTGGTCTGGGAGCCGCCCGGAAACCTCGTCGCCGGCCGGATGCGGGCGTGGGCCGCGCTGCTCGACGCCGCGGGTATCGGCGTCGAGCGCACCCGGCTCGAGGCCGCCCATGGGGTCGCCTTCCGCGAGTACGAGTCGGCGTGGAAGGCCAACCGGCAGTACGTGGTGGCCGACGCCACCGCCTGCATGCTGGCCCAGTTGGGGATCGACGCCGGTCGCGACCTGCAGGAGGCCCTGGTCCGGTCCTTCGGGGAGGCCGGCGCCACCACCGAGCTGCACCCGGCGGACGGCGTGGAGGAGTGCCTGCGCGCCCTCCGGGCGGAAGGGCGGCGGCTGGGGATCGTGTGCGACATCGGCCTGACCCCGTCCACCACCCTGATCGAGCTGCTCGACCGCTGGCAGCTGCTCGACCTGTTCGACGCCTGGACGTTCTCCGACGAGGTCGGCTTCTACAAGCCCGACCCCCGCATCTTCGAGGTCGCCCTCGACGCCCTCGGCGTGGCCCCCGAGCGGTCGGCCCACGTGGGTGACCGGGTCCGCACCGACGTGCAGGGTGCCCGGAACATGGGCATGGTCCCGGTCCGCTACGCCGGCGTCTACGACGACCCTGACCAGGTGGCCGGCGATGCCGGCATCGTCATCGCCCACCTGTCCGAGCTGCCCGCCGCCCTGGAGGAGGCGGCGCCGTAGCATGGCCGCGCTGGACCCGATCGAGGCCACCGTCAAGCAGGCCGCCCGCCGGGCACGTGCCGCGGTGCGCAGGCTGGCCGCGCCCTTGCCCCGGGCCGGCTACCAGGAGCAGCGGGTCGGCGCCCCGCTGGTGGAGCGCCTCTCCGACGACGACCTGGACCGCCTGAACGGCCTCCTGCCCTGGGTCTGCTTCACGGTCGACGGTCGGGGCCGGCGCTTCGGCGACGCCGCGTGGACCGGCAAGCGGGAGGACCCCCAGCCCATCCCCGACCGACGGGTCGTCCTGATGGACGAGCGTCTGGGCCTCCAGGGCAGCCACGTGCTCGAGATCGGGTGCTTCGAGGGGGTGCACACCATCGCCCTCTGCCAGCGGGCCGGCCGGGTCACCGCGGTCGACGCCCGGATCGACAACGTCGTGAAGACCATCGTCCGTTGCGCCTTCCACGGCTGGAGTCCGGAGGTCTTCACCTGCGACATCGAGGCGCCGGCGGCGCCGGCCGAGCTCGCCGCCGTGGGCGCCGACTTCGTGCACCACGTCGGGGTCCTCTACCACCTGCGCGACCCGGTGAGCCACGTGCGCGCCCTCGGCGCCGTCGCCGCCAAGGGCCTCATGCTCGACACCCACGTCGCCCCGCCCGACCGGGCTACGGACGAGCTGGTGGTGGACGGCGAACGCTTCCGGTACATGCGCTACGCCGAGGGCGGTAGGACCGAGGTGTTCTCCGGCATGTACGACCACGCCAAGTGGCTGCCCCTCGGCACGCTCACCGGGCTGCTGACCGACGCCGGCTTCACCACCGTCGACGTGGTCGAGGAGCGGGCGGAGCGCAACGGGCCCCGGGTGCTCGTCCTCGCCTCCCGCTGAAGCCTAAGCTAAGAGACAAGCGCCACCGGCGGGGACGCCGGCTCCGGCCCTGCCACCAGCCGCCCCGAGCGGCTGAGTGAGCGCAGCCGCCACAGTCCGGCGGAGGTACCGCCGACACCGGCGACCACGGTGCGGGCCGCGGCCACGCCGGCGGCACCGAACGGGCCGCCGAGGGCGAAGAAGGAGGCCACCGAGACCACGCCGAGCACGACGCCGTTCAGGAACATGAACCGCACCTGCCCGGTCGCCAGCTGGATGGGCCGGAGCCAGAAACAGGTGAGAACGAAGGCCGAGCCGGCGAGGAGCCACCGCGCCGCCGCCGTGGCGCCGACGAAGTCGTCGCCGCTCAACAGACGGATCACCTGGGGCGCGAACGGAAATACCACGAGCGACGCCGCGGCGAGGGGAACGCCGCCGAGCAGGCACCACCGCCGGGCCCGGCGCATGAGGGCGGCGGCGTCGCCCGTGGCCGCCAGCCGGGCCACCTGCGGGTAGAGCACGGCCTGCAGGGTCGTGATCACGCTGGTCGCCGGAGTGGCAAGCGAGCGGGCCAGCCGGTAGTAGCCGGTCTGGACCGGGCCGGCGACCATGCCGAGGATGACGATGTCGGCCTGCTTGACGAACACCCCGACCAGGCTCGAGAGGTCCGTGTAGAGCAGGAACCACCCCATCTCCCGGACACTCCCGCGGACGTCGGCGAGGCGACCGGTCCACCAGCTGCCTCCCAGGGCGTCACGGACGGCCCGGTTGGCCAGCCACCCCATCAAGAGGGACTCGAACGCCGTCCCGGCGCACGTGGCGACCACGTAGGCGGCGATGCCCCCGCCGCTGCCGACCAGGGCGACGACCAGACCGAGGCGGAGGATGGCGGCCGCCCCGGTCACCCGAGCCACGCCGGAGAACCGCCCGAAGCTGGTCAGGATGGCCCGGGACGTGTCGGCGGGCGCGACGATCACCTGGGTGCCGGCGACCAGAAGGAGCAGCTCGACGTAGCCACCGGTGCCGAGGAGGTGCTGCCCGACCCAGGGCGAGCTGGCGGCGACGACGAGGAAGCCGAGCAGGGCCAGGCCGATGTCGACGGTGTAGGCGAGCTTGGGCACGGCGAGGGCCTTGCTGCGGTCACGGGCGACCATGAACTGGCCCAGGTACTTGACCACGGCTTCGGCGGCCTGGGCGTCGAAGAAGGTGAAGACGAGCGGCGGGAAGCTCAGGATGAGAGCGGCGATCCCGAAATCCCGGGGCCCGAGGGCGCGGGCCACGATGATCGCCTGGGCCACGCCCGACACCAGGACGATGGCCCCGCCGATCCCCAGCTTGCCGGCATCGCGAGCCATGGCGGAGCGGGCGGCACCGGACAGCCGGCGGTACACCGTGAGGGCGGGAGAAGCCACCCGACGCCCGCCCTCCCTCGGGCTCACTGGTCCCACCGTGTCGTTATCGACCACTCGGTGTGCCCGGTTGAGTCACGTCAGATGGGGTGCTGCGTGCCCGACCATCGGACGGGCTAGTGCAGCGGGACCGACCGGTGGCGGGCCAGGGGCACCCGTTGGCGCGCCGGCGCCGCCCGGCGCCGGCGCCACGGGTCTTGTACCAGCGCGGCAAAGGTCTCCGGAGCGTGGAACGGGTGGCGGACGGCCAGCCGCATCCACCGGATGCCGGCCGCCAGCATGGCGGCCGCCCACGCGGGCCCGCTCCAGCGGCCGGCGCCGAACTGCATGGTGCCCCGCCACCAGTTGGCCTCCCGGTGCCAGCCGGAGTGGGCCGAGCCGCCGCTGGTGTGGGAGGCCCAGACCTCGGGCACGGCCAGGAGCTTCCAGCCCGCGGCCCGAAGGCGGCTGCCCAGGTCGAGATCCTCGCCGTACAGGAAGTACGACTCGTCGAAGCCGCCGACGGCGTCGAGCGCCGAGCGGCGGGCCAGGACGGCCGTGGCGGCCAGGCTGTCGACCTCCGTCGGGCCGGTGGGCACCCGCTCGGCGTGGTCCCTGAGCACGGGCCATCGCCGGGCCAGCGAGGCCACCGCCGGGACTCCGAGCAGGGCCTTGGCCCCCAGGGCGCGGCCCAGGAGGTGGACGGGGCCGACCTCCACGCCGGCGCTGCGCTCGGGCTCGCCGGTGGTCCGGTTGACGATGGCGCCCTGAACCATGGCCACGTCGGGGCGGTTCCGGAGGAGCTCAGCACCGGCAGCGACCGCCTCGGGCGCGATCTCGGCGTCGGGGTTGCACAGGAGCACGAGTTCCGATTCGGTGAAGGCCACCCCGCGGTTCTGGCCGGTGCCGAAGCCGGGGTTCGACGGGTCGTGGATGGCGAGGGCGCCGGCCGCCGCCGCCCGGGCCGCGGAGGCACCGTCGCCGTGGTCGACGACGACGACGGTCCCGCCGAGGGATCGGGCCCGTTCCACCGCCGGCGCGATCACGCCCTCGCTGCGGTAGGCGACGAGCACGGTGTCGATGCGGCCGCTCACGCGGCCGGTGTCGATGCGGCCGCTCACGTGGCCGGTGTCGATGCGGCCGCTCACGCGGCCGGTGTCGATGGGCGAGGTCACGCCGCCGCCACCTTCCGGGTGAAGCCGCGGTGGCGCCACAGGTGGCGAGCCACCGCCGACGCGTGGAGCAGGCCCGCCTTGGTGAGCACGCCCCGGTGGCGCCGACGGGGCGGGTGGTGGCAGCCGGCACCGGCGACCTGGACGATGCGCAGCCCGTCCTCCCGCAGCCGGAGGCAGAGGTCGACGTCCTCGGGGCCATAGAAGTAACCCTCGTCGTAGCCGCCGGCGATCTCGAAGTCCTCCCGGCGCAGGAGCTGGCACGCCCCGATTGCGAAGTCGACATCCCACCAGGGGCCGGTGGTGTCGACCGTTCGGTAGCTGTCACGCACGTCGAGGAGGCGCAGCGCCTTGTCGGTCAGCGAAGGCGCCAGGCCTGCGCTGGCCTCTGGCGCCTGGCCGGTGAAGACCGGCGCGGCGAGGGCCACATCGAGCGATGCCTCGAGGGGCTCGATCAGCCGGGCCAGGGTGTCCGACAGCAGGCGGGCGTCACTGTCGAGAATGCAGAGGAACGGGGCGTCGCCCAGGCGGGCGCCCTGGTTCCGGGCCGGGGCCACGCCCCGGTTGGTGTCGTTGCGGACGAGGCTGACCCGATCGTCGGCGGGCACGGCGGCCGGGGGGTCGGAGCCGTTGTCGACCACGTAGACGCGTACGTCCACGCCCTCCGAGACCAGGGCGGAGCCGACCGCGGCGTCGAGGAGCGGCCCGTCGTTCCACGTCAGGATGACGACGTCGACGTTCGGGCCGCTCACCGCCCGGCCCTCCCGAGGACGCTGCGAAGGGTGCGCCCGGTGATGCGGACGTCGAGGGCCAGGCTCTGGTGGCGCAGGTAATAGAACTCGTACTGCAGCTTCTCCAGGGCGTCACCCTCGCTGGCCCCGTAGGGGTACTTGACCTGGGCCCAGCCGGTGAGGCCCGGGCGGACGAGGTGGCGGAGCCCGTAGAAGGGGATCTTCTCGGCCAGCTGGTCGACGTACTGGGGCTGCTCGGGGCGGGGCCCGACGACCGACAGGTCGCCACGCAGGATGTTGACGACCTGCGGGAGCTCGTCGAGATGGCTCCTGCGCAGCCAGGCACCGAAGGGGGTGATCCGGGGGTCGTCCTCCGCGGTCCACGTCGAGCCCTCCCCGGGCTCTGCCGGCTTCATCGTGCGGAACTTGAGGATCTCGAACTCCCTGCCGCCCTTGCCCACCCGGGTCTGGCGGTAGAGCAGGGGCCCCTGGTTGCCCAGCCGGTTGCCCACCCAGACGACGGGCGTGACCACGGCGAGCACGGCCACGCCGACGGCGGCGGCGACGGTGTCGAGGATGCGCTTGACCCGGCCGTAGCGGGCCCGGTGCAGCTCACCGATGTCGAAGAGCAGGGAGATCCGCTCCAGCTCGGCCAGAGGCAGCTTGCCCAGCCACTGGTCGTAGAAGAGGGTGAGGGTGCGGATGCGGACGCCGGCCTCGTGCAGCCGGGCGGCCTGGGCGACGATGGAGTCGTCCGCCAGGGCGGCCCGGTCCAGGACCACGGCGGTGGCCCGGGTGGCCCTGACCACGTCGACCAGGGGCTCCTCGCCGGGCGTCTCCGTGGCCGCCTCCTGGGGAGACAGGACCCAGCCGATCATCGCCGGGTGCTCGGGGCGGGCATCGAGCTCCCGGGAAAGGTTGGCGCTCTCGTCGGGGCCGGCCACGGCCACCACCCGTTCCCGCTGCTCGTCCCGCTCCCGACCCCGGCGGGCCAGCGACGAGCAGGCGACGGCGACGGGGACGAGCAGGATCGGTGTCCCGAAGACGACGAAGCGGGGCAGGAGGGCGGAGCCGACCACCAGCTGCAGGAGCGACATGGCCAGGGCGGCGGCGGCGGTCGAGGCCGCGGCGGCGGCCGCCGCCGCCCGCTTGGAGCCCGGCAGGTCGGGCAGGCCGGCGCCGTAGGCGGCGGCGCACAGCACGGCGATGTAGGCCAGCGACCAGGCGAAACGGAAGGAGTTCGTGTAGTCGTAGCCGTAGGCGGTGGCGTGGACCTTGCTCAACCCGACGACGGCGCCGGCGATGGCGATCAGCAACAGCGGTCTCGCCAGGCGTCGCACGGTGTTCTTATCGACCGACTCCCCTGCTGGGTTGAGGCGAAGTGCGGCACAGGGCGATCTCCGGCGGCCGGGCCAGCAGGTCGGCCAACGATTCCAGCGAGTAGTCGACGTGAGGAGCACCGGTGGCGAGGCAGCGGACCCTGCCGACGAGGACGGTGTCGCCCGGCCGCTCGGCCGCCAGCCGGCCGGCGTCATCGGGCGAGACCGGCAGGGCCGGCCGCCGCTCGGCCAGGCCGACCCATGCCGCGGGCCGGCCCACCGCGCCTGCGTACCAGCCGGCTTTCTGCCCGGCTCCCAGGGTGGCGGCCTCGGCCGCCGCGCCCGCCCGTACCCCCTCCCGGAGGGCCCACGCCGCGGGCGTGGGCCTCACCCATGCTCCGACCGCCATCGCCGTGGCCAGCACGCCGGCGGTGGCCGCCACCGCCGGCCCGGCCGCCCCGCGGCCGACGATGTCCACCACCCAGGCGGCGCCGGCGGCCAGGCCGATGGCCAGCGGCAGCACGAACCAGTAGTTCCAGTATTCGTGGTTGACGGCCCCGGTCCGGAAGACCAGCGGGTACGGGACGGTGGCGGCGAGGGCCACCGCGGTCAGGCCTCGAGTCGACCGGCGGGCGAGCGCGGGCACCAGGCCGAGCAGGCCGAGCAGCAGCACCACGCCGAACATGGCCCGACCGTCGTGGACCAGCGTGGCGGCCAACCGGCCGAGCGCAACGTTCTCCGGGCCGTCGCCGGTACGGACCGTGTAGGCCTCCGTGAGCGGGCGCAGGGTGCCGCCGAGCCCCCACCACAGCCAGGCCGTCAGCAGGCCGGCGCCGGCCAGAGCCCCGGCCACGAAGCCGGCCTCGGCGCCGACCGGCCGCCGCCGGCGCAGGACACGGACCCCCGCCCAGGCCGCGACCAGGCCGGCGACGAGCAGGGACTGCCACCCGGCAAGCGCGGCGAGCGCGGCGAGGCCGGCGGCCAGGGCTGGATGGACCCGCCGGCCCCGGCGGGCCCGCTCCCATAAGACCAGGACGCCGATCCCGAACGGCAGCGACGTGACCGGTGTGTCGAGCATGGTCCCGAACACCAGGAACATCGGTGTGGCGACCACCAGGGCGACTGCGGCGCCGGCGGCGCCGGGTGGCATGCCCCGCTCGCTCAGCAGCACAGCGAGGAGCCCGATCGCGACCAGGCTTCCGACCCATGCCGGCGCCCGGCTGGCGGCGTTCGACCTCCCGGCCACGGCCTCGACCAGGGCGACCTCGACGGCGATCAGAGGCGGGTGGTTGGCGTACACGCCGTTCTCGGGCGTGCGCGTCCCGAGGCGGGACGCCAGTGGGCCGCTCTCCCGGATGGCGCGGCCCGCCGCCACCCAGACGCCGGCGTTCCGGCCGTCGTGGGAGTCACCGAACGGTGCGGCGATGGTCTGTGAGCCGTACCCGAGGAAGAGGACGCCGGCCAGGAGCACGAGCACGACCAACAGCCGGGGAGCCGGCACGCGCTCCGTCCGGTGCAACCGGGGAAGGACATGGGAGGGCACGCCCATGAGCCCGCCGACCGTTGCCATGGAGACATGATCGACCCGGCGCATCCGCGCCTTGAGCCCCGGAGGTCAAGCGAGGGGGCCGCGGCGCCGATACAAGCTCCATGCGACAGGGCGCGCAACCACTGCGTCTTGCACTGGCCGGGACCCTTGTCGCATTCGTCTACCTGCTTGTGGACGTGGAGGCCAGCGGCAGCGGCATCCTGCGACCGGTCCAGGCAGGACGCCAGGGGCCGGCGGCTGCGGTCGTCGCCCGCGACTTCCCCGAGACCTCGGCACCCGAGGGCATCGGGCTGGACGGCCAGCAGTTCTACGCCATCGCCAGGGACCCGATGCACCCGGAGGCGGTGGCGCCGGCGCTGGACAATCCTCGCTACCGCTACCAGCGGCCGCTCTACCCGGTGCTGGCATGGTTGCTCCACCCCTCGGGTGGCGGCCCCGGCCTGGTCTGGGCGCTGGTCGCCGTCAACCTCCTCGGCCTGGTCACCGGCGGGGTGGCCCTCGGGGAGCTCTCCCGCTCCCTTCGCGGCCCTCCGTGGTTGGCGTTCGCCTACCCGGTCCTTCCCGGCTCGCTCTGGGCGCTGACGGGGAGCCTCGCCGACGCCCTCGCCGTTTCACTCGCCCTGGTCACCGTCTTGGCGACCGTACGGGGCCACTCGAGGCTGGCCTGGTGTGCCGCCGCCGCCGCCGTCCTCACCCGCGAGACGACCATCCTGGTCCCCCTGGCCCTCGTGCTGGCCCGCCGCCGCAAGGAGGATCTTCCCCTCCTACTCGTCCCCGCGGCGGCGCTCGTGGCGTGGCTCGCCGTCGTCCGCCTGGTGGTGCCCGGCGGCGGGCTGCCCTCGGAAGGCCTCGTTCTCCCGTTGACCGGGCTCGTCGACGCGGTCCGGGAGCGCTGGCTCCACGGCCAGGAGCTGGTCGGCATGGCGGCCACGGTGGCTGCGTTGATCGCCGGCACGATAGTGCTGGCTCGCCGGCGGGGCCCGGTGGAGCTGCGCTGGATCGTCGCCGTCCAGCTGGGGTTCCTCACCCTTTGCAGCGGCGACGTCCTCGGCAACGACTTCGGCGGCACCCGGTCGACGCTCCTGCTCCTTGTCATCTCCCTGGCCGCTCTGGTCAGCCGGGCGGCTGATCCGGCCGAGTCCTACCTGCCCAGCACGTCGGCCAGGAACTTGCCGGTGTAGCTGTCCGGCGTCTTCGCCACCACCTCCGGCGGGCCTTCCACGATGACCGTGCCGCCGCCGTCGCCTCCTTCCGGGCCGAGGTCGATGACCCAGTCGGCGCTCTTGATGACGTCGAGGTTGTGCTCGATCACCAGCACGGTGTTTCCCTGGTCGACCAGCCGGCTGAGCACGGTGAGCAGCTTGCGGATGTCCTCGAAGTGGAGGCCGGTGGTCGGCTCGTCGAGGATGTAGATGGTGTGGCCGGTCCCCCGTTTGGACAGCTCGCTGGCCAGCTTCACCCGCTGGGCCTCCCCACCCGACAGGGTCGGCGCCGGCTGCCCGAGCCGCACGTAGCCCAGCCCCACGTCGACCAGGGTGTCGAGGTGCCGGGAGATCACCGGCTGGTTGGCGAAGAACTCGGCCCCCTCCTCGCAGGACAGGTCGAGCACCTCGGCCACGTTCTTGCCCTTGAAGGTGACGTCGAGGGTGTCCCGGTTGTACCGCCCGCCCTTGCACACCTCGCAGGGCACGTACACGTCGGGCAGGAAGTGCATCTCGATCTTGATCGTCCCGTCGCCGGCGCACGCCTCGCACCGGCCGCCCTTGACGTTGAACGAGAACCGCCC